>CAIQUS010000001.1 GCA_903875045.1 uncultured Bacteroidales bacterium
ATGAATTAAACATTGTTGGGAACGGAGAGCTTGTTCTTCGATGACATAAAGATACCACTTTTTTTTGAAACACCAGTATTATCAAGCCTTTTATTTAATCTGTCAAAGTAGAATTAAGTCTGACAAAAGTAACCTTATGTATCTTTAAAGCAACAAACTTCAAAAGAAAATTCGTAATTTAAAATCATTCAAAACAAATTAGGTTTGAAACTCTCATGATATGTTCCGCCAAAACCCATATTTTATCGCTATCCTCCCTTTTTCATTTTCGCCGGATTTTTTCAACTCATGGCAGGGCGATATGATCATTCAACCGAAAACAATTTATAGGATGGTATATCCGGTTTATCTTTGTTTCTATAAATTCAAACACACAGGTAAAATGAAAACAACTACGATGATCATCTCAGCAATCTTCACCCTCCAGGCAGGATTCCTTTTCGGTGAAAACGATGGTGCTCCGGTTAATAAAACAGGTGAGGTATCTATTGTCGATGTACATTCCCTCGTTCCACTGACGCCGGGGGAAGCTACCTTTGAAGATTTTTACACAACAACTACTGCCGATATAGCTTCTTTAGAGCCTGTTGTACCCGTTGAAGCCGACTTTTCCGATGTTGCCCCGATCTCTGGCACTGAATTTACCAACCTGGCTCCGATCACACCACCGGAAGCCGATTTTAATGACTCATCTGATACTATTATTGATCCCGTCACCCTGGCCCCAGCTACACCAGCTCAGGCTGACTTCGAATAAACCAGACCTGTCAATCCCGGTAACTAATGCCTGTCAACACCTGGGCTAAAATGACCCGGCTTTTGACTTCTTTTCAGAGGTGAGTAAATTCCTTCATAGGTAATCGAAGCGTTGAATATTTCCTGAACAAACTGTGGTGCCACCAACTGGGTGGCATCTGCATTTGGATGACTATCGCCCGAACCAACCCGGTATATTTCGAGCATCATGCCGTTTGGGCCAGTAAGTTTGTAAAAGAAATCAAAGACATAAACATTGGGAGGGAAGGAGCCAAACAAAGGGTCGGTCCCGACAGCCAGGGTATCTTTAGCCCAAGTACAAAATTGTTTAGACAGTAAGGCTTCAGTGGCATTTGTTGAATTTGGCTCGAGAGGCGCATTGGTCCAGATGGCAAAGAAATTTTCAGGGTGCGCGGCCATCACCCTGATGATATGCCGCCAGTGCCACTTGTAATTGTAAATTGTTTTTACATCAGGACTGAGGGTATCAGCCGGTCCCCCAACCCCGGACATAGCGGAGGATGGAAAACAGGATTTGACAACGATGACCTTGTTGTTTGGAAGATAGTAGCCAACACCTGTCACAGGGCTTGGGTCCTCAAAAAAAACATGCTGGGTCACCCATTCGTTGTCGCCCGGGGCCCAAAATTCTTCATTCATGGTAACAGCCATTGCCCCTGTGTACCCATGTGAAGCATTATAGGCTGTCATCTCCTGAGGAATACTCGTCGTACTGTAATTTGGACCCCAGATGTTTCCTCCGGTGGAATGGTGAAGAAAGATACCGCTTCTGAAAAGGCCCGGAGGAATAATATTCACTACAGTAACCTGAAAATTACAATTCGATGGCCCAAAACCAACAGTAAAGTCATCTGTTTCGGCATTTTCCGGGACCCCGGTTCCTGCCAGGCTTATCGATTGTATTCCCGGATTTGTGAAAGTTCCCGTTCCTGAAAAGTAATATCCATTTACCGGAACTGTTGACATATAATAGCTGCCCCTCTTCAACACATTGACCCCAATCGTAATATAATTGGAACCCGTTAGCGGTATGCCTGTACTATAAGTTCCGTGAACCACTATTTCATTGCAATTGAGCATGCCATAACTCATGCACGGACAATTCCAACCACCGGTCGACCCAGTGAAAAATTCAAGACATTCCAGATCGGTATTATAAATGACCAGTCCTGCAGCCGGGCTTACAATCGCATTGCGCTGCAAGGTGTTCATACGGGGTGGCAATAAGCCTTTTTCTGTTGATTTTGCATCCAGGATTGCAGAAGGATGGGGCAGGCTGCTGTCATCGTTTATTCCGACCTGAGCGTTTCCCAACATGGAAAACATGATCAGGGCAGCTAAAATGGTGAGTAATGTTTTCATATAATTTGATATTTAAGAAAATCTTGACAATCATTCCCGGCATTAAAAAGGTAACAGAAAATTCAGTGTTATAAAATTAGGGAAATAAATTCCCGAAGTCAAGGAAAGATACAAAATTTTACGCCATTTGAAGTTACCAGAGGCCGGGAATAGTTCAGACCTGAGGACAAGAAAATAAGGCGAACGGGGAATTGAATTTTAATCCCTATTTTTGTTCACTGGAAAGTGAAAATAAAATATTTGTCTGAAAGGTGATTGAAGTCCTAAATTTTATAAAAAAGTTGACTGCCATATCCAAAAGCACTTTTTATGTGTTCATGGTTGCACTGCTGTTCCTTTCCGGCTGCAATGTCACAAAAAATTTCGCTCCCGGTGAATATCTTCTGGTGAAGAACAAAATAAAGATCTCTGATCGCAGAATTTTGGCTGAGGAGTTGGAGCCCTACATTCAGCAGAAACCAAACAGCAAGACACTTGGATTGTTCAGAACGAATATTGCTTTGTACAACATGGGCAGCAAAGGAAAGGAGACCAAATTCAAGAAATGGCTCAGGACGAAAGTTGGCTCTGAACCTGTCATCCTTGATACAAGCCTTGTTACAATATCCATGAAACAGATAAACATGTATCTTGGCAATATAGGATATTTCAAATCAAACATCAGTGATACAATTATTTACAGGAAGAAAAAAGCTACTGTTCATTACCGTATCAAGGCTTCTTCCCCCTATCTGGTGAGGAATTTGTTTTATGCGGTAGCCGATACACAACTTGCCGTCTTTGTTAATAAGGATACCGCCAAATGCCTGATAAAAAAAGGAAGCATTGTCAACTCGTATGTATTAAATGATGAACGTACCCGAATCACCAATAACCTGATGAATTATGGTTTTTTCCGGTTTTCAAACATATATATCAAATACACGATCGACACAAATTTCAGGCAAAATCAATGTGATATCACCCTTGAAATCATCAACAGGGTAATGCCCTCATTTGACAATTTCACAACCGTTCAACAGGTGCCTCATAAGCGCTATTTCATCAACAGGGTATATGTATATCCTGGTTTTGATCATCTTGTAACCTTTACGGGCAAATACGATACGGTGGCAAAAACCTACCAAAGCCCGGTAAAAGACCAGCCACCCAATACCTACTACTTTCTCTACCAGGACCGTTTCAAGGTTAAACCCAGAACGATCGCCCAGTCAATCTTTATAACCCCCGGATCCAACTATAACCTTTTTGATGTCAACCAAAGTTACGCCCAACTTTCCAGCCTACAAGTATTCAAATACATCAACATTCAATTCAGGGAAGTTGAGGAAGGAAAGAATCTATTACTCCAAAGCCATGATTTGGTTGATTGCTTTGTTGAATTATCACGTGCCCCGGGACAGTCATTTTCGGTTACCACCGATGGAACAAATTCTGCAGGGGCGTTCGGTGTTCAAGCCAACTTCGGTTACCAGAACCGGAATATTTTCAGGGGGGCGCAGCTTTTCCGGTTCAATGTGAGCGGATCACTCCAGATGCAGGCGACGGATGGTTCATCTGGTAATTCATTCTTTAATACGATTGAATTAGGAGTAAATGCCGGCATTACCTTTCCTCAATTTCTGATACCGATTAAACCCGAACGGTTGTCGAAATACTTTAAGCCCAAAACCACCGTCAATGTTGGATATAACTACCAGCATCAACAACATTATGACCGGCATATCTCAAACATAAATTTTGGGTATGCATGGTATCAGAATGATAAAATCAAGCATGTACTGAACCCCATCGAAGTTTCTCTGGTCAAAGTTTACACTGATGCATACTTTGATTCAGTCATGAACAGCGAGCACGACAACAGATTGAAAAACCAGTACACCGACCACATGGTTGCCGGTTTAAAGTACACGTTTACCTTTAATAATCAACAACTTAGCAAGATAAAGAATTTCACCTATATCAGGGCCAATTTTGAAACAGGGGGGAATCTCATCTATATTGTGAATGAGGTTTTTAAAACTCCTAAGCCTGAAAATAGCGGTTATCTGATTTTTGGTTTGCCCTATTCACAATATATCCGTCCTGACATTGATTTTCGTCACTACAATATTTTTCCTGACAATTTTTCACTGGTATACCGGTTTTATGGCGGCATTGGCATTCCCTATGGCAATTCTCCGCTGTTGCCTTTTGAAAAAGCATTTTTTGCCGGGGGTGCCAATGGTATGCGAGGGTGGAAAATGTACGCACTTGGTCCGGGAAGTTATAAGAATGTGGATGGAAGTGCTACCTTTAACCAGATCGGAGACATTCAACTGGAGGCAAACATCGAATACCGGTTCCCTGTTTATCAGTGGATCAGGGGGGCCGTTTATCTTGATGCAGGAAATATCTGGTTACTCCAGGAATCTCAGAATCTCCCTGGCGGAAAGTTCACCTTTCCCGGCTTCTGGTCCGAGATAGCCCTGGATGCCGGGGTAGGGATCCGGTTTGATTTCGATTTTTTTATTTTCCGTTTTGATCCGGCCATCAGCATCCGGGTTCCCTCCTACCCGGCCAACGACCGCTGGTATTTCAATAAAATGCAAGTAAAGGATATCGTTTGGAATTTTGGGATAGGATACCCCTTTTGACAGGAAGTCTGGATTAATGTGGCTAAAGCCGAAAAAAAAGAACCATTACATGTACAGTTGGCTAAAGCCAACGGCAATGGATGATTTCTTAAGCAAATCTATTGCCGTCAGCTTTAGCTGACGGTTAAATATGAAATTTCAGGGCTGGACTGAATTCAAAAAGTTCACCGCGATTAAACGGTCGTACATGGAACCGTTTTCGTGATAATAAACATAAATTGTATAATCGTTTTCGGTTTCCCAGTGGCTGCCTTCCATCAGGGACTCATCTCCGGTATTTTTTCCATTCTCCTTCAGCACATACATGTAGTTATAATAGCCCTGTTTCAGAAATAGATTTACTTCATAACCTTTGTGTTCGGGATTGAAATACATCCTGCTGTCGTTGTTCAGCTGCCACGATGTCAGTTCTCCAAGAACATGAAAAGTCCCGGTGGTCATTAAGATTGGATAAGGCAGGTAAAAATGAACCCAGGCATAATCAGCCTCGATGGAACTCTTCTCGGCATGCTCTTCATTCTTAATAAAAAAACGGCCATTGATATCTTTTTCAAAGGCATATTGCTTGAAGGTCCGGGGTTGATCAGCCTGGAGATAAACCTGATTGGTCGTATCGTATGCAATGCGGGCAATGTGTTCCGACTGGTACTGAAGGCTTTTTATATCAAAATTCCTGAATTGGTTACCCCCACTGAAAGCGATCGCCTCATCGTACCGGTAATCGAGCTCATCTGTCCGGGCAAAACGAGGCTTTGATAACCGCAGAACATTGTCCCAGCGACCATTCTGCTGTATCACAATTTTCATCTCCTGCCCTACATCGAGTACCTGGAATCCATTCAGATGCACAACAAAATCAATTTGTTGATGGGTAATGCGGTCACCAATGCGTGAACTTTGAACAACTTTTCCTGTAGATACAACAGGTGAAGTTTCCACAACCATGAACCGAACCGTAAAAACCAGCTGCGACGGGTCATCATCATAAACGACCAGCAGGTAATTTCCGGAGAGTTTCGGACGCATGTTCCCCGTAGGAAAAGTTGTTTGAAAATGGGTGTACTTTACCGTTGTGTTATAGGAATAGGCATACTGATCAATATTTTCCTCGCGGAAACCATCGATATAATCGGCAATTGTAAGGTCGGATGAAACCTGCCAGTCAGCCTCACAATGGACGATGGTATATTTAAACCGTTTAATGTCCGGATCGAGATCATCAAATTGAATGGAGAGCCTGTCTGTTGAGTTTAACTCAATAATCGGCGGTGCCAATTCGAACCCTTCCTTGAAAACCTGGATTGTTTTTATGGAAGGGTCATAACAAAGATTTTCATTAGAAAACCCATTTGCCAAACAAGCTGATCCTGCCAAAAACACAAACAAACCAAAAATAAACCGACCAAAAACTCCAAACCCTGTCTCCATCTCCCAATTTCTAATTTCCAATTTCCAATTTCCAATTTCCAATTTCTAATTTCCAATTTCCAATTTCAATTCTCAATTCCCCTTCCCCCTCCGGAATTCAGCACAAATAATGGCCGCCGCAATAGATGCATTCAGTGATTCAGCCTTTCCCGGGGTAGATGATGCAAACGACGGGATAAAGAGTTTTTGCGTAATCAATGGGATCAATTCCTGTGAAATACCCCGTGATTCATTGCCGATCACAATAACACCGTGATCAGTAAGGGGCTGAGAAAAAAGTGGATCTCCTTCCAGAAAAGTTCCATAAACAGGAAATGATGGCAATAATCGCGTTTGAATAGCCGCAGCTGACAGTGAATGAATTGTTTCAACAAGGTTGCAATGAATCACCTTCACCCTTGCAATGGATCCCATTGTAGCCTGAACAACTTTTGGATTGTAAAGATCCACGCAACTTTCTGAACAAAGTACGGTTTCTATCCCGAACCAGTCGGCAATACGGATAATGGTTCCAAAATTTCCCGGATCACGAATATCATCGAGGGCCAGGGTTAATGTGGTGATGTGATGATGTGATAATGTGCTGATGTGCTGATTTAATGATGGGATATCGATTACTGCGAGGACCGGGCTGGGGGTTGAAAGGGCTGAAATCCTGTCCATTTCACGGGGTAGCGTTTCAAAAACAGGAATATTGTTCTTGCGTACAAGGGGTAAGTTAGCAAGGATCCATTCAGATGAAGCATAGATTCCTGCAATGTGAAATGTGCTGTTGACCATATCCATAACAAGTTTATTGCCTTCTGCAATAAACTGTTGGTGCTCCTCGCGAAACTTTTTCACTTTAAGCGCCGAAATATGTTTGATCTGGTTGTGCGACAGCATAAAAAAAATCCCGGAATCTTTGGGAATCCGGGATAAAATTACAAATTTTCAGGATAGTTCTACTCCGCAAAAACTTCAAGACTGATTTCCACCTGAACATCCTTATGGAGATGGATTTTAGCTTTGTAGGATCCCAATTCTTTAATATGTTCGTGATCAACATGAATTTTTTTACGGTCAACATCGAAATCAAATTGCTCTTTCAACGCCTGTGCGACCTGGATAGCATTCACCGATCCGAATATTTTTCCGCTTTCAGCAGCTTTCGCGCCAATTCTTACAATAAGGGATTTCAATCCTTCTGAGAGGTCTTCCGCTGATTTCCTGATCTTAGCCTCTTTATGTGCTTTCTGCTTCAGGGTTTCCGCCAAAACTTTTTTATTCGACTCGGTGGCCAGAATTGCAATGCCTTGGGGAATCAGATAATTCCTGGCATAACCGGGCTTTACATTTACCTTTTCGTTCGTATAGCCCAGGTTGAGGACGTCTTGTTTTAAAATTACTTCCATGGTTCGTGCCTCCTTATTTTAATAAATCTCCAACATAGGGCATGAGGGCAATATGCCTCGCCCGTTTCACTGCCTGTGCTACTTTCCGCTGGTATTTGGTTGATGTACCGGTAATACGGCGGGGAAGCAGTTTGCCTTGTTCATTGACAAACTTGAGCAGGAAGTCAGCGTCCTTATAGTCGATATATTTGATACCACTTTTCTTGAAGCGGCAATATTTCTTTCTCTTGGTATCGACCGCAATCGGGGTCAGATACTTTATTTCACCTTGTTGTTGTGTTGCCATGATCAAACAGTTTTTGGATGGTTACTATTCTTTTACTTCCTTTGCAGCCTTTGACTTTGCGCGCTTCTTCTCGCTGTAGGCGAGGATATGCTTGTCAAATACTACCGTTAAAAAGCGGAGGATCCGCTCATCACGTTTAAAAGTCACTTCCCACTCTTTGATCAGTGTCGGTTCTGCTTTGAATTCTATCAGATGATAGAAACCTGTTGACTTTTTCTGAATGGGATAGGCGAGCTTGCGCAACCCCCAATGGTCCTCGTGAACTATCTCAGCACCTTTGCTGACGAGGAATTTCTGATACTTTTCTACCGTTTCCTTCATCTGTTCATCAGACAAAACGGGAGTCATAATGAAAACGGTTTCGTACTGTTTTAACATTTCTCGTTGATTTTAATTAATTTA
>CAIQUS010000002.1 GCA_903875045.1 uncultured Bacteroidales bacterium
CAACGTAATCCTAAAGGGATGGTATGAATCCTTAAAATGTCTATCCAGGCTTCATAACGTAATCCTAAAGGGATGGTATTAATCGTTAAAATGTCTATCCAGGCTTCACAACGTAATCCTAAAGGGATGGTATTAATTGTTAAAATGTCTATCCAGGCTTCACAACGTAATCCTAAAGGGATGGTATGAATCCTTAAAATGTCTATCCAGGCTTCATAACGTAATCCTAAAGGGATGGTATTAATCGTTAAAATGTCTATCCAGGCTTCACAACGTAATCCCGAAGGGATGGTATTATTGTAGATCTGCCACATTAATGTGAACCAAAATCCCGAAGGGATGACATGATTAGATTATATATAAAAACCTTTCAAAACCTTATGAAAATTGAATTATCATGACAATCGTGTAACTCCGAAGCTTGAGTTATATGATGCTGTTTACAAGGTCGAAAAAACCGGGGTCAACATCCTTGAAGATATCCTGTTCAAGGGTTGCAAAATTCTCCTTGTCCCTCGAAAACATGATTTTTCCGTTACGCAGGAGGTGAATATGATCACAAACGCCTGTAAGCGATCCGAGAATATGCGAGGTGATGATCACGGTTGTTCCGCGTTGTTTCAACCGTGTGATGATCAGGCTGAGCAGCCGCGACGATTCAAGATCGAGGCCGTTGAAGGGTTCATCAAGGATCACCAGCGGTTTATCCTGCCGCAACACCCCGGCCAGAGCGAGTTTACGCTTCATGCCGCTTGAATATCCATCGATCAGCTGATCGAGCGGAAGGCTGAACATCCGGTTCCATTCATCGATATCAGGCACACCAGCGGGTGCTTTGAACAATCCCAGGTATTCCCTGCCTGTGATATGACTGTAAAAGAAATTTTCAGTTTCAAGAAAAGCAAGATCAGCACGTTTCAGCGGATTTCCTTCCATCAGAATGGTTCCTTGACCAGCCCTGATAAAACCGGCCATCGTATTCAGCAGGGTGGTCTTTCCGGCACCGTTCATCCCGACAAGCCCGTGAATGCAATGCACAGACAGCGAAACTGAAAGTGCGTCAATTACCTTGTGGTCGCCATAAGAAATGGTCAGATTCTCAATTTCCAGCATTCAGATATCTTTTTAGGGTTTGATTTGCGCCAGCTGCCAGGAAAACATTAAAAACGGCAACCAGTATTGCCACGGGAAGTATCACCGAGATGAAACTGGCCAGCGTGGTGAGCATCTGATGCGCGCCTGAATATGCCCCCGGCCGGTATTGATAATATTTCAGAAGGATGGAGAAGGCGAGCAGGTTAACCGATGCCAGGAAGTAACCTGCGGTGATCAACCGGTATTCTGAATTTACAATGGCAAGAATGAACAATGGTAAGAGAAACAACGCAAAACAGCCAACATGTCTGGTGACCTTCCGTGTCAGAAACCCCCACGACCGGTAACCACCGGCGGCAAGCATGTTCAGTGGTTCATACTCAGAATAAAAGGAGACAAAAATCATGGTAAGCATCAGCAGTGAAAGGGCTGAAAGCCAAATCTGGTAAAATCCGAACAGTCCCGGAATGTAAAAAAGTATGATAACAACCAGGTTTTTCCTGATTCCGCTCTGCCACTCGAACATCCCTGCCGGGATGATCGGAAGTCTCACCGTCCGGGAGATGGTTGAAACCCGTGCCGGCACCGAAAAAGCCAATAGCAGGATGGTGGCGCAAAAAATCAGGACATGCAGATAAAGCGCCGCCGATAAAAGCAGCACGGTGACCGGGATGGTGAAAAGAACATACTCGGCCATGAATACCCTTTCAGGGTGCGGCGCAATGGTAAGTAGGAAGTGGTAGTCTTTGCGCCTGCTATGTATCAGCCAAACAATATAAAGGGTACCAACAGGAATCACAATTGGCCAGGGATGAACGCCCACACGCTGAATGAGAAACAGGGAAATCAACGGGAGAAGGACGATTGCCAGAAATAGTGCCCGGAATAGCCCGATGTCGGCGGAACCGCGGTAAAGCTGGATGAATCGGAGCCGGATGATGCGTGAGGTCATGGGAATCTGGATCTTGGAATTTTAAAGCGGTTTCCTCCTGCATTTTGTTCCCTGTTCATACGCAAAAGCAATTTCAATCAATACAGGCTCACTCCATGCCCTTCCGAAAAAGGAGATACCGACCGGCAACCCCTCGATCATTCCCATGGGCACAGAGATGGAAGGATAACCGGGGATGGCAGCCCATGACGAGTTTCCACCAATGTAGTGGTCGCCATTCACCAGATCGGTTGTCCAGGCAGGCGACCCTGTCGGTGCCATGAGGGCATCAAGATGGTGAAGGTCCATCAGCCGGTCTACACCATCTTCCCTGGTGCCCTTCAGCATGGTTGCCAGGGCTTTTTCGTATTCGGGTGAAGCAAGCGTACCCATTGCCTCTGCCTGTTCGAGTACCTGCTGATCAAAATACCTCAACTCAACCGAATCGGCTTTGTTGAAGGCAATTAATTCGCGTAAACTTTTCACGGGGGCATCTTTTCCCAGGGTTGCGAAATAGCCATTCAACCCATCCTTGAACTCAAAAAGCATCACCTCCAGGGAAGCTTTTTCCAGTTTGTCATCAAAGGAATCCTTCAGTTCAACAACCTCAGCACCCTGGCTCTTCATCCATTCCACTGCCTGAAGCATCAGGGTGTCAACCCGGTGATGAAAACCCATCGCGCTTCTGACCAGCCCGATGCGCTTGCCTTTCAGTCCATCCCTGACTAAAAACCGGGTATAATCGTTGGGAACATGGCCTGCCGACTGCAGCGTTTTTGTATCGGAAGGATCGATGCCGGTCATTGCGCCCAGACACACCACCGCATCAGTTACCGTTCGGGTCATGGGTCCGGGGGTATCCTGGGTAAAAGAGATGGGAATGATCCCCGAACGGCTTATCAGTCCGACAGTAGGTTTGATGCCGACAATACCATTGTTGTTTGACGGACAAACGATGGAACCGTTTGTTTCGGTACCGATGGCGATGGCACATAAGTTGGCTGAAACGGCCACCCCTGATCCGGAACTTGATCCGCATGGATTGCATTCGGGTTTATAGGGGTTTCGTGTCTGACCTCCTGTACCGCTCCATCCGCTTGATGAAAATTTTGACCTGAAATTAGCCCATTCACTCAGGTTTGTCTTACCGATGATCAATGCGCCGGCTTCACGCAGTTTACGGGCAACATAGCTGTCGGCGGCCGGAAAGGAATGCATCAGCGCACGTGATCCGCCCGTGGTGGCCATTTTATCGTGGGTATCTATATTGTCCTTGAGCATGACCGGTATCCCGTGAAGGGGGCCACGCGTTTTACCGGAAGCTCTTTCCTTGTCAAGTTCGGCTGCAATGGCCAGTGCATCGGGGTTGATGGTGATCACCGAATTGAGCTGCGGCCCGGAACGGTCGATGGAATCGATCCGGGTGAGGTAAGCTTTCACCACATCGGTTATGGTGAATCTGCCTTCCTCATAACCTTGCTGCAACTGTGCAATGGTAATCTCTTCAAGCCATGCTGTCCCTTTTGTTTCTGACTGTTTTTCAGGTACCTGACTGCATGAAAACAAGGCCAGAAGCAGTAACAATGAAATAATGCGGGTTTCGCAGATTTTAAGTAGTTCAAGTATCGTTTTCCAGTTTCGCGTGGTAGCCTGAACTTTCAGTTTTTTCTCAAAGAAGTTGTTGCTGAGTTTCGTATTGCCATAACCATTGGGGCAAAACAGATAAGCCGCCTTTCCTGAGATATAAAACTCATCAGGCAAACAGTCATTGTTGTTCATACTTTCTTTAAGATCATCCGGAGGTTCCAGAGATAAAAAAGTAACATGAAGTTTCGCAATATCTTCTCCCCTTCCGCTGATGAATGAATTTTTCTCCGATATGCTTTTCAGTTCATCTTTCGCCATCACGATCACCGGCACATCAAAGTCAAAATGTTTCAAAATTCCCGCAGAAATCATTTTCTCAAGCTGTGCGGTCTCCGATAATTGATAATCGAAAACAACATTTCCGCTTTGAATATAGGTTCTCACATTCGTGAAGCCAAGGCCTTCATACATTTCCTGCAAAGCCTTCATTTTGATCAGCTTATGGCCGCTTACATTGATGCCCCTTAAAATTGAAATATAGGTCTGCATGGTGTAAAAATTATTGTATCAGGTTTTGTGTGTTGATATCGTTTTTTATTACCCCGGAAAACCGGAAACTTTCATCCTGTGAATAAAAATGGCAAATTACGTCCTTCTTGAGGACTACTTTGTTTGACAATTTAAAAATAGGTAAATTTTAAGTCCATCTGACATTCATCTGTGTTTTACCCTTCATTTTGATCATTTGATGGTCTTTTCCATACACTATCCAGGCTCGTGACACGTAACAAAAAAGAGTACCAACAGACAAGTTTTCAACAACGGCCTTACCTTTTGACTTTTTCCCGATTAAGCAGAAAAAACATGGAAAATCAGTCAATTAAATCAGATTACGAAACAATGATTTTTACCTTCAGGGGCAAGAAAGTTATGGTAGACTCTGACCTTGCTATTCTATACTATGTAAAAACAAAACGGCTGAAGGAGCAGGTGAAACGCAACATTGCAAGATTTCCTGAGGATTTTATGTTTGAGTTAACCGAAAATGAAAGATTGGAACTGGTCGCAAATTGCGACCGGTTGCATTCATTGAAACACAGTAGCGTTAATCCTTGGGTTTTCACTGAACTACCTGCTGAATCGTTTGGACGAACTACACCAAAAACAGATTCAACCGAGAACACGAATCGGATTCAGAAAGGATGAGGTGTGAATAAACTAAACAGAACGCTATTGGAAAAATGCAATTATGGCCAACAGAAATTTACGTTTAGGAGATATTGTGTCCCGGATTTTTTATATACGTGGACAAAAGGTGATGATTGACAGTGACCTTTCAAGTATTTATGGTGTTGAAACAAAGATTCTGAATCAGGCTGTTAAAAGAAACTACAAACGGTTTCCAGTTGATTTCTTTTTTCAACTAACCGAGGGCGAATGGAGCTGTCTAAGGTCACAAATTGTGACCTTAGACAGCTCGTCCAATAACAAGCAAATGACTTCCGGAAGAGGAAAATACAGAAAATTTTTACCTTATGTGTTTACAGAGCACGGTGCGTTGATGCTTGCTTCGGTTTTGAAAAGCGACGAAGCAATTGAGGCAAGTCTTTTTGTTGTTCGGGCCTTTATCAAACTTCGTGAGTTAATTGAAATCAATAAAGATCTGGCAAAAAAAATCGAAGAGTTGGAAGCCAGATATGATAGTCAATTCAGCCTTGTTTTCCAGGCGATAAAGGAGTTGGTCCATCAAAAAAATGAACCGGTAACGCCAGTCGGATTTAGAATTTCAGGGAAGACAATTGAAAATTTGTGACGCGTAACAGGTGACCTAAAAGAGTAATGCATGCACCCACCTATCCAGCAATGGTTACGCCGATCAACTTTCCGATGCCAAAGGTGATGGCTGCAGCCGCCAGGCCAAAAATCACCTGCCGGAACCCTGAATACCATACATTTTTCCCGGTGAAGAGCGTGATGGCTGCCCCGATCAGGAAAAGTCCCGAGGCGCTGAAAGCAACACTGACGGCCACGGCAGTCATTCCGGAGGTAAACATAAACGGAATTACCGGGAGGACGGCCCCAACAGAAAACAGGACAAAAGAATACAAAGCCGCTTCAAAGGCAGAACCTTTCAGCTCCTCCGCATTGATGCCCAACTCCTCCTGCACGAGTAATTTATGGGCTTCACTTTTATCTTTGATCAATTCGGCGGCCATCTCGTGTGCCTGGCTCTCAGGAATTCCTTTGGCCATGTAGATCAGAACGATTTCCTGCTGTTCTCCCTCCGGATTTGTTTCCAGCTCCTCCCGCTCCAGTTCCATTTGGTTTTCGTACAATTCCCTGGAACTTTTCACCGAAATCCATTCGCCCAGGGCCATAGACAACGCCCCGGCGAGTAATCCCGCCAGCCCCGCCAGCAAAACACCGCTGTTTCCCGAAGTGGCCCCTGCAATTCCCATCACCAGGCTGAAGTTGGAGACCAGTCCGTCATTTCCTCCCAACACCGCAGCCCTTATGGCATTTCCCCCGACGGAGCGGTGCCTGCTCTCAAATTTCGATAATTGTTTCCCGGTCACTTTCTCTTCACTGTCGAGAATGGAACGAAGTATCTTCACATGATTCGTTTCGTTTCCGGTTATCTCCATGTTATTCTTTTTCCGGGTAGTAATAATGGAAGTTGAGATGCTTTTTTCAGTATCCATCAGTACGCCAAGGATATAATCGTATCCGAAAATCCTGCCAATCCGATGCAACATCAATGCCCTCCATGAAGGCTGGATCAACCGTTCCAAACTTACGTTCAGTTTCTTTGCCATCGCCTCCGCATGGCCTTTTTCAATACCGCTCATCTTTTCAAACACCTTCGCAATGATCGGATCCGTCTCATTTTCTGCAAGAATCCGGTACAAATAACAGGTATCAATTTCTGTCTGAAGATTTCTGTTTTTCATGCTATTTAGTTTCTTTCCTGATTATACTGCGAACGGAGTAGATTGTGACTTTCTGATAGAAAATTCCAAATTCCAGGTCTCAAATTCCAAGTCTGAGGGTACTCCGATAAGTCTGCTAACAAATAATTTAACCGCAGAGGGCACAGAGCTTTTTCGCAAAGGACCGCAAAGTTATAGTTATCTGTGAGTTATCTCTGCGGCTCTTTGCGGCTTCTTTGTGTTCTTTGCGGTTTAACAATTTTTTAAATGGTGATTTGATGAATAAACGACTTTTCGGAGTGG
>CAIQUS010000003.1 GCA_903875045.1 uncultured Bacteroidales bacterium
CAATAAAATCAACTATCTTACAAACAATCAATCAACAAAATACGGTTGATATCGTCTAGATGGCGAATAAAAACAGGACAACAAGCCTGAAAATTGTTAATAACCCTTGGATTTAAAAAACAGGGGGTGAATAGTTACTTAAGTTGTAATCATAACAACATGAGAATCAATTTGATAATTAATTTTAATCTGCAAACAATTCTAAAAAACCAATTGTGACACGAATTTTTCAAATCACACTCTTAATTGCTTGTTTCCTAGTAATATCGGACATGCAAAGTTTTGCTCAGAACCCCTATGCAAAAGTCACGGTGTATACAAACTCACAGCAGGCTGTCAATGGCACTTTGGCACTTCTGGAGACTTCACCTGATCCGGGAACAATTTGGAGTATGTACTTTCATTTTGACGCGAATGAAGGGCAAACTGTTGATGGTGGTTACATGTACCAAAAATGGGTTTTATTAGCATATTCAATTCCCAACTCTTCGAATTATTATAAATTGGTAGCTACGGCATATGGTGTGTCGCAGGAGTCGGACCCGTGTCAGGGGAGTAGATGGCCAGTCTATCTCACATTACCTGCCATTGATCTCAGAAGTCAAGGAGGGCAATGAGGATGGGTGCCCTAACATTAGACATTTACATTCAGAAAGTTTTTTTGAGTATCTGTTTTATCAGGCACATCATCCTCTGAACAGGAACCATGAAACCGGATAAATCGACTCTCGATAATTCCGGTTTCCTGACATTTTTAACAAACATGTATCCGGGAAAATATTTTATATCGGGAAGGAAATCAGATATATTTGTATTAATATCCTTTATTATGAAAAAATCGTTACTATTTTCTGCAATCATTATCATGTTTTCATGTAATCTTTTTGCGCAGGATCAACTGCACAGAAAAATATTTCCGGGCCCTGCAAAACGGGTTGACCTATCCCGGCCTCAAATCCCGACGGGCACTAAACCTTACCGGGCGATGGTAGGCCAAAAGCGTACCATGTTTAACCATTCCAATTCGGTGTGGAAGTGGGACACGATCTTCTGTTACAATACTTCATCTGATGATATTCCCTTTCAACGCGTTTCCCGAACATATAATTCATCGGGAGAGGTTCTTTCTCAGTTGACGGAACGCCGGCAGGGCAGTTTCAGCTGGGATAACGTGGCAAGGGAAACGTATACCTACGATTCGGCAGGCAATGAGTTGACCTATTTCGCAGAAAAATGGGAAAACAATGCCTGGACTTATTTCTTGAAAGAGGCCACGGTGTACAATCCAAACGGAGACCGGGTAGATTGGCGGCGTGAAGGATGGCAATCAACATTTTGGGCGAAATGGGAACATTACTCCTGGCACTACATTGCACCAGGATTATATGATACGGTCCTGATCCAGATTGGTCAGGACTCTGTGTGGGTTAATTCGGCGCTCGAGATCGATACTTATGATACAAATGATTATCTGATAAACATATTAACCAACACGTGGACAAACAATAGTTGGGTTTTTAACCAACGTAAATTCTATACGTGTGATTCCGTCGGAAATCATCTTACATCACTTGTTCAAAACTGGCAAAACTCTGCCTGGGTGAATTTTCAACAAAGTGTACAAACGTTTGACACAGCCTCAAATAGATTATCAGCTACCTTACAAAATTGGCAAAATAACGCGTGGGTGAATTACTTTGACTGGGTGTTTACCTACGATCCGGATGGCAATATGCTTCTTTGGTTAGAGCGTGACTGGTCAGGGAATGCCTGGGTTAACTCTGACCAGTATCTTTATGAATATGATGGAATGAACAATATGCTCTCGTCTACAGACCAAGATTGGAACTCTTCCAGTTGGCAAAATATATACCGGGAACAATACGCGTATGATTCATCCGGCAACTCATTGACCGGCAAGTGGTTGAAATGGTACAACGGGAATTGGCATCCTGATAACGGAATTCTTACGGTATTTTCCGATCACCAGGTTGATTACGACGTCTGGTTAAGTGATCTTTATCGCTATTCCGTAATTGGCGATTCGGTAATGGTTTTCACGGGACCGAGCCCATCGCAAGGGCAAATCACGTTGTATCCGAATCCGGCCCGGTCGATGGTGTATGTTTCTGCCCCCACTGCATTAACCGGTAAGAACGGATCACTTACCTTGTTTGATCTTCGCGGACAGATCATTTTAACGAAACAGGTTGTTAATGAAACAACAGGGATTGATATTAGTGGCCTGAAACCGGGTGTTTATTTTATGAGATTCAGCGACAATCGGATGACCAGGATTATGAAATTGGTTAAGGATTAAGCAGATTAACTCTGAAGAATACCCAGTTTATTCGAGGTCATAACCTGACATATATTCGGGAGAATAAGTAATTCCCAAACAGAACAGATTGGCCCTCAATGCTTGGTGGACCAAATCATGAACAAGGGAATGCAGATCACCTCATCTCAGGTTCAGTTCGACAATTGTGTCGTTGAAAAGTACTGTTTTGGCAATGATGCTGCGAATTGTTCGAAGTATGGCGGTTTGTACCAATGGGACGAGATGATGCGTTACGATGACACGTCTGCAGGGCAAGGGTTATAGCCCTCCCGGTTGGCATATCCCGACAGATAACGATTGGACTGTGCTGTTTAACTTCTATAATGGAAACGGATTTGCCGGAAAGCCCCTTCAGGATACGATCATCTCGGGGTTCAGGGCCTTGACCGGTGGAGTCTTCTATCTGAACTCGACTTGGAGTTTTGCCGACTTTGCCGTCCTGTTCTGGACGTCCACGCCATGGGGATCCACCAAAGCCATTTCACATGGATTGAATATTTACGATTTCTCTGTCTCCCTCTATCCTTCCTCACGGGCAAATGCCTTCCCGATCAGGTGTATGCATGACTAAGATCATTTTTTATTCATTATGGAATGATTGAATCGAACCGTACCAGGGTTCAATTTTGAAGCTTGATTCCTAGGTAAAACATCTCCCAAAACCATCATTTAATGACTATTCGAAAACCCGGTCACCGTTTAGGTGACCATGATAAACATTTACTTAATTGAAAATAAGACATTAAGCCTCTATAAATTTCATTTGTTACATAATTGTGTATCTCTTTTATGTACAAATGATACTTAGGGAAGGTCATCCTTCCTTTATACCTTTAAATGTTGATAATTAACCGTTTCGGCCCCTCAGTGTTGAAATTACACAAATTCAAGCTCATGTTATGATGAGGCACCATTTCGTGAAAATCACAATTCATATTCTGGGCAAGAATAATTTGTCCAGGTGATCCCCTATGATTTGATCTCAGAATATCAATCATAGGGGTAAAATCTGAGAACTTTTAAAAGCAATCAATTAAACACTTAATTTTGAACACCATGAAACTTGTAAGAAACATATCATTAGTATTTGTCTTATTCATCCTTGCTTCTGCAGCCATAGCTCAGCAACAATGTTCATTAAAACTAATGGATTCAACTCCTCATTCGGGACAATATACAGCAACTATCTATGTAATTTATAATGGAGCTTGGGAGTCTACACTATCAAATGTAAATGTAACTCTTAATGCAACAACCGACATCCCATTCACCTTGAGGAATGATGTTGACGTGGATTTATATCGACTGGTTGTTTATATAAACGAACCTGTTACTGGAGCACAGGGGCCATATTATTCGTTGCTTTTTAGTACTGATTATTGGGAAATCAATAACATCAATGTTACTGCAAATCTTTAGTTGCATCTTCACTTTGAAATGGCGATAACAATGTCTATGAACTCGATGAAAATTCATATAATGTTTCTCAGCATGTTATCGCCATTTTTTTTATTTTCTCAAGGCGAATTTAATCAATGGCGTTTTGGAATGTTTGCAGGATTAGACTTTAATGTAAATCCACCTATTTCTATTATTGGTAGTGCAATGCAAACATATACAGCTCCAGTGAGTGTTTCTGATTCAATTGGCAACCTACTGTTTTACTCTGATGGGACTACTGTTTGGAATAAGAACAACCAAATTATGGCAAATGGGTCTGGCTTGTGCGGTGCTGTAATCTATCAGCAATCGGTTTACTCGGTTAAAAGTGTAAGTGATCCAAATATTTATTTTCTTTTTTACATCGGATTATATGGCTATACTCCAATAATTCCGCAAGGTTTATTTTATTCTATCATTGACATGCAACTTAATGGGGGATTAGGCGGGATTGTAAGTGGTATGAAAAACATTCCTGTTCCGGGAGGTAACAATGTTGCTAACTGGATGACAGGAACACGTGGACATAATAATAAGGATGCTTGGCTGATCGTGCGTAGCGTCACACCAAACTATTATTTAGCGTATAGAATTACTTCAACCGGAATAAACAATGTTCCAATTATAAGCCCAAGTATTGTGAATACTACAATATTATATCCTGACAATTATTATGGCTCTATGAAAATTTCACAAGATGGGAATAAATTAGTCACTAATTATTTAAATGATACCATAACTGAGTTTTGTGGGTTTAATGTCGAATCAGGAGTTGTAACACCTTATTTTAAATTCAACACAAAATACAGACATGAAGTTTATGGGAATATAGGTAATGAGTTTTCTCTTGATTCCCATTTCTTATATTGTAATTCTGGTTGGCTTATAACCGGGGTACCTAATATTCCATATACAGTACTATACCAATATAATGCTACATTGATTGATTCAGCTCAATTTATGCAAAGCGAGATTATAATAGATTCTGTGTTCAATGAGACTTACCATCAAATACAGTTAGGCCCTAATGGTAAACTATATTCTTCTATTTGGTACATCGATTCATTAGGAGTGATTAATTATCCAGAAATTATTGGGCCTGGTTGCAATTTTCAAAAAAACGCCCTTGGTCTTAATGGAAATTTATCTTCCAAAAGTCTACCTCAATTCCTTCAAAAATACAAGGCCTACCTTCATTATTCAGGTACCGGATGCATGTCTGATTCCATGATCTTCTCCGGTGACATTTGGCCTCCTGCTGATACTATCCGCTGGAATTTCGGTGATCCAGCATCGGGAGGGTCGAATATCTCATATCTTACATCTCCAGTTCATCTTTATACCGGTCCCGGAACCTTTACGGTCGAACTTTACGTGCGACATAACGACAACCGCACCGATACGACCTGGCGAACCATCACAATTTATCCAAGTCCTTCGCCCTCCCTGGGTCCAAATCGAACGATATGTGCCGGTAATGCAGTGACATTTGATGCTGGTTTCTGCTCAGGATGCACATATGAATGGAAGGATGTCGGTTCCGGACTGGTCGTGGGAACCAGCCAGACTTTTACTAACGGTGTTGCCGGCATCTATTGTGTGAAAGTGACCAACGGGAACAACTGCTCAGGTTACGATACCGTTCAGCTTGCCACGACGACAGTTCCCCAGGTCACCAACACCCAAATGACCAAATCCATCTGCTCCGGTGAAAGCACAAATATTCCATTGACTTCAAATGTTTCGGGCACCATGTTTCATTGGACGGCTTCACTAACATCAGGCAATATCACGGGATTCAGCGCCGATTCCGGGCTGTTGATCAACCAGGTATTGATCAATACCCTTCCCAGTGCAGGAGTCGTCACCTATTCTGTCATTCCCAAGGTGGGCAGTTGCAGCGGGACTCCCGTCGATTTCACTGTAACAATCAACCCGGGTGATTCAGCTAGGTTATCCATATCCGCTTCAAACAATAACATTTGTTCCGGAACACAGATTGCATATACTGCTACTCCGACCAACCCTGGCAGTTCTCCCATTTACCAATGGAAGGTAAACGGAGTCAATGCCGGAGGCAACAGCACTGTGTACAGTTATGCACCGGCAAACGGCGATCAGGTGCAGTGCATTCTCACTTCGTCATTGACGGTTTGTATTTCAAACAATCCCGCAACATCGAACACGATATCGATGGTGGTAAATCCCCTTTTACCGGTTGGAGTTAACGTTTCCGCTTCCGCCAATAATGTTTGTGCAGGGACGCCGGTTACCGTCACTGCCGTTCCCGTCAATGGCGGATCGGTGCCATCATTTCAATGGAAGGTGAACGGGATCCCCGCAGGAACCAACAGCCCGGTTTATTCATATGTTCCCCTGAACAATGATGCTGTCACTTGCAATCTATATTCGTCGGAGACTTGCGCTATAGGCAATCCCGCCACCTCACCTGCTGTGATCATGATCGTTAATCCACAGCTCCCTGTTGGCATCTCTATTTCTGCCTCTACCAATCCATTCTGCATAGGTACTCCGGTCAGCTTTACCGCATCCCCAACCAACAGTGGTCCACTGGCTGTTTACCAGTGGAAGGTAAACGGGGTGAATGCAGGAGGCAACACCCCGGTCTTTACCTATAGCCCGGTTTCAGGCGATGTCGTCACCTGCCTTCTGACCTCATCGCTTCAATGCGTTTCGGGCAACCCAGCTGTATCGAATGCCGTTAACATGACCGGGAACCCTGGTCTGCCTGCTTCGGTCGCCATTGCAGCCAATCCCAACCCGTTTTGCCCGGGAAGTACGGTTGTTTTTTCCGCCGCCCCCGGAAACGGTGGATCGACGCCTTCCTATCAATGGAAAGTGAACGGGGTCAATGCAGGGACCAATTCGCCTTCATTGACCTACAATCCGTCGGACAATGACAGTGTCCGTTGTGTGATGACCTCCAACCTGGTTTGTGTTTCATCAAACCCAGCCCTCTCCAACAAGATTGTCATGAGCGGTTCCCTGGCGCCGCCTGTATCCCTGAGCCTGTGTTTCGACAGTGTAACGACCATTGGGGCCAAACCGTTCAAACTCAAGGGCGGTCTTCCTGTGGGAGGAACCTGGTCCGGGCCAGGGGTAAATACCCTGACCGAAGTATTCAATCCTGCAACAGCCGGAACAGGTTTGAAGACCATTGTGTATTCCTACACCAATGTTTACCTATGCAGCGCCTCTAAAACAAAGTCGATCACGGTTCAACCCAATGCCGTATTCTCCTGCGGCAATACCCTGACCGACATCCGGGATAATAAGACCTATCCCACGGTACAGATCGGAACTCAATGCTGGATGGCCGCCAACCTGAACCGGGGAACGCAGATCACCTCTTCTCAGGTTCAGTTCGACAACTGTGTCGATGAAAAGTACTGTTTCGGCAACGATGCTGCGAAATGCTCGAAGTACGGCGGTTTGTACCAGTGGGACGAGATGATGCGCTACGATGACACGCCGGCAGGGCAGGGATTATGCCCTCCCGGCTGGCATATCCCGACAGATAACGAGTGGACTGTACTGATTAACTTCTATAATGGAAACGGCTTTGCCGGGAAGCCCCTTCAGGACACGATCATCTCAGGGTTCAGGGCCTTGACCGGTGGAGTCTTCTATCTGAACTCGAGTTGGAGTTTTGCCGACTTTGCCGTCCTGTTCTGGACATCCGCTCCCTGGGGATCCACCAAAGCCATTTCACACGGATTGAATATTTACGATTTCTCTGTCTCCCTCTATCCTTCCTCACGGGCAAATGCCTTCCCGATCAGGTGTTTGAAAGATTGAAATATTTGCTATCATTCAAAATTAAAGATAATGTCAATCAATATCGGAATTTTCACCTTCGATGGCCCATATAAGACTGCTACAACTTTGAAAGATAAATCTGGGATCTACGCCATTTTGAGTTTAAATGGTGTGAAAATTAATATTATTGATATTGGCGAAAGCTCAATGGTAAAGACAAGAATTGAGGGTCATTTTAAAGATTCCAGTTTGTATAAGCAATATAAAGGTTTTTTGATGGTTGCTGTTTGTTATACTCCGAATATACAACAGGCAGGCAGACGACTCATCCAAAAGGAATTAAGGTTGCTACTCAAACCTGTTTGTGGGTAGCAAAAAAATTAATAAAATGACGCTGCTTCATTATTGCCATTCAAATCCATCTTCTTTGCAGTCCATGTGAAGGAAAGAAACCTGGCTGTCGAGATTGACTTTCCTATTTTATATTCTAAGTTCCCAGTTTTTTCCAGATTGGAGCAGGCCAGCAATTCTGAGAATGAAATCCACAAAGTTATGCTTGTGAAAATATTTTTCACTAAGCGTGACCGCCTAAAGGCCTGGTCACCCTTTGGGAACATTCAGATTTTCAGATGAAAATCGTGACCTGTTCGCTTGTTTAAAATTTTCACTCCGCATGTCGGCCCGGGTAAATTTCATTTACTCACTATCGGCCATCCGGCTGATCAAAACCGATCTCATATGAAAAAGAACAACAGCACACACGATTTGGCTTTGGCAAAAAGCGAAGACTACGAAAACAGGATTCCCATGCAATTATGGGCAGAAGATGACATTCCAATCGAGAAGTTACTGCTCAAAGGCACAGCAAGCCTCTCTGATGCAGAACTGCTCAGTATCCTTATCGGCTCAGGCACCCCTCATGAAAACTCCCTTGACATTGCTCAGAAAATCATGTCTTCGTGTCAAAACAATCTCTGCGAATTCTGGAAACTCGGAATTTCTGACCTACAAAAAGTAAAAGGCATTGGTAAACAACGCGCCTGCCAGATTGCTTCCATGTTTGCCCTCTCCCGCAGAAGAAATGCTGCCGAAGTGGTTGTTAAACCAAAAATTTCCCGTAGCCAGGATGCCTATACGATTTTCCATTCCCTGATGGGTGAGCTGCCTTATGAAGAGTTCTGGATGCTGCTGCTGAACCGGGCAAACAAGATCATGAAAACGGTGAAAGTTTCCGAAGGTGGAATATCCGGCACCGTGGTTGATCCTAAAAAGATATTCTTCATAGCTCTTGAGAATCACGCATCATCTCTTATATTAGGGCACAATCATCCGTCGGGCCAAGCTACCCCAAGTGAAGCAGATATGAAAATCACCAAAAAGCTCAAAGATTCCGGTGCATTGCTTGAAATTTCGGTTCTCGATCATATAATTGTTGCCCATGATGCTTATTATTCCTTCTCAGATGAAGGCACCATGTAATTTTTTAGTCCCGGGAAACCGGGACTTTTTTTACCTCATTTCTTCAAAATGGTCATAAATTAGGTTTTTCAAGGGTTGTAACCAGCTTCAACTTTTAGTAACTTGACAGGAAATCCCCCGCAATCGTCAACTTACATTAATACCGCCAACCATTACCCCATAAACACTTCTTCTATCTCAAGACTCTTTTATTCAGGCTGACAGGAATTCTCTTTCTCCCAAGTAATAGTTCTTCAAGTATTTTCACCTTTCATTTATTAACGTTCAGATTGCAATATTTCTGTGGAAATTCATCACAGTATTGCTATCCCAGCATTTCAATCCATTCACATACTAATCCAGCCAAAACCTACTGAAGGTTTCCCAACACAATAATGATGATCTTCCCCAGTTGCCCGAGTTCCTTTCCCTTCAATTTATACACCGACTTTCCCGATTAATTCAGCGAGGTTCCATTTCCGATGCGTTTTTCTACTTATTTGCATGACCGAGTTCAGGTATTAATTATCTGCTAAGCTATTACCTCTTTCCGGGTACAGTTCCCTCATTCAAGGATTTTCTCGGCATATCCTCAGTGTCTTCCGGTATTCCAATTCCTCCTTGAGTGCCCCTCCATGAGCTTAATTACACTCGCATAAAATTTAACCCTAAAAAACTCTATCATGAAAACTTTTGAAAAAAATTACATTGGAAAAGGCACCCAGGTCGCGAATTTATCAATCGTAAAATTCTGTAGGGTCATGCCATGGCATGACCCTACATGTATTC
>CAIQUS010000004.1 GCA_903875045.1 uncultured Bacteroidales bacterium
AATATCTTTGGCCAGAAAGGTACCGGGAAAAATGAACAGGCCATGAGTATCCTTTGCCTGTTTGGGAGACCGCAGAACGAGCTGCAACTACACAATGCCACCAAGCCGGGGATCAGTGCCCACCTGGAACAGTTCATCAATGCACTGATCTGGGTGGATGAATACAAAAACAGCCTTCCCATTGAATACATTGAATCACTCAAAGCCATTTACAACCGCAATGGAAGAACCAGGGGATCAATCCGGGAAGGAGTCTCAAAAGAACAAACGCCCATCGATTCAATGGTCATGATTACAGGTCAGGAAATGATGACTGCAGATGTGGCTCTTTTATCCAGGGCAGTCTTCCTGCATTACCATGACACAGAACATTCACAGGAGCAAAAAGAAAACCTGGAGAAACTTCATGAAATACAGGCTGAAGGGCTGAGCCACTTCACACATATGCTGATCCGCAACAGGGATTATTTGGAAAAGAATTATGCCTATGCTTTCAATGAAGTTCAGGCTGATCTTACCACCAGGGCAGGGAAAAGCCAGTATGATGACAGGATCATGCGCAATCTTATTACCATAGTGGCTACATTCAAAACACTGCAAAACCTGGTTGATTTACCTTTTACCTATGAAGATCTGCTTCAGACGGCTATGGAAAGCATAGCTTACCAGAACCAACTTCTCAGCAATGCCAATGAGCTATCACAGTTCTGGGCAATGATTGAAACACTACTGGAGAAGGACCTGATCAAATCTCCGAATAACTTCAGGATCGAATTTGTTTCTGACCTGGCTTTAACTATAGGTACGAAAGCAGTAACAAAAGTGTTTAAGCCTCCAAAACAGGTACTATTCCTTAAATGGTCGGGTATTTATCAGCTGTACGCAGAGTATAGCCGCAGAGCCGGCCAGAACCCGCTTCCTACCAATACGCTTGTTTATTACCTCGAAACAAGTAAACCGTACCTTGGCAAGAAAAAAAGCGTACGGTTTGACCGGGATATCAATCAGGCCATGTGCTTTGATTATGATTTGCTTTCCATCAACCTGATCAGATACCACGCCAATGATGAAAATTCCCCGAAGGATGATATCAAAGCCGTGATTCCTGATAATTCTCAATTCCAAGCTGACAATGCTGAAAACACCCCGAAGGATGATATCAAAGCTGTGTCTCCTGGAAATGCTGAATCTCAATCTGATAATCAGTCAGATATTCCATTTGAAGTCATTACTGAAGACGCTCCTTTCTGACGCGCGCAAACATGCTCCAAAATGCTAAAAATACTCACTACAATGACTACAACGACTACAATACTAATAATCAATAATTTAAAAAATGAAAAAGTGTAGTGAAGTGTTGTCAGTTGTAGTGAAATGTAGTCAGAATGTTTGTAGTGGGATTCCACTACATGACTACAATGTAGTCAGATATAACATACTGATAATGTGTTTTGTAGTGAGTGTAGTCAGTGTAGTGGGGTTTTGGGGATATATTTTGAACTTTTTCTCTCTCTCATGAAAGCTGAAATTTTTATTTACGGAACGCTCTGGTTTGAGCATGGCGTTGCAACTTATAAAGCGCAACCGCCCGGTACCCGACTGGCCACTGAAGATGACTTCATAAAGAACGGCCGGCTCAATGTAGGCAAATGGTTCCTGATACATTGCTTTCATTCAGGTCATTATTCCGCATGGAAAATCAATGCAGACTTCACTTTTGATAAAATTCGCCCCTGGCTGGATGCTGACAGGGTATTTGTTAAAACCTAAAAAGATGGTGGATAAAAGAAAAAATTTAAAAACACCTGGCTCAGTCCATATACCTAAAATATATATTAGTGGCCGCATTTCAGGGCTTACGCCCGAAGAAGTCAGAGTAAAATTCAACAAGGCGCAAACCAACCTATACAATACTTGCCCAGGCATGGTTGCAGTTAACCCGCTTAACCTGCATGATGATTTAAGTAAACCCTGGGAAGATTTAATGGCAAAAGACATTGCAGAACTTTTGCGCTGCGAAATGATATACATGCTCCATGACTGGCACCAGAGCCGCGGTGCCCGCATTGAATATGCCGTAGCCCGTGAAGCTGGAATTTTAGTTGTATTTGAACAATAAACTTAAACTTCAATAAAATGCCATCAGATATTATCATATCAATCAGGATCAAAGGCTATTTGAAAGAATATGCTGTTCATAAATGGGGACCTGAGCCCATTGTTGCTGACCGTAAAAACCGACTGAGCAGCCTTATCCGGCCTTTGCTCCAATCGCCGCCAGGAGATTACAAAATACTGGAAGGCAACCTACAGATAAAACTTCCCTATTATAAAGATGTAAACGTGTTCTCCAGGAACTACCTGAGCGAATACCGGCAGTCAATTGTTTCATGTTCGATCAATGATGATTTCCTGGTCGATTTCTTCAATTATATGAACCGGGCTTACTTGGGCTCCCCGGAACCGGGGATCAGAAAAAGGATGAACGAAGCCATTGTCAAATTCTGCGATGAATATGAAATCGGTTCCGGAAAAGATATCCATGAAACACTTCGTAAAAAATATTACCGGTACCGGAAGAAATTTTATAAGACTTCAAAAAAATCAAGTCTTATTACTGAAGAAATCGAAGAATAAAAATCTACTTCATCTAGGTTTTTGTCTCATAAATGTCCCATTCATTAGACTATTGTCATAAAAGAGAAATAAAATTTATTATTTCGCTGATTATCAATTGTTTTTGAATTTTGGGATTTTTGCGTTTTTACTACTCCTGTCTATAAAACCGGGATTCCCGGTTTTTTGACTGGCTTCAGGTTTTGCTGTCCTTTCAGATTCGTTCGGACAGCATTTTTTTTGCTCAAAAATTCCCATGAACAATTTTCCAGAAATCCCTGACGAAAATATGGGCGGCTGCCTCGGCTTCAGGTTTGCTCCCTATGAAGATGTTTTATCCTTCCCGGATGCAACCAATGGGGTAATCACTTCGCCGGTTTCTTTCAAACCCGGCAAAGGCTTCCTCACGGGTTATGCTTCACCCGGCTCGCTATCGTTCGACCAGGATCAGAAAGACACCCCTGCAGGTCCTGCTTATACAGTGCTGGCCAAAGCTTTTTACCCCGGTTCTTCTGCAGCAGCAGCTTCACTTTTTGCTGAAATGGCCTGGCACCGGTACATCCTTGAGATCACAGATGCATCCGGCAAGCTTCGACTAGCCGGTACCCCTGAAACTCCATTAAGATTTATTCACCGGCACAAAACCGGCAGTCTGGCAGCTGACCGATTGGGTTATGAGATAGAGTTCTCAACGGTGCAGGCAAAGCCCTGCCCGTATTACGAACTCCCGGGACAGGGGTCACCAGTCCTTTAGACCGGGTGTATACATTAATAATATTGCCCTCATGAAAGATCGATTGATTTCTGCAATACTCCGTTCAGCCTGGGCCATTGATCCAAGGTTTGCTTTATCGCATATGTTCCTGATCGAAAATATGCTGGGGCGTAAGCTTGAAATTGCCGACAATGCTGAAAAGGTAAAAGAACCTGTTCTTTCTGTTCTTTCAGCTTCAGTCCGCAAGAAAGTCAATTCATGGAAGGATGCCGAACCTGGATCCATTGCCATTGTTCCCATTTTGGGGCCCTTGGAAAAAAATGATGTTGAAGATTGTGACATGATGAGTTACGGGATGAACACTATTGCTCAATGGATAAAAGATGCTGAAGAAAACCCGAATATTGACGGCATCCTGCTAAATATTGATACTCCTGGAGGGACTGCAGACGGCACTCAGAACCTTGCGGATGTGATCAAAAAAACATCAAAACCTGTTGTGGCTTTTGTTGATGGCCTGATGGCCAGTGCCGGGCTTTGGATCGGCTCAGCTGCAAAATATATCATCGCTCAGAACAACACTACGGAGATAGGATCAATTGGCGTGATGCTATCATTTATGGACACTTCAGGTTTTTATGAAGCCAAAGGCATAAAAATTCATTATATCACAGCTGACCAGAGCGCAGATAAAAACCTTGATTACCTGGAAGCACTGAAAGGCAATTATGAACTTGTAAGAAAAAGCGGGCTGAACCCACTTGCTGAAGAATTCATAGCCAACGTTAAAGCCAACCGCGAAGGTAAGATCCCAGACAAAGCACCGGTATTTTCCGGAAAAGTGTTTTTTGCACCAGATGCCTTAAAACATGGACTGATTGATGAGATAGCACCTTTTGAAAATGCTGTAGAACATTTACGCAACATGGTTGCCGAACATAAAAATCAAACCCAAAGCAAACCCAAAAAAACCGATATGAAAAAATTCGCAACGCTGATGGCCCTACTCGGGCTACAGGCTATTGAAGAAACTGATGAGGGGGTTTACCTGAATGCCGAACAGCTGGACATAATTGAAGCACGTCTTCAGGAAGCAATACAGGCAGAAGCTGACCGCGACACGGCCAACACTGCTTTGCAAACCGCCCAAAATGCTATTACCGAACGAGACTCCACTATCGAAACCCTCAAAAAGAAACCCGGAGCTGAAACTTCAAAGGTGATA
>CAIQUS010000005.1 GCA_903875045.1 uncultured Bacteroidales bacterium
ACAATCAATCAACAAAATACGGTTGATATCGTCTAGATGGCGAATAAAAACAGGACAACAAGCCTGAAAATTGTTAATAACCCTTGGATTTAAAAAACAGGGGGTGAATAGTTACAATTTATTTTTATGCACATTTGTAAACATAGATAAAATTAGATAGGTGTATCTATGCCATTTTACCATTTTACCATTTTACCATTTTACCGTTTTACCAATTTACCATTTTACCAATTTACCACTTTACCCGTTTACCCGTTTACCAAAAAACCTAACCCAATTTGAATGAACCGAAGAAATTTCATCAGAATTTCAACACTTGGTGCCGGAGGAGCGATGCTGGGTTCCATCGGTTTCGGTGGAATGGCGGAACCCTCCCTGCTGGAGAAGATTACCGGCAAAACGCATCCGGATGAGTCACGCTATGTAAGAACGCCAACCTATTGCGAAATTTGTTTCTGGAAATGTGCCGGATGGGTGTATAAAAACGATCAGGGAGAGATTTGGAAAATCATCGGTAACGAAAATGACCCCCATTGCAACGGCCGCCTATGCCCTCGCGGAACAGGTGGTGTTGGGATGTATTATGACCAGGACAGGCTTAAAACACCTCTGATACGTACAGGTCCTAAAGGCAAACAGCAGTTCAAACGCGCCAGCTGGGATGAAGCGCTCGACTTTGTAGCAAAGAAACTAGATTTTATCGGGAAAAAATATGGCCCCGAAACGGTTGCACTCATCACCCATGGATCAGGCGGAAAGCTGCTCACCACGCTGATGAAAGCCTATGGGTCCGACTCAATTGCCGGTCCTTCCTATGCGCAATGCAAAGGTCCGCGGGAAGTGGCCTTCGGACTCACCTTCGGTACCGGGCTCGAATCACCTGAACCCATTGATATCCGTGATACCCGCTGCCTTGTGCTGATTGGCAGCCATCTGGGTGAAAACATGCATAACACCCAGGTACAGGAAATGGCCGATGCCATCGACAGTGGCGCAACGATTATCACTGTTGATCCCCGGTTTTCCACAGTGGCCAGTAAGTCGGAATTCTGGCTTCCCATCAAGCCTTCAACCGACATTGCCCTGCTGCTGGCCTGGATCAATGCAATTATCAACAATGGCTGGTATGACAAGGATTATGTTGAAAAATACACGACAGGTTTTGAGAAACTGAAGGAATATATTCAACCGTTTACCCCTGAATGGGCTTATGGCATTACCACCCTCGATCCCAATCTGATCATGAAAACTGCAAAGTGCATGGCAGATGCTTCGCCTGCAGTAATCATTCATCCCGGACGGCATGTGACCTGGTACGGCGATGATACCCAGCGTTCCAGGGCCATTGCAATCCTGAACGCCCTGCTTGGTTCCTGGGGTCGCCGTGGCGGGTTCTACCTTCCCGAATTAAAGGAGATTCCTGAATATCCTCATCCTCCTTTTCCTCCGGTGAACAAATCCTGGAGAGATATCCTCGGCGATCAGTTTCCTTTTGCCGAACTCCCGCTGGCCAATGCCATCGTGGATGGATCGATACCAGGATACCTTAAAGACTTTCAATACCGCGGCTGGATCGTCAATGGCAGCAATCTGAACATGACCATGCCCGATACACGCAAAACACTTGAAGCCATTCAGCAACTTGAACTTCTTGTTGTTATTGACACCATGCCGATGGAAATTACCGGGTGGGCCGATGTGATCCTCCCCGAATGCACCTATCTGGAACGGTATGATGTTCTCAGAAACGACCACAACCGCGAACCTGTTATCGCCCTGCGGATGCCAGCTGCAGAGCCAAAGTACGACACGAAACCCGATTGGTGGATTGCAAAGGAATTGGCCGGGAAAATGGGACTGGAAAAGTATTTTGAATGGAAAACGTTCGAGGAATTCCTGGATTACAAGCTCAAAAGAATGGGTTCATCACTGGAGGAGATGAAAAAAACCGGAATAAAAAAATATGAACGTACCTCTGGCGATCTCTATTTTTCAGCCGAAAATCCGCCGGTTTTTGACACGCCTTCCGGCAAGATAGAGCTCTATTCAACTCAGTTGGAAGCGGCCGGGTTTGATCCATTGCCCAGGTACACCCCCCACGAAGAACCTCCCGAAGGGTATTACCGCCTGATTTATGGAAGAACCCAAACCCATACCTTCAGCCGTACCTCAAATAACCCAAACCTGGCCGCCATCATGCCGGAAAACAAAGTGTGGGTCAATCCCAAGGTGGCTGCCAACTGGCAACTGAAAGATGGACAGGAGGTGTGGCTGAAAAATCAGGACGGGTCAACCACCAATTTCCCTGCCAGGGTAAGAATCACCGAACGAATCCGCTGGGACTCTGTTTATATTGTCCATGGATTTGGACATACCAATTCACAGCTCACCCGTGCTTTTGGCAGAGGGGTGAGTGATTCAGCGCTCATTACCAAAGTATTACTTGATCCTGTGATGGGAGGAACCGGCATGAGAGGAAATTTCGTCACATTTTTAACCGAAAATCCAGGTAAGGAGGTGAACGCATGAGATTTGCGATGGCCATTGATACCAAAAAATGCGTTGGCTGCAGCGATTGTGTTGTTGCCTGCCAGACTGAGAATAATGTTCCGATCGGCTACTGCCGCGACTGGATTGTTGAAGTAAATGAGGGAACCTACCCGCAACTCGAAATGGAAATCCGTTCGGAACGTTGCAATCATTGCACAAATTCACCCTGTGTCCGCTGCTGTCCGACCGGCGCAAGCCATTATGATTATGGCGGTACGGTGCTGGTCACTGCTCATAAATGCATTGGTTGCGGTGCCTGCATCGCCTCCTGTCCCTATGATGCAAGGTACACACATCCGAAAGGATACGTTGACAAATGCACTTTTTGCGTACACCGCATCAAAGATGGTCTGCCTCCGGCCTGTGTCGCTGTTTGCCCTACCAAATGCCTCTATTTCGGCGACACCGACGATCCCAGGAGTGAAATATCACAGGTGCTGAAAAAACGGAAATATAAAAGGCTGATCCCGGAAGCCGGGACCAACCCCAATCTTTACTTTTTAATCTGAACGCCATGAGAGAAGAGTTAATCATCAGTGGTCGCATGAACCCCATGGTGGATCCTACCCTCAACATCTGGCACTGGCAAATCCCCTTATACCTCTTTTTGGGGGGCGTTGCCGCAGGTATTCTGTTCTTCGCATCTCTCTATTACATCATGGGCCGTGAGAAAAAATATCCTGCTGCAATCAAATGGGCGCCAATGCTCACGCCGTTCTTACTCATCATTGGCCTTGGTGCCCTGTTTCTCGACCTGACGCACAAAGCCTTTTTCTGGCAACTCTACCTGGCCATCCGCCTGGAATCACCCATGTCGTGGGGAGCATGGACCTTGCTCGCCATCACACCATTATCAATCGTGTGGTCGGCCACGTGGTTAAAAGAGTTGCTGCCTGCATGGCATTGGAAATATCCTTTTCTGGAGGAACTGGAGGCCTTTTTTATCAGGTATCGTCTTATCCTTGCATGGATCATGTTGTTATATGCAGTGATCCTGGGGGTTTATACCGGAATTCTGCTTTCAGCCTTTAACGCCCGGCCTCTCTGGAATACCAGTATCCTCGGACCCTTGTTTTTCGCATCCAGCCTCTCTACGGGAGCAGCAGTGATCATGCTGATGGCAAAAAGCCATCTCGAACGAAACATTTTCAGCCGCATCGACCTGATGATGATCGGAATCGAACTATTTCTGATCGTTCATATATTTATGGGATTTCAGGCCAGCACCCAGGTTCAGATTGATGCTGCAAACATGTTCCTCGGAGGGCCTTACACAGAGGTTTTCTGGATTTTTGTAGTTTTCATCGGACTACTGGTGCCTGCTTTTCTCGAAGTTCTTGAATTGCTGGGATATAAAATTCCTATTGTCATTACTTCGACTCTCGTCCTCACAGGCGGATTATTTCTGAGGTTTATCATTGTTTATGCAGGGCAGGCAAGCAGATACCTTTATTGAGATGTATATTGAATATTGAACAAAGAATATTGAATAACGAATATTGAATAAAGAGGCAGGAAATGGAAACAACTATTAAAACTAAAAAGACCAGGTATATGAATCCCTATATTGGCGGGGTGTTGCTTGGTTTGGTATTGCTGGCGGCTAATTTTATTTCCGGGCGGGGACTGGGAGCCAGTGGCGCGATAAAAAGCGTGGTGGTGGCAACCACTCAGACTGTTGCACCAAAATATGCCGAAAAAACAAAATATTTCAAAGAATACCATGAGGAGCATTCCGGATCTCCGCTTAAGAACTGGTTGGTTTTTCAGATGCTTGGTGTGATCGTTGGGGGTTTTGCTTCCGGTGCACTGGCTGGAAGGTTGAAGTTTAAAGTGGAACACAGCCCGAAAATCACTTCACGCCGCAGGCTGATCTTTGCATTACTCGGAGGCATTTTCTTCGGGGTGGGCTCTCAGCTTGGGCGAGGTTGTACCAGCGGTTCAGCGCTAAGTGGCATGGCCGTTATCTCATTCGGCGGAATCATCACCATGATGGCAATTTTTGGCGGAGCATACATCCTTGCCTGGTTTTTCAGAAGAAACTGGATATAATGCCCTACTTAAATACCTCACCCCCCCTGACCCCCTCGCCTAAAAGAGAGGGGGAAAATACGGAATACCTGAATGCAAAACAAAAATCGTAAATCGTAAATCCTAAATCGTAAATCACCATGGGTCCCTTAGCAGTCAACGATATTATTTCCCCAAACACAAACTTTTTTCTTGCTTTCGTCATTGGCATCGGGTTTGGCTTTGTACTTGAGCAATGCGGGTTTTCATCCAGCCGGAAATTGGCCGGACTTTTTTATGGATACGACATGGTCGTGTTAAAGGTTTTCTTCACGGGAGGGGTAACTGCCATGCTCGGGCTTCTTTTCTTCAGCCTCTTTGGCTGGGTTGACCTTAACCTCGTTTATGTAAATCCAACCTTTCTGACTTCGGCGGTTGTCGGAGGTTTGGTGATGGGTGCCGGATTCATCATGGGCGGTTTTTGCCCGGGAACCAGTTTTTGCGGTGCTGCCATCGGAAAAATCGATGCCATGATCTTTATTGTCGGACTCTTTATCGGAGTTTACTTCTTTGCCTTTGGATATCCGATGTTTGAAACCCTCTACAAATCAGGATCCATGGGGTCGCCAAAAATATCAACCATGCTGGATCTGAGTGATGGGGTTTTTGCCTTAATCCTGGTCGTTATTGCCTTGGGGATGTTCTATGCGTCGGAATGGGTGGAGAAAAAGTTTCCAAGGGAAGAATATTGATTGTGATAAGCCACTCCACTGAACCCAAACGGGAAGGCGCGACGTGCAGAAGCTTAAAAAACATTAATAACAGTATTATGAAATCTTTGCATTATCTCAGTCTGGTCCTCTTGATTCTGGCGCTTATTATCGCCCTGGTACCCCAAAATACGACACGGCCATACAAACTTACCGCCGAACAGTTGCTCACTGAAATCCGTACGGGAACGCAATTTATAAGTCCGGATGAAGTGGTGGATAAAATTATTCAGAAAGACCCCTCCATTCAACTGATCGATGTGAGAAATCCACGTGAATTTGACATGTTCAACCTCCCGGGAGCTATCAATATTCCACTCCAGGATATTCTTTCCGAGAAAAATTTTGATTTGCTCAACCAGGGAACCAAAATGAACATTTTTTATTCAAACGGATCAACCGAAGCCAATGAAGCATGGTTGCTGACCAGGCAGCTTGGTTACCAGAACAATTATGTGTTGCAGGGCGGTCTGAATTACTGGACGGAGACCATCCTGAACCCAGACAGGCCGGGAACTGTTTTTTCCAACGATGAAATTGCAAAGTATAATTTCAGAAAGGCCGCTTCGATGGCAATGGGTGCCGGTGATGCCGCAGCTGTTGTACCAAATTCATCCGGCACCATAACACCAAAACCCGGATTGGTTCCTGTAAAGAAAAAGAAGAAAGCTTCAGGAGGATGTTGATTATGTGATGTTTCAGCTTACCAGATCATTCTTCTCGTTCACGTTTTTGAATAAAAACGCAAGTTCAGCCATTGGAACATCCGCCAGGGTGAGGAACGAATGTGGCACAGAGCCTGGCAAATCGAGCAAACTAAGTTTGCCGGCAACAATATTGTTTTCTATCTGAGGAATCAAATCCTTGTGATAAAACCCGCATAAAGGTTCAAGAAAGCCATCGTGGTGCGGAACAACCATCCTGAGATCATCGTCAAGGAGAGATAACAACTTTTCTATTAATTCCTTTGTAAGATTCGGCATATCACAACTCAGAACCAGATTCCAGGCTGAACTGCCGGATTTCAATCCGGCATGAATTCCGGCCAACGGAGCCTTAACCGTGTACTCATCGCTGACTACCGGAATTCCTAAAAAATCAAGGTCATGATTGTTTGCAATCAGGAGAATATCATTGGTAAACAATCGGGCCAGGTCAATCGCATATTCAATGAGGGGCCTGCCCATATACTCAACAAGGGCCTTGTTTGCCCCCATCCGTGAACTTTGGCCTCCGGCAAGAATGATCGCGGTGAAATTCAATCGTTTAGTCCGGCAATGATCCCTTGAAGAATTCCTGTTACCTCCTCTGCCAGGCCACCCAGGGCAGGATTTTGAATCGCCATCATCGAAGCCAGGGGGTTCACTGCAGAAACTTCTGTTTTGCCATTTCCTTTATCGATCACGATAACGTTGCAAGGGAGCATGGTACCGATCTTCTCCTCTGCCTGAAGTGCTTTGTATGCAAACGTTGGATTGCACATTCCAAGGATTTTATACTTCTGGATTTCCACGCCCAGTTTTTCATTGAGCTTTTCACGCATGTCGATCTCGGTGATCATACCAAACCCCTTTGCCTTTAAAGCGCTGAGTGTTTTGGATTCAGCTTCTTCAAACCCGCAATCAAGGATTGTACTAAAATAATATTCCATCACTGTTTGTATTTTCGTATGTTAAATTTGTTCAGAGGATAAAAGTTGTTGTCATTGTTTAATTTGAATTTCGTAGGTAACTTCCATCGCTTTTTTATACACAAAAGAGACACCGCAATAGCGCTCCTGCGAAAGTTCCACAGCTTTTTTAAGCTGATCAGGATTCAAATCATTTCCTGTAAATTCATAAATGACGTGCATCTTATTGTAGTGTTTCGGATGCTCTTCCGTCACATCTGCCTCCACCCGGATATCCAGCCCGGTGAATTCAACCCGCATTTTCTTCAAAATGGATACGACATCCATGCCGCTGCATCCTGCAAGGGCTGCAAGCATCAATAGTTTCGGACGTGCGCCCTGATCTTCCCCGCCACCGGCAGGAAGTGCATCCATCATCACATGATGCCCGCTTACGGTTGCATCGAACAACATGTTTCCTTTCCAGGAAGTATCAACTGAATGTTTCATAATGATTTTCGTTAGCAAGGTTATGGTGCAAAATTACGGCGAATTGAGCGATGAATTGCCATCCATGCAAACTATTGTTCAAGGTGCCTCCGATCCTGGTTCCCTTGCTGGTTTTTTTTATCAGAATCGTTCAGGTTATCCATCGATATTTGCCGTCAGCTTATTCAATAACCCCATTTCACCATTTCGCCATTTCGCTATTTCGCTATTTCGCCATTTGTTGTCCGATCATTCAATCACCAGCTTACGGATCAGCATCACCCTGGATGTCTGTATTTTCACCAGATAAAGTCCGGCGGGGGTTCCTGACAGGTTGAATTGCACAGGCAGGTTGTCTGTTGCATCCATTTTTTTCTGAACGATTATTTTTCCCTGCAGATCAGAAATGGTTACCAAAGCACTTCCGGGCTCAAAACCATGCGTTCGGAGTGAGAACAAACCGGTTGATGGATTTGGCGACAAGACCAGGTCGAGGGCGGTATTTGTCACACCATCAATCCCTGTAGGCGAGTCAAAATGGATATTTCGAGTATCAACAACTGCGGTGGTGCAGGGTGATTGGGCAGAAGCCGTGAGCGTGAGCGTCACATTCCCGCCGGTTTTGTCAGCTGTACTGGGTAAATAATTTCCCGAAAGCGCATTGGCGTCACTGAAGGTTCCGCTGCCTGACGTTGTCCAAAGTACAGTGGAATAATTGGCCGCCATCCCCATCAGGGGAACCTGGGTGGTGATGAAAGGGAATGTCGTGTCGTTTCCGGCAACTGCTGTCGCAGGCTGGTTCACGGTTACATTGGCCGGTGCATCAACAGCGAATGCGCCGTCTGAAACATGGACAATATACTGGGTTGTTATTGTCGGCGAAACAACCGGGTTTTTGAGCAAAGAGGTAAAGCCTGCAGGAATGGATGTCCACGAATAGGAATATGTGCCACTTCCTCCAGCCGGACTCACATCGAGTTGTGAGGTTTGACCGGCACAGATAACCGTTGGGGTTGCTGAAGCTGTTGCGGAAAGAGGCACTGATGCATCTTCACTGACAACCATGGTGGAAAGCTTTGTGTTTGATTTTCCGACAGTAAATGCCCCGTAAAAAGTAACCGTTCCTGTTCCTGCCACAGGTGCAGTCCAGGTAAAATTCCATGTTACTGTGGAGGAGGTACTTCCGGAAGAATTTTGTGTTACATACTTGGTACCTCCAACCAGGTGGTTGCCTGTACCGGCCGTCAGAATGCCCAACTGGGTTCCTGTGGCATTCTGCGGAGAAACCTCAAATCCCTTTTTTCCGCTGCCACTTACCGTAACGGACATATTGTAAATAGTCCCTGCGATATATCCGGTGGCAGGGATATTGGAGGTAATCCAGCCTGTAACAGTGGCTGCAGAACCATTATGACAACTTACGCAATGCTGCCCATCGCCGGGTGAACCGGTGTAGCCCGCAGGGGAACCGGATGGATAAGCGATGGCGTTGATACTGACCACAAGGGTGAGAAATGCTGTAGTCAGCAACCCGGACATAAAACGTAGCGACATTTTTTTCATTTTATCAAATCTTTCGTTTTTACTACTCGTTAAATTAATTGTTATTAATTTAACAAAAGTACACAAACGACCCGATAAAATTATTGTTATTTAATTCACAATCATCGAGATATACATATCATATACTGTATTTTGCATATTTGACGCGCATTGACGGTAGGTGTTTAGAATACATCTAAATTTTAAAGGGGTGAAATTTTAACAACCTTCCTCACTACCACCTCTTTCTCATTTTTAAACGCAAGATAATAAACACCGGCAGGAAATTCCCCGAATTGCATGGATAACAGGTGCTTGCCTGGTTCAAGTGTTTTGTCAGCGAAGGTTTTTAGCGGTTTCCCGGCTGATGAATACAAGGTTGTTTGCAGATGCATTCGCATTTGGGCAACTACCTCAGCCCGGGCAACATCCTGCACAGGGTTTGGAAAGAGGTTTCCTACCTGCATTGACTGAAACTTCTTTGATTCGTCAATACCTGCAGCAGGATTAAAATAGGCGCTGTAAACCCCGTTTCCATGGGTGCCAATTGCAATAAAACCGTCGGTTTGCCTGGCATCGACCATATCGATGATCACATTCCCGATGGAGTTTGCTCCTTCTTTCATCCAAATGGTGGAGTCTCCGTTCAACTCAGTGGTGGAAAATAAACCGCTGGAAGTTCCGGCAAAAATGATTTTTTTACCCTGGTGCATCAGCTTTTTTGTGCAACGAACAGATGGACCGTTCCCTGATCCATCCGGAAACTCTTCAAGATTCCCCCCGACTGCCGTCCAGGTCACTCCGCCATCCGTTGAATGGAACAGGCTCTGAACGCCATAATTGGAGAAGGTCACCATCAGCCGGTCGGCATTGTCAGGATCTATGTCAACGTCGGCAACAAAAGCATTGGCAGGGAAACTGCTTCCGGTGATTTCAGTGGGGACAGGATTCCCGGTATTTGCATTATCGAGGCGGTAAACCTTCCCGAGATTTGTTCCATAATAGAGCCGGTTGGGTGGCAGGGTGGAGATGGCGAGCGTACTGATCTCCGCCGCAGTTCCCACATTCACATGGCTCAAATGATTCCAGCCTGCATTCCGGAGGCTGCTGTCGTAAGCGGCTGCCTTCAGATTATCCTTGCGCCAGATGCTGTTGACAGTGGGCAGGTAGAATGTTTCATAACGAACAGGGTCCAGCGCAAAGTTCTGGTAAAACGGGAACAGGGAGTTGCTGCCCATCACCGGATCGTAATATTTCAGCAGGGTATCGGGAAGTTGAGGGAAAATGTCTTTGGTATGCATGGAATTGTCAAACCTGGTCGTCCAGATATTGCCGCTGTAGGCGGAAATGGCACAATATTCCCAATTCGGGGCAACGCAGGTGGCAAACCCGTCATAACAGATGTCGATATTGAACCATAATTCAGCAGGGTTGTCGGTAACCGTGTAGTACCAGCAATTGTCCTGCAACCCGCCAAGAACCCAGTCATCCCCGCTGGAACCGTGATCGATGGCGATGCTGTAAAACTGGGATGTCGTCAATTTGAAATCTAACCTTTGCCATAACATCCGGCTGCTGTCGGCCATGCAATCGGGTGTCAGGTAAACTCCCCCGTCGTTGCCCAAAAGCATGACAGACGGGTTCGACGGCAGGAAGGTTATTGCATGCTGGTCAGGATGAAGCTGATGAATTGAGTCCATGTCGAAGGGATAGCCCCCGATGTAGGTGGACATCAGACTATCGGCAAAACCATTCGTCGACCGATACACATTCATCCCACCGATGAAAACCACATTTTCATTGTCGGGCTTGACACCCATGGTGAACGTATATCCGCCATACACCACGAATGAGAAAGGAAAATTGTTGATGCTTCCATCGCCACCACCGGGAATCCCATGTGTGCGGTTTTCCCATGTGGCAGAGCCGGCAACGGGATTCCATGTCATTTTCCAGAAAGTGTTCAGGGAATTGGTATACCCGTTGAATGGGTTGAGGTCGGGGTTTTGTGATTCGGTAAAAACATACATCACCTTTTCATTAGAAGGTGCTAGCGCCAGCCGGGTTACCCGATTGTCATTGGGAAAACCGGCGGGGGTGATTTTCTCCCAGTTGATGCCATCGGTTGATCTCCAGATTCCGGCTTTGCCGGGAGGCTGAACCGACATGCAAAAACTGCCCAATGCTGCATAGATCACTCCGTCGGAAGTTATGGCCACGTCGCTGCAGAAGGATTTATTTTCCAGGTCACCCAAAGTCACCTGCCAGCTTGCTCCGCCATTTTCCGAACGCATAATGGCGCCGTAGCAGGCGGCATAAACAATGTCTTTATCTGTCCTCACGGGATCGGTAACAATGCGCCAAACCCCTTGGAAAACCTCAAGCAGGTGGGCCTGGGATGAAACCTGCGTGGATGAAAGCGGCTGCCACGATGCCCCATTATCGGTTGATTTATATATTCCGTTGCCTATCCCGATTGTCCTGGCATTGGTACTGATGTTCCGGTCGGTTGTGCTGAGTAGTTCGCCCGTACCATAATACCAGATGTTATGTTTTCCTGGTCGTTTGTCCTGGACAAGACAGGTAGCGCTTTGCTCAGCATCAGGACTAGTGGTTTTGTGCCACATCAGACCTTTATTGTTTGATTCCCACATCCCCCCGGAGGCGCTTCCCGCCAGCAGATGATTTTCATTATCAATGTCAAACGCCATGCACAACATTCGCCCCCCCATGTTTGCCGGACCCCGCCAGTTCCAGTCCTGGCCTTCTCCTTCAGGATGAGAAGGCATCCGGGAGACAAAGGCGAGTTCCCCGGCTCTGATCCCCAATGGCATCATTCCTGTTTTCGGATCTTTTAATTTCATAAACTGATAACCGGCCTGCATGGCCAAAAGTGTTGGTTTAGACATCCTCGGCTCTTTCATGGCAGTTTTTGCCGTAAGATGGTTTTTGTGGAAGGAAGAATTCTGATACAGCAGGAATAACGAAGCAATTGCAATAAAACCTGTCAAAATAAAGAGGAACGATTTTTTTTTCATGGCGTTACATTTAAGGTCAGGTACATTATAAAATGGTAATCACTGTCAAAGTTTTACCTGTTAATGCTTTCTTCTGCAACAAGAACAGGGAGATAACCAGGATTGGAGCCTCCGCTCCCACTGTCAAGATTATACTGATACAACGAAACAACATCAAGATCAGAACCAGTCCAATCACCCGGTTTAATAACCAGAAAGGTTCTTACAGGCTTGCTGCATAATGCCGCATTGACCCATGATCCGGTATTTGCATAAATGGCGGTATATTGCTTTCCTGCAGGATAGACCTTCAGCATGGGCTGATGGGTATGCCCGAAAGCAACTATTTTATACTTTTTCGGCGACTGGGGCTGCATGTATTCGTAGGCTGCAGTAAGAGAGAGGTCAAGGTTGCCACCTAAAATGGCCATCAATACCGGCATGGCAACCGGTACGCCATTCCTGACTTGTGTAGCAGGCCATACAGTTTCAATATTCGATGCGAACTTATCCCTTACTCCGTTGAAGCTGAAGGGAGCCTGATAATTATCAATTCCTCCCATGTGTATATTCGCCGAATCTGAGGCAACCGAAAGCGCGTATTTAATTTTCAAATATTCAATAGACGCAGTCCATGCTGTGAGAAATTCAATACTACCTGCACCTGACTGAGCCGCTTTTGAGCCAGTGCGGCCTCGTTCCATCAATCCTTCTGCATCCAGCCTGGAAACATAATACCCTGGCGGCAGTGAATGTCCGGGATCAGACAAAGGCTGGGGACAATTGAAGAAATCGTACCGGTGTCCATGTTCCATAACAATTTCATTCAGAGGTGAATAATGTCCCAGCCCGGTTGAGTCACCCTGCCATGTAATTCCGGGGATGATCTCCTGCAGGACAGTTTGGGTAAGGAGCATATCATGGTTCCCGGGAATATAGATGAGCTGGACTGTTCCGCTTGTGGCGATGGCTTTCAGTTTGCTGATGATACTGAGGTTCGTTGGCGCATTTGCGATCGCCATAAAATAGTCCCTGGAGCTGTTGATCCCCGACAGAGAATCAAATGGTGATATCCGATAAGGGACCACCCATTCATCGAACAAGTCGCCAAGTATAACCAATTGCCTTACCTGCGGGTTGGTTAGCACAACATCCAGCAAACTTTCCAATGCATTTGCATTTTGGGTGAACCAGCAATACCCCAGTGACACAGATCTCTGATCACCTAAATGAATATCGCTGATGCAAACAATCGAGTTCCGTTTTATGGTATCGCTATCCAGAACCAACTTTTTTGCTATGGTTCTAACTTCCATTGTTGTTGCGTTCTGAAGGGCCACACCGGAGGTTGATCTCAGTCCGGTTTTGACGGTAATGAAGTACTTCCATCCGGCATGGAGTTGGAAATCCCCTCTGAGTGCGATGATAACCTTTCTTCCTGAGGAGATGGTTTTATACATCGTTTCGAGTGGGCCACTATTGTCAGAAAAGGAGATATTCCCGGGTATGGTGGCCGAATCAATTGGCTGACTAAAATCCAATTCAATGGATCGCTCCTGGTACGCCAGCGAATAATATGTTTCGTGGTACAATACTGATCTGGGTAAATTAACTGTCAGATAGACTGCTTCGACAGTGGTGGAGGTTTTTTTACAAGATGGCTGAATAATAAGCAGGCTACAGATCATTGTGATCCATAACAAGGCAAACGGGTGTTTGGTTTTCATTGTAATATCAGTATGGTTATTTTTTCAAGATCATTTTCTTTCTTGTTGAACAATTGTCTGCAGTGAATTTGCAGAAATAGACCCCGCTTGCCAGTGATTGACCATCGAAAACTGTTTCATAGAATCCGGGAGACATTTTTCTATTTACCAGTGTCTGGACTTCCAGACCCATCATATCATAAACTTCAATTTTCACATTACATGGTTCGGTAATATTATATTTAATGGTTGTGGTCAGGTTAAACGGGTTTGGGTAATTCTGTTCCAGTGAAAATCCCGGAGGCTCCTTCCCGGCGGTTTCGACAAATCCGGTTCCGACCAGCACACCGCCCGATTCGCGGTAACGGGCCATGAACTCCTGGTAATAAAGATTGTTGATCCTGGCATCGTAAATGACAAGGAGGTTTTCGTCATTTCCGGTTTCTGCAGGAGTTTCCCAATTGTAGGATCCGGTGGCAATGATCTTATTCCCCCCGCTGGTATCGGCATCAAGCAGGAAATACTTGTGATGCAGCAGCCCGGGGATGGTGTCGATAAAAACATCAGCAGGCGGATTCCAGGCACCTGGAACCGGATGGCCTTTCATCCGCGGAAAGGCACTGTTGTGGAGCGTCGAATTTGACGAATCGAACACCCCGCCGAGATGTTTTCCGTTGTAGATCAAATGCAGGGATTCTTCCACGGGTGGCAACTCAAATTTATACATGCAAAAGTAGATGCTTTTCATGATTTTCGATCCGATAATGCTGCATATCGTATCTGAAATACTGTCGGTGGGTGCAAAATAAACCTCCATCCTGGTACCGGCAACATTTACAATCCGGGGAGTATTGTTCACCTTTTCAGGTCCGAATTTGGCCTTTGACGCATCAGGAAGGTCGGTGTGAGAACCCCACATCTCTTCAAATTCACGGGTGTAAACGGCACAAAGCGATTCATCCTGGATCCGAATGATGTTGTTGCGGTCCTGGTGGAACATGGCATGTGATACATTGGTAGAGCCGGTCCAAAGATATTGATTATTATGACCGGGATTGTTACGATAATCAAAAACCCAGAATTTATCGTGCATGGAAAAATTTGTAAGGTAGTCTCGTTTCAGTACCGGTATCCCATGGGCCACCAGTGAATCCACCTGTGAAGTATCGGTCATCTGGTTGTAAATGAACCTGATCTTCACACCCCTGTTTTTTGCATTGATCAACGCATGGGTAACCGAAGCAACCCCCTGGAATTCCCATAAGGTGATGTCGATGCTGTGGGTCGCATTGTTGATCTGTTCATCAAAGAGGTTTTCAAAGTTCTGGCTTCCATTTGCATGCTCCCCTGTACTGACAGATATATCGACCGTATGGTTGAAATAAACCGCAACATTTCCCGACGATTCCGACCGGGTTACAAAGTACCCGGAATCGATGGCAGTTCCACCGGCGTTTTGAGAGATCACCCGGAATTTGTAAATCTTTGCTGGCTGCAGGTTCCCAACAGGCAGAACATGGCGGGTTACCGGTCCGGAAAAAAATATGGAGTCGGTGAATACCAGGGGTTGGTAATTTGAATCGGGAGCCATCCATAGAATTTTTGAGTCGGCAGGAGTATCGGTATTCCAGGAAACAGTTACCCCATTCAGCGTGATGTTGTCGTAGGTCAGTTTTGAAATCAATGGAGCCGATAAATCCCCTCCTGACCGCTGGCACAAGCACCTTTCAGGTGTCAGGGCGGACAGAATAATAAATAACAGGGCCAACGTGTAAGTTACTTTTTTCATTTTGCTTTGTCGTTTAGGAAATCAGGTTGGTTCATTAGGGGGTTTCCGATGTTCTCACCATGGTCAATTGCCTGTCCGGATCGTCAGGACTCCGTTTACCATAAGGGCTTTGCCAGCTTCGATGGTCAGTGTCGCTCCCTGAGAAATGGTAAGTTTTTTACACATGGCAGGTGTTGCCGGTGTTTCATTAACAACCGGGAATTGTGTCAGGACAAAAGGGATCATAACGTCATCTCCGGCCGCCGGGACAAGGTTGGTATCCCAGTTCCCGGCAGTATTCCAGTCGGCCGACACCGCTCCGGTCCAGGTAAATAAATGAGCAGGGGGATCGACTCCGCTGGTCCACTCGCAGGCTCCGCGGTCGATCGTTCCGTTCTGGATCCTGGTTTCACCGCGCACATCAATGGGCTCGCCGTTAAAGCTGTTGCTGCCGGTATTCACACAGGGCGAATCACCAAAGATGCGAAAATCGCCGGTGGCTGCATTTACCAGCAGCGGATCGTCGGTAATGTTATTGCCGGTGGCGTTCAGCGTGCCTCCATTGGTCAGATATGTATCTCCTGTTGTATCGGAATAGCAGGAATAATTCAGCGAAATGGTTCCCTGGTCGATGTAAAACTGGTTTCCCGGGCTGGTGCCTGCAGTCGCAGTGTTACCCCAGATGATACAATTGTTGAGAACCGTATTCCCCGGGCCGGAATGCACGATACCTCCTCCCGTGAGGGCCGTGTTACCGGCAAAGGTGCAGTTGGTGAATGCCGGATTGCTTCCGGAAGAGTTGTAAACCGCACCTCCCCCGGTTGTGGCAGAATCATTTACAACCAGGCAATTGTAAAATTGCGGAGCCGAGGAGCCTGAATTCGAAAGGCCGCCACCATTCAATGCATAATTCTCCTTAAAGATACAGTTCCTCACCTTTGAGGAATTGGAGATGCTATACATTCCACCCCCTCTTCCAAATGGATCTGCCCCGTTGGCATTGCCTCCCCTGATGGTAAATCCGTCAAGGACTGCGCTGTTCGTCAATCCCAGCCCGGAAGGATGGTAAAATACATGATAACTGTCATTGTTATCCATTCCGTTGCTATTGAGGTCACCGCTCAGCACCGTTATATGGGTGGCAAGGTCGCGGTCAGCCAGATCCACTGTGTCCGGTTCAGTTCCTGCAAATCCTCCGAAGATCCCAAGGTTGTTCTTCATTCTGAAATGCTTGTGCCTGCTTGTCGGTTGCGGAATGTTGTAGGTGGAGGTGGGCAGGTAATTTCCCTGAGCGACCCAGATATGGTCTCCGGCCACAGCTTCATCCAGCGATGGCTGGAGAGTGGTGAACCCATTGGTCCAGGAGGTGCCATTGTTGCTTCCTGTTGCACTGTTTTTCACATAAATGATTCTCGCCCTGCCTGTGATGAACTGGCTGAACCCGGTGATTCCGGCAAATCTTACCTGGTCCGGGTTCGCATTCACCGAATCGGCAGAAGCCAGGAACCCCCAACTGGTATCGGCCATGCTGCCCCGGGTATCCAGAAGGATCCGCGAGGGATTGCGCTCATCAGCCTGACGCAGGTCTTCACCAACGGTGAATGTCAGATCCGCGCTGAAAGTACCGGATCCATAATGGTGGATCGCCCAGTAACTTTTTGAGAAAGTTTCACTGAAACCGGTCGGATTGATGTTGGGTGTGGTGTCGATCTTTGTGGCCACGATGGTGTCGATGCCCGATTTTTCGACGAAACTTATCCGTAAACCGGTCCCGGTGAATTCTTCCGTTCCGGGGGTACTGATGATCTTCGTACAACTATTGCCGCCACCGGCAGGGATCGATGACGGAACACGACATGTATCGCTCATGTTGACGAGAAGTCCGTCATGGTTTCCCCCGTGATCCGCGGTTTCGGTTCCCGAATTCTCGTTGAACTGCCAGTAACCCAAAAGCCCGGGGGTTCCGTCAGGAATCGTCAGATGCATCATTTCCCGGATCTCCTGTGTTGTGCGTGCCACGCTCCAGACGCGCAACTCATCCGCCTTTCCGGCCACAAACCAGCCATTCCGGTTATAACACCCGATGGATGAGAGATAGCTGCTTCCCGGATCATTGAGATTCAATGCCGGAATGGATACCGTCTGATAAAGAATTCCGTTGACATAGATCCTGAGTGATCCGCTGTTTTGCCATACGCCGCATACATGGTACCATTCCCTCAGGGCAGGGGCAGGTCCGGTTACACTGTACCAAGTCAGGTTGTTCAGTTTCACTGCGAAGGTGAAGCTGTATTGGTGATACATGAGATAGAATTCGCCATGTTCCCCGTTGTAAAGGATCATCTCATTGCCCGGTGCAGGAGCGGTGGGATAGAACCAGGTTTCTGCCGTAATCGCACCTGGCGATTCCAAATAAAGGGGATCGATCTTCACATACTGGTTGACTCCATTGAAATCCAGCGCTGTTCCAGCGAAATCATCCGGAACCGCCCGGTGGGGTACGCAAAACTGTCCTGAATGATTTATGTCGTTGAATGTCACCGTATTGGTTAAAGTGCTGGCGGTAGTTGCATTTTTGACGAATGTCCACAGGGAGTCTGAATTTTGCCCCCGCGAATAGAGCCGGTTGAGGTTCAGCAGTATTTCATCGTCATGGGTGATATTCTGAAGTACATGAAAGGTAATATCACTAGTCATATTTCCCCCCCCATAAACGTCCGTAATCCAATACTGTGGTTCTACGTTATTCGCGCCCGGCGGATCGAGGTTCGGCAGGGTATCAAGTCGCGTCACCACAACAGTATCCGGAGATGCAATCGTTTTTACATCCATGGAAAGATCGGTTCCTGTAAAAGTAACGTTGCCGGTGGTACTTATGATTTTATGATGACTGGCTCCTCCGGCGGCCGGAACGGTTGATCCTGTCAGGCAACCGGGGAGGTTCATGTTCATCAGGGTGCCATTGTTTCCGCCGACAATATCAACCACCGTGCTGTCAATATACCCGTTGAACTGGTGGTAGGTCATCAGCCCGGCCGTTACCGGAGGGATCATCAAGTGCATGTCGGTCCTGATTTCCTCGAGGGTCCTGGCAGTCTGCCAGACACGCAACTCATCCATCAGCCCGATGATCCCGGCACCAATGGTCACCGGGGCCGCAGCATGGGTGATTGGCACTGCCTGATCCGTATTTCCTGTCACTCCGTTCACATAAATGGCAACATAAGGTTGAGACGATGAAACGTTGAAAACCGCAGCAATGTGGTTCCATTGATTCAGCAAGAAAGTGCCGGTAGTTTGATAATAGCTGAATACGGAATTGTCGTTGATCCCGAACTCCAGGATCGAGAGTGCATCATCGTAGAACAACCTGATCTCCCATTCGGAACCTTTCTTAAGGATGGTATGGTAATCGGTACTCATGGAGCCGGCTTTCAGCCAGAACTCTACGGTGAATGTGTTTCCAAAAATGAAATTGCCCTGATTGTCCAGAACGATCGAATCATTTTCCGTGGAAAACCGGATTGCATTTCCCGCATAAGGTTGCATTTCACGTACTGTTTCATAAGCGCCGATATCGATTCTGCCATTCCTGATCCTGGGATTGCCCGCCAGGTCGTGATCACCTGCCTGAGCGGTGGTTGTGGCCGGATCCCCCATATTCATGCACGGAGAAGCAGGTTCAGTCTGGTAAGGAGATTCACCTGAGTTGACGAAGAGCGGATCGTTATCCATGTTCTGCTCATAATCTCCGGTGTAATTTGTGAAACCGCCTCCGAAACCACTAAGACCGCCCTGGATATCAGAGTAGTAGAAGTCGGGATTGCAGGAATTGTCGTGGAGGTAAACCTGGTAACCTCCGCCGGTGACGGAGGAATTTCCATAGAGAATGTTATTTCTGACAACAGCCGTCGAAGCAGCGGAAAACCAGAGACCTCCTCCCCGCTCCTGACCCACATTGCTGCAGATGGTATTATTCAGCAGCAGCGGGGATGCATTGGTGAACCCGATTCCGCCGCCGGATGTAGCCTGGTTGCCGACAACCAGGTTCTGGATCAGTTGCGGATTCGACCCGTTGATGTCTATCCCTCCCGAATAGGTTGCCGAGTTATTTTTCACAACATTATTTCTGAAAACGGGGTTCGAACTGTTCGCGAACACGATCCCGCCGCCCTGGCTTTGGGTAATTCCTGAAACATACGCCAAATTTTGGGAGAAGGTATTGGATTTTATCTCACCGGATACCCCGCCCAGGAAAGCACCCCCTCCCCAGGTCCCTGTGTTGTTTGCCATAAGATTGCCGGTCGCGGTCAATGCCGATGTGCTGCAGAACAATCCGCCTCCGGAGCCGCTGTTGGTGTAGTCCTCAGCGCTGTTGTATGAAAGTGTGTCGTTGGTCATGGTCATTGTTGAAGACGTGGCATAGATGCCCCCTCCCTGGCAGCTCGTGTTATTGTGTTCGATGTTGTTTTGAGTGCTGTTAAGGGTGCAGGTATTTAGATAAATGGCGCCACCTCTTGAGGGTGTCGGGGAAGCGCAGGCCGCTCCTGTAGCATAGTTATAACTGAAGTGATTATCTGTCAGGTTCAGCGTGGAATTGTGCGCGGAAATGGCGCCCCCGGCAATCAACCCCTGATTGTCGGAGAATGAACAACCGGCGACATTCAGGTTCGCGGAATGGAGATATATGGCCCCTCCTTCATCAGAAGCATAATTCTGGTGAAAAATGCAATTGGAAATCCTGATCTTGTGACTGTTGTCAATATAGATCACTCCGCCATTGTTCCCACCGCCCCGGTTGGCAGCAATGCCGTTCAGGAACTGGCAATAGGAAAACCGTGATGTGTCATTTGCACTGTTCACGCTGGGTAATACGATCCCGCTCCATCCCGCCGATGTGTTTTGCGGCTTGAAAATGATGTTTTGAGAGGCGGTTCCTTCTGCAAGCAGAGTTCCCGCAACAGTGAAGCTGTAATTTCCCCTGAAATAGACCAGCACATTGCTTCCGATGGTGAGCGTAACACCATTACTGATGGTGATATTCCCGGTAATATTCACCGTATCGGCACACCAGAAGGAATTAGTGGAAACGGATCCGGATGCTGAAAAGGACGACACGCGCACATACTCATAGGCTCCAATATCTATCCGGCTCCCGCAGGCATCAATAATACGGGGATTGCCTGCAAGATCAAAAGGCGGCACATCCAGGCCCGTCATGTCCGGCTTCCCCTGGTTGATGCACGGAGATGAGGAACTGAGGCTGCAGGGATGGGCTCCGCTGCCGCTAAACAGCGGATCTGTATCCATAGTATTCTGATAGGCTCCAACTTTTCCTGATCCGTCGATACCGGATAAACCACCCTCAACAAGACAGTAATAAAAGTATGAGGAAGAGGCAGTATTGTCAATGGATATCTCGTTTCCGGGGCTGCCTGTATCACCATGGAAAATGCAATTTGTATAAGTGACACTCGCCTGGGAATCCATCATAACAGCGCCGCCTGATAACCCGGCGGTGTTGCCTGTGAAAGTACAATTGGTTACATCAAGAGTGCATTGGCTTACAATCATACCACCTCCATAAAACCCAGCCGAGTTGTGATAAAACAAATTATCAGTGATGACGGTAGATGAGGCTGTCACACATATTCCCCCTGCACCATCACTGCTGTTGTAGGCAAAGATGCTATTCCGGATGGCTCCCCCGCAATTTGTGATAAAGATCGCTCCGGCAACATCATCAGCATGGTTATGGTGAAACCGGCAATTGTTAATCAGAAACTTGTTTACATGTGACAGATACACGACACCGCCTTCAGAACTATGGTAAGCAGTATTGGTGGTTTTTCCGTACGAAAGGACGCAGTAGATGATCTTCGAGGTATCGTTGGTGGCGGGTGTCCAGTTGAAAATGATCCCGTCCCAACCCGAGGCCGGGATGCTCGCAGTAAACCGGATGGAGTCGGTGGCTGTTCCCACCGCCAGCAACCTTCCATTGACGACGATCCCCATGCCGGGTGCCATATTCACCAGTGTTCCCGGATTGATGGTCAGCGTGACGCCATTGTCGATAATGATGTTGCGGGTCATGTTTACCGTTCCCGACCAGGTGGTGTCGGTGGTGAGGTGGTGATCGGCGGCTGACGCTGCTTCGATGAAACAGAAAATCGTGATGATCAGAATGGTTGTTTTTATTATTTCTCTTTTCATACTGTTTCGGATTACCGGGTCACAACGATTTTTACCTGATCAGAAAATGTTCCGTTGGTAAAGAGGCACAGGTAAATTCCCGGACTGAGCAGCGCGGTGTTCATCTTCGTTTCATAATTCCCTTTCGGGAGGTTCTGATCGACCAGGACTGCAACAGGATGACCGGAAATATCCTTGACTTCAATTCTGACTTTGGAATGTTCCTGCACCGTGAAGGCAAGATTCGTGAAAACATCACAAGGGTTCGGATAACATTGTAAAAGGCGTTGCGGGTGCTCCGCAGTTGGGTCGTCATTAATGCCTGTAAAATATTGCTGTTCAGGAACATCAACCACAACACTGTCCTTTTCAATGGCAAAACAACGCAATACCAGGTTCATGGCCGGGTTGCCAAATGTGACTCCATGCAGGGGTGTGAACACTGAATTTGTTGCGAGCATGGGATATTCATACGACAGGATCATCAGCGTATCATGGGAAATACAGGAAAGCGCGATTTCCCTCACCTGTTTGGTGGTATCGCATACATATTCGTTTCCTTTGATATGGCTCCATGCGCCTGGCAGGGAGTTGAGATTCCCCTGGAAAAGGTCGACCTGGCAGATTTTTTCACTTGCTGATTTCTTCCCGATTCTTTCGACCTTCACAGCAATGGTTGCCTTACCCTCTGCATGGATGGCAATTTGAGGTAGCTGCAAATGAGATACATGCTCTGTATAGAGCTCAGTCGCCTGTGCCGGATTCATTCGTTTCGCTATTGCATCAAACGGCAGGAAGATCAGTTTTTCATGACTGGCATCACCATGAAGGTCATTGAACACCGTCATGACAACGCCGCCCACCCCGTTTTCAATCTTCATATCAAAATAATTGCAGCTTTGGTTTTCGGGCAAAGGCAAAAGTTCTGCCGGTGTTGACCAGCCTGTTCCGTCATATTCCACCGTCATCAGCTTTTTATCCCGGTGTTCTGCCCCGGTGGTGTTCATCCATACAACCACCGCTTTGCCGGGATCGTAAGCGGCTACCGTGACCTGTGTTTTAACTCCAGCAATGTTTGATAAAACTGCAGGATTGCCTGACACCCATTGATCATTTTGTTTGGTGAGCGTCACATACCAGATCGTTGAAATCTTGTTTTCAATGTTTGCAACCTGCCAGACAATCAAAGCCTTATCGTTTGACAGATTGACGATCTTCGGATTTCCTTCCACACGGCCCGAAGTCAGGGTTAACGTGTCGTCGTGGATGATCGACACCTGTTTTACGCTTTTACCTGAAATATCATACACCCCGTACCAGATATCCTGGGCTTGAAGAAAAGAGGTTAAAACCTGGTCTGCTCTGACCTTATCGACTGATTTATCGGTGTATCGCGACTGTGCCCAGCTCAGCAGAACCTCGTTGTCGGTCACTGCATCTGTCACCGGACTGTTAAGGGCATGGTTGTTCAGCTCAATGCTGATGTAGTCAGAGAACTTCTTCCTGTTCATCAGCATATAGGCAAATTTAAGGGTTCGTTCTCCGTACTTATGCCCTGTCTCGGTCCATGTAAAGACCCTGTTTTCAGCCGATGATCCGGTTGATTGCCAGGGTACGGGCTTTGGCATTTTCGTAAATTCGCTCACCGGAACGATCTCGCCGGCCAGGGAAGGCCATGTGGACTTAGCAACAACAGGCTTGTCTGATTCCGCGTCTTTATCGACCGGGGGAAAACATTTCGACATGTCATCTCCCCAGAAGTTATCGGAATAAAACAATTTCGGACCCCACAGGGTTTTTTCATACCATCCCCAGAGAACATCCACATAGAACTTTCCGTAAACCTGGAAGACAGCAGATTCCAGCGGCCGGGTGGCCTGGTTCGGGATGGTGATGTAGGAATGTCCGTATCCCATTGCGACCCTCCCATCCACGGCAAAATAGCCGGAAACAAGTCCCTCCAGAAACTCGGCGCCAAGCGCGAACTCCAGCCCCAATGATCCTGAATAAAAATGAAAGGATGCGCTGTTCCTGAATTCCTGATTATGACCCGGATCTGCATCAACATCCAACTCCCCGAATGACCCCCATTTCCCGGTCGCCGTATCAACCTCAAGGTGAAGTCTTGATGCGTATTTAAAAGCCAGGCTCCCGGACAGCTTGAAGGATGGTTTCACAATAACGGATGAAACATCCACTGCTTCCGCAATGTTGAGCAGGTTCCCTATTCCCTCGGCAATGTTTTCGATCTCCATGATTTCTGAAGAAAGGCTGCCTGTCACGGAGAAATTCTGAGTTGCGATGAGGTTGTGGTCTTTGTCAAGCTTATAGGAATTATTTTGCGAACTGTTAAAGCCGAAATGAAGTGTGGATGGAGATCCGATACCCAACCTGATCATTTCGTGATAAAAATCGGGAGGTTGATTCAGGGAGAGGGCTCTTGCCCCGATGTCGTATTTCAGGTAGGCATTGGCCGTCGGACTGAACAAAGTGCTTTTGATTCCGCCGATCATGGGTACATAGTCGGGGATCGTGACACCTATAGAATTATTGACCAAACAGGTTTTATCGAAAGGTGTGGAAACCTGGAAGGTCACAATATTCCCCGATTGCTGGATATTGCTGAAATCAGAGGGTGGTAGAAAATCAAACCAGATCGGGCGGGTTTTCCTGATTGTGATACGGTACGGTCCTTCTGCAACGGGAGTTATATCCTGACCCAGATAATAATTCAGTTTCATGATCGAAACAGGCGGTGTTAGAACCGACATGTCATAGGTCACCGACCAGCTTGAATCGCTCACTTTTACTGCTGCGGAGGCTCCGGTCAGACTATCGGAGACATCATAAAACAAAGCCCTGATACTGTCAATATCCGTCAGTGGACCCGTTTCGATTAAAAAAGTGTTTGGGTACTGCATGGTACCGGGGGCAATTGCCTGGTCGAAAGGACCAAAATTCCCGACAATCTTTGGCGGGATCATCGGGTAAATAGAGATGGGCAGGGAGACGGCATTCTGGGAAATCTCAATCCCCCCTTTGACGTATCCGGTCTCAAGGCTGATATAGCTTCCGGGGGTGGCATCTCCCATATCAATGCTGAACTCTCCGGAAAAGGAAGGTGTTGTATAGTTCATCGTACTGCTGCTGATCGTTTCATGATCCGGGGTCAGGAAGTTGTATTTGATATAATTGCCGGTCCATCCTGGCTGACCTGCACCCGTGTAATCCGAGCTCACCATCAGCGTATTGATCAGCGAAATTCCCTGGTTGAAATACCCCTGCCCTTTTGTAAGAAAAAAATTGAACTTATATCCCGGGAAAGGATCTGAAACCATGAAATTTCCAAGGGGATAATATGCACCGGAGGGAGGACAAAACGGATAGTATACATTGGCAAAAAAGGTATAGGTTCCGGGTTGCAGTTTGGTAATATTGGTAAACCAGGTTACAAAAGATATATCTCTTTTTGACAGTGACCAGTCCGGATTGCTTCCTTTAACCATTCCGTTGTTTAACCCCGCATGATCTGTGACAAGTGTTCCCGTTCCGTCATCCATGTTGTAACAGAGAACCTGTCCCGGATTTGTACCTGTCTCGAACCTGAGTGAATCGATCTCTTCGGAGGTGAGCGCGCGGTTCCAGATGCTGATCTCCGTAAGAGACCCATGGAAAAACGGCGCAACAGATCCTGCGGGTTGCTTCTTTGCAGCACCGCTTGTGCCGATGGTCCACCAACCCTGGTAAGTCTGAAGGCCGGATAATGTTACATCATCCGATAAACTGCCATCCACATAGAGCGATGCCACAAGACTGTTGTCAACTGTCAATGCGACATGGTGCCATTCCCCGTCGTTGTTTTTACTCATTGCGTTGAGTGTTTGCGGAGCGCTCCCTGAAAGCAGATTCACCTGCAGGCTGCCGTTCTGCCCCATGATGATCTCCCGGTCATGGTATGTCGTTGAAGTTCCATTCTGCTGGTCTGAAAAGCCGAGGATCTTTCCTCCTTCCTTTGAAGTCGTCTTCACCCAGAAAAGGATCGAAAAACAGTTTGGCGAACTGATTTTCTGAGAAGTCTGAATCCAGTTGTCGCTGCCATTCAGGGTGAGGGAATGATGATAGGGTATACTTGTGCCTGTAAAGTTCATGGTATCATATTCCTGGTTACCATTCCTGAGGCCGAGGATCACCCGTCTTGTATCATTTGGAAACCCGGATACGGTAACAGGGGCAAATGTTTTTCCTGTGGAGGGGGGGGTGGTGTAATAACAACCCCAGTTATATTGAGGTGTTACAATGGGTTCCGGGGCAAGAGAGCTGAGATTATATTCCACTTCGGGAACATTGTCGGTCAATGGCTTCAGATAATCAAAGACTTTCAGTTTGCTGATGGAATAGGGCAGCGATGACATATTGTAGATCCATGAAGTGCCGCCTGGTGCGGATATCCTGGTGCAGGAATCGATCCTGATGTTGCTTCTGTCGGTAAAAATGTATTTGACAGAATCAGAACGAAGGGCTGAAGAAAGGACCTTCAGGGTATCGATGGTCCTTTGAATACCGGGATACTGTGGGATAAAGGCAGCATTGTTTTTAAGAGTTCCGGAATTGTTGTTGTAGCTTTTATCTGTGATATATTTCAACCTGTTTCTCAGGTCGTCAAAATTCCAGTAACCTTCCAGGCAATCTTCCTGCAGGGGAGGTTTATGGAAATGATAGTTGATCTCTTCCTGGGATAATGTTCTCGACCAGATCCTGACTTCGTCCATGGCCCTGACGATGGAATAAGAGGTGGGGTCGTTTCCTCCGAGCCTGAGGGGCTGGGTGCCCGCATGTTGTCGCCAGTCGATGTAGGTCAGGATGTACTCGTAACTTGATGCATCGAAGGATACCCCCGGCAACCGTACGCCATCCAGGTAAAACCTGCCGGCAGGATAGCCCCCGGCATTGTTATAAGAACAGGTGAAGGCAATGTGATGCCAGCCGGAACCGGGTGCCATGCCAGGATCAAGGGAGACACTCCAGAGGTCGTTGCTGAGGGTGCCCGCGGAGGTGGCAAAGAAAAAAGCCACCCCGTCAATGTTGGCTTCCGCATACAGTTGCCACACCGAGTCAACTGTCATCAGGTCCATGCTTTTTACAATCCCGGTCATTCCCGCGAAATTGAAGTTCACCCATGCTTCAATGGAAAAACTGCTCTGCATATAATCGATGCTGTAAGGGCCGGGGTAAATAGTACGCAAATGGTTGTCAAGGTCCCGCGAACCTGGTCCGTTCTGGATCAGGGCATGTTTCATGCTGTCCACGGCAAGGGCCTGACCACTGATCTGGTTCTGGATAAAGACACCCACCGAATCATGAAGGTAAAGACTATCGCTGGTGCAGATCAGTTTTGGGTTATGCGGAACAATGGAAAGTGCCTTGTGAAATTGAAGGCCTCCTTTCGGCCCTCCCTCGCAAAAGACGATTGTTCTCAGAATTGCAGTATTCAGGGGAAGTACATCCATTCTTACATTTTCATACATGGCTGAGTCCAGGTATGTTCCCGGTGCCGCGATGACTGTTTTTGACTGGAGGACAACCGAATCATTGGACAGGATCTGAAATACAATGGTATCAGTCCTGGGGGGCACTTGTTTGAAGGTGAATGTATTTGCATTGGCAGGAACAGGATGGAATGAAGTATCAGAAAAAGTGTAGTTGTTGGTCACGAACGGGCCAAAGCCTTTACTGCCGGTAAAGATGGCGGTATCCGGATAAACCGTATAAGGAATCTTATAAACCGCAATGCTATCGGATTGATAGTGAATTTCGGCAACAAATTGCGGTGAAAGGGGAAAACCCATCGTGTCGGATTCGAAGCTCCATTCGGCGGTTTGAAGGCTTGAGCCTGTCAGGGTGTACGAACTACCGATCTGCTCCCCTTTGGTATCGATCATTTTCATGATGATTTTCGAGGTATTTTTGGGGAGTTCATAAATGATGAATAAATTAGACCGTTCCGACCCCAGCATATACGGACCGTAGCCATTCAGCGATGTTAATTTTATCGGTGGCAGGTATACCGAATCGGTGATGGTTTGGCAATAAACATGCATTTGCAGGAGGAACAAGATAACGGCTACAACAGAGAAGAGCCTGCCGTAGGTTTTGAATCTAAATTTCATGGTAACCAATATAAAAGTGCGCAATCCCAGTTTGTTTTTCAAAGTGTGTATAAGACTATTTACTTTGCAACAATCATTTTCCTTGAAACGTTTCCATTAGAAGAATTCAGTGTGTAGCAGTAAATCCCATTGGGAAGTTGGTCGGTTGAAATTGAAATCACATGATCTCCTGGTTTGATAAATTGATCCAGGAGGACCTTGACCTGCTCTCCTTGTTGGTTATAAAGAATGATCTTCACGTTTTCATTCCTGGGAACGGTGAATTTAATATGCGTTTGCGCATTGGCCGGATTTGGATAATTCTGCTCCAGTTTCGCTTCATAGGTGGCATGTTGATCGCCGGTTCCTGTCGGTTGAAAATAGGTCGAAAAGATCCCATTTCCCTGCGTGGCAACCAGCACCCAACCGTCGGTACTCCTTGCATCGATCATGTCGACGATGCTTCTTCCGATCAGTTCAGGACTCTCCTGTTGCCAGATGGTTTGTGCCCCTTTCAGTTCCATGGTGGAAAAGAGACCTGTCGAGGTGCCGGCAAAGTAAATCGTATATCCCTGGTATGAAAGCATCTTCAGCCACCGGATGGAAGGCCCATTCCCGCTGCCATCCTGGTTTTCTTCAAGGTTCCCGCCAACAGGTTCCCAGGTCATCCCCCCATTGGAGGAATGAAAAATACTCTGAACGTTGTAATTTGAAAATACAACAAAGCAGTTATCTGCATTGGCAGGATCCGTTTCGATGCAGGCCACAAAGCCATTGGCAGGGAAACCGGTCCCGGTGATATTTACCGCCACAGGATTTCCTGTATTGGCCTGGTCGACACGAAAGACCTTTCCGGTATATGTTCCGAAATATACCCGGTTTGCGGGAAACTTTGATACGGTGATCGCGAGAATAAAATCCTGGTAACCCAGCACAACATTGGTCAGTTGAGTCCAGCCGGTATTAAGCTGATTCGTATCAAAGGCAGCAGCAGCCATATTTGATTTCCGCCACAAATGATTTTTCTGTGGAAAGTAAAATGTGGTGTTGTCATTCGGATCCAATGCATAATTGGTGTAAAAAAGGAAGTTGCTGTCAGAGAAAAATGTTGGACGTTGCCAATACAGGTTGTTAATATTGTACAAACTGTCAACCTGGAAAGAGAAAATATTGCCATCGTATACCGACCCTATCAGATAGTTTTTATGATCTGCAACAATGGAGGTAAGGCCATCCCCTCCGCAAACAGAGTTCCATGCTGATTGCGGAAAAATATTTTTATCGGTAATATAGATAGCGTTATCCTGAATACCAGCCACAGCAAATTCATCATGGGATGCCGTATGATCCATTCCTGTCCAATACACCTGGCTGTTGTTTATCCCCCGGGAGAAAAAATTCCACTGCACATGCCCGCTTAAACAGTTGGAGGTTTTATAGATACCCCCATCGCAAGCTGAATACATGGTATGATGATCCAAATTGGAGATTAAGATACAATGCTGGTCAGGATGGAGATTTGTATCCGTTTGGTCATAAGGATATCCTCCCATCCAATGTGTAAAAGCTGAGTCGGCAAAACCAGTTGTATTTCTGTACAAATTTGTCCCGCCAATAAAAACAACATCCGCATCTTCAGGATGAGTTTTCAGCGTGAATGCATAGCCCCCGATTGAATTGAATGCCCCATGGATGGTGTCTAAATAAGCGCTCAATATATTCCCCCTGCCTCTCCCGGGCAGATTGATGGTGCGGTTTTCCCACGATCCCCTGCCGCTCTTTTTATTTTTAGTGTATTTCCAGAAGGTATGCTGTGAAGCTGAGAAACCGAATGTTGGATCTGTATCCTGGATCGGTGATTCCGTGAAAACATATAGAATATCCGGATCGGATGGCGCTGTGGCAAGCCTGATGCACCTGTATTCTTCCGGAAAATCGGGAGGAGTTATATTCTGCCATTGAATTCCATCATTGCTGGTCCAGACTCCTCCAGCCGGACTTGGATTTCCAGGATACGCAGGGCAGTAGGTGCTCAATCCGGCATACATGGTTCCCTGCGCACCGGCAACGATGTCGGTAGAGAAGGGTTTGTAAGTCAGATCTCCCAGCACAAACGACCAGTGACCTCCACCATCCGCCGACCGCATGATCCCTCCATAACAGGCTGCGTAGATTTCATCCTGGAGATGATTTGACGTGTCGATGACCAGTGACCATATTCCCTGGAAAACCTCTGACAGGTTCCCTGCGGAATTTGTTTTGGTTGATGGGATCTGACTCCAGTGTTTTCCGCCATCCTGGGATTTGAAAATACCATCACCCAAACCAACGGTCCGGGCGATAATGCTCAATCTCCGGTCGGTCGTGCTCAGTAATTCCCCTGTCCCGTAATACCATGTATTGCGTTTTCCGGGGCGTTGATCCTGCACAATGCAGGTTGCACTGGGAATATCAGACGGGGCAGTCGTTTTAGCCCAATGCGCGCCTGCATCTTCAGTACGCCAGATGCCACCGGAAGCGGCGGCCGCCAGGATCACATTTTCATTTTCAATATCCATGGCAACCGACAGAATCCTTCCGCTTATATTATTTGGTCCGCTGGAAACCCAGCTTTGTGCTTTTAATAATTCGTTTTTCGTGGGCAACCGGGAAGCAAATTCCAGCTCTTTTCCTCGCATGCATGACGGAATCTTGTTTGTTTCAGGATCACGGGTTCTCATAAACTCGTAGAGGGCAGGATAATAAAGGGGTTCATCTCCACCGGTTTCCTTTTGTCTCTCATCCGGCAGACAGGCGGATTTTTGCAATTCCAAAGTAGCCGGCTTTAAAACAAAAAACAATGCCGTAAAAATCCCTGTGAATAATGTCAGGGTCAACAGTATCTGTATCTTACTTTTTCCACGCAGTGAGTTTACTATAAACTGAACCTGCACAATTTTTTTTTTCATCTTATTTAAAGGCAGTTTAAATTTAATCGGTTCTACTGTTGAATGCCCTCTCCGGTGCCATTCCATGTCCTACCTGGTTACCGTGAACGTATCAATAAGGCTGTAGTTGCCCAGGTTGCCACCGTAACTTTTCACCGTTACAGTGCTGCCGGAGATGTCCACAACGCTGAAGTAATAGGTTTTTGCGTCATTGTGCACATTCCATAATGATTTGATACCCGGATCGATGACACCGGTGGAAGGGCCGGCGCCGCAGGTGCCATTGAGTAGTTGAACAACATTGTTCTTCCATCCCGGCGTTGGTGGTGTGGTGGTTGGATTTGCAGGAAGGCTGCTGTTAATGGTTTGAGATTTAATCCTGTGGATTAATGTTCCCGGCATAACTTTTTCCTTTCTTAATTTATAAACAGATTTATGATATTTGTAACTCGCTATTTTCATTGAATCCGGATCAGCACCAGATTTACGAACTTGATAACGCTCATACCAGTTCAACCTGGGTCAACTTCATGATCCTTTCAGTAAACTCCCGCTTGCCCGCTCCTTTACGGATTGCCTCCACAACGCTTGATGGTATTGCTATTTCATTGCAATCCATGGTCAGAACGATTGTTTTCTTCACCGGCCAGCACAATTCCCTTTTTCCGGGCATTGTTTTACAATCTTCATACAGGTCTTCGTCCACCAGCAACATATCTATGTGTAATTTGCTTAAATCCTCCGGATTGAATCCTGCAGCGGGAAGAAGAACGACCTCGAATCCCTCCACCTGCTCCAGCATGGTTTTCAGCCCCTGGCAGAAAGTCTGATTAAAGTCGGCAACCGCGATAGTGATCATCATTGACAAATTATACCATGTGGTAAAAATACAGTGGTAAAGAGGGATGGCTTTAAGTAGAACCAAGGAAAACAAGGAGGGAATACCCTGAATTTCACTAAGGGTAAACCCTTATACCCAAGGATGAGAATTATTCGACGGAATAAAACTGGTTGCGGATGGCCCAGGCGATCAGGCCGGCAACATTCCTGACATCGGCTTTGAGAAACAGATTGGTACGGTGGGTTTCAACCGTCTTACTGGAAATAAACAGTCGCTCTGATATCTCCTGGGAAGTAAACCCCTGGCAGATCAGCACCATGATCTCCATCTCGCGGGTGGTCAGCTCCTCCGTCCCTGTTGTTTTTCCTTTGTGCCTGAAAGCCAGCTTCTGCAGAATCTCCTGGCTAAAGCAGGTACCCCCCTTGTGGACCTCCCTGATGGCCTGTTCCAGTTCGAATTTGTTCGCTTTTTTGAGGATGAACCCTTTTACTCCCGCCTGGATCATCTGGGTGTAATGACCGGTGTCGGAGAACATGGTGAGGGCAATCACTTTCAGCTCAGGTTTTACCTTCAGTGCCCGCTCGGTAGTAAGCGCGCCGCCGATGGCGGGCATTTCAATATCCATCAGCGCAACATCCACTTTCGTTTCGTGCAGTGCCTCCACAAAACGGTTCCCGTCGGATGTGTCGTAAACCACTTCGATGCCGTCGATCTGGTTTAGCACGAGAAGGATGCCTTCCCGAAAAAGGTTGTGGTCATCGATGATCGCCAGTCTGATGTTTTCCATTTCAAAGGGGCATTATAATATCAACTGTAATTCCGGCATTCGGAGAACTCACAACCGATATGGTTCCTCCGAACGACTCTACTCTGTTCGTGATGTTGGGTATTCCCTGGCCCACCCGTTTCCCCGGTGAAGCGGTAAACCCTTTGCCGTTGTCGGAATACCGGATGGCCAGTTTACCATCGCTGCGCCCGATGTTCAGGCCGATCTTTGTTGCTTCTGCATGTTTGAGGGTGTTGTTGATCAACTCGGTGATGCACCGGTAAACCGCCAGCTCGATCTTCGGGTCAAGTTTTTCGTCAAATCCGGAAGTAAATGAAATCTCATATTTTTCATTTGCCATCAGCGGTGCCAGTAAATTGTTAAGTGCGGTCATCAGCCCGTGCTTTTCCAATACATGCGGGCTGATATTATGTGAAATTCTGGAAACTTCGTCGATCGCCTCGGAAATCACCATTTGCAGCCGGTCCCGGATGGCCTCCCGGCTCCCGGGTTTCGCATCAAGAAACGCCTGAAAATAGTGATTAATGGCCGAAAGAACGGGTCCGAGTCCATCGTGAAGATCACGGGCAATGCGCCTTCGTTCGTTGTTCTCCGTTTCGACAACTGCCTCGATCAACTTTTGCTTTAGCGCGTCCTGCCTTCTCAGTCTGAAATAGAACAGGCTGAAAACAAAAGCAAGGGAGAGTGTGATGGTTATGACGATCAGCAGAATGATCTGGCGATGGTTAAATTCATTTTTTTTCTGCTCCTCCCTGATCTTTTGTTCCTTGACAAAAAGGTCGTACCTGGCCGATTGCTCAAGTATCTGGTTGTTCATCCTGTCTTTGTAGAATGAACTCAGCAAAATGTTGCACAGGCTCAGAAACCCGTATGCATCCTTGAAATTGCCGGTTGCTGAATATACATTGGCATATTGCTGATAGATACGCATGTAGAGATTACGGTTCTCCCATAAAGGCGAAAGCCGGGTCGCCTCTTCCAATGACCCGAACGCAGCATGGTAATCCTTTTTCCTGGTATAAAGGATGCTCAGATTGATCAGCGAATTCATCGCCTGGAAAGGCATCCCGGCTGCAAGGAAATTGGATACCGATTGCCGCGACAGTTCAAAGGCTTTTTCTAATTTCCTGCTCCGGATATACTGATAGCTCAGTTCATTCTGGGACGCGGCCAGGTTGTGTTTGTCGCCGGTCCTCCCGGAGAGTTCCATGCAAAGCAGGGAATACTTATAAACAGAGTCGCGATAACTCTTTGCCGGATTTTCTGATTCGTTATAAAGGGCTGCCAGACGGTTCCATGCGTAGGCCTTGTTCTCATCAGAAAGGGACGAAGGCCTCTCCAGCAGTCCATAAATCAGGCTGATCCCTTTGCCGTACTCCTGTTTCTGACGATAGGCTTCGCAGAGTTCAATCCTGACATTGTCAGCATCGTCTGTATTGCCCGGGAGAATCTCAATTGCCCGCATCAGCACCCTGATTGCATTGTCGGGCATGGAACGTTCAAGGTACCATCGGGCGCAGTATTGCAGGGAGTCAGTCTGGTCGAGCGAATCAGGAACTGCAGGTTGCGTTTTCCCGGGAATGGAGGCTCCGGCATTGACTGTTTCATTGATTCTCATCTGCAGGTAATTGAGCCTGGCTTGCTGTAATTTTGTAAGTTCATCCCAGGATGCAGAAAGCGTTTCAAGATATCTGACGGAAGTGCTGACATCAGAGGCCAGGCTGCCAAGTGCTTTGTTATACACAGAATCAAACCTTGTTTGTAAAGTCAGCTCCTGACCGCAAAGCGTCATTGTCAGCAAAATTGCCAGGAGGGTTGCAACGGTCTTGCAAGGTCGTTTCAAGAGCAGGAGGATTAAAACAGCTACGGGATAAAGATACGATTTATTAGATGTAAAATATGGACTTCGTCTGAAAAATTCCTCCGGAGTAAATATCCATCCAATCTCTTATCTTTGCTTGCTCCCAACAAATGATAACAGAAATTCTGGTATGATGAAAAATTACATTCTTCTCGCAATCCTTTTACTGGGATTCAAAAGCCCTTCACAGGGGCAAACCAAGGATATCAGCCACAGCCCGGATCTCAAATCCACGAAAATCTGCCAGGATTCCCGCCCCTGGACACGGTGGTGGTGGTTTGCTTCGCTGATCAGCAAGGCCGACATCAGTGACAACCTGGTTTGGTTGAAAAACAACGGGTTTGGAGGGGTGGAGGTCGCATGGGTCTATCCACTGAACCGAATGAAAAAGGATACCATTAACTATACTCCCCGTCAGCAATGGCTCAGTCCGGAATGGACAGAGATGGTAGCTTATGCCAAACATTGCGCCGACTCCCTGAACCTCGGCTGTGATTTTACCTTCGGGTCACTCTGGCCTTTCGGGGATTTAAATGTCCCTTTCAATGAGGCTGCCATGAACATGACTGACCCTAAATGGCGGCAGGATATTACAGCTTCATGGGATTATCCGAAAAAAGGATATGTGATCGACCACCTCAACCGCGATGCTTTCAGCCACTATGCTGAACGAACCGGCAATGCCCTGAAGCCGGCATTAAAAGGCTCCGTTTCCGGCCTATTCTGCGATTCATGGGAGGTGGAAACAAAATTTTTAACCACACCCGGCTTTGAAAAGCGGTTCAACGAGCGATATAGCTACTCAATCAAGGATTATACCGACAGCCTCTATTCCAACAGGGAACCCTTTCGCAGTGTCCGCTATGACTATATGAAACTCATTTCGGAATATGTGATCGAAGAGTTCTACAAACCTTTTACCCGGAAAAGCCATGAGTTGGGGGCATATTCACGTGCCCAGTGTTCGGGGGCCCCATGCGATATTATTTCAGCCTATTCCGTGATTGATGTACCGGAGAGTGAAGCGTTGCTTTACGAACCTGCGTATGCAAACATTGTTGCCTCTGCTGCCGGGTTGTCCGGAAAACAGGTGGTAACCAGTGAAACCTTCACCTGCCTGTATGGCTGGCCGCGCGACCATCACTCGGAAGAACAAACTGCCGACCTGAAACTGCTGGCCGATGCCATCTTTGCCAATGGGGTGAACCACATTATCTGGCATGGAAAACCTTATAACCCCGCCGGTGAGGATACCGTAAAGTTTTACGCATCTGTGCATGTCGGAAAAAGCGGTTCCCTTGCCGCTGAGATCCCGGATTTTAACCGATATCTGGAAAAGGTATCGGGATATATGAAAAAAGGTCGGACTTTCTCCCAGGTAGCAGTTTATTTACCAACGGAAGATACATGGATCGCCGGTGAATTACCCGTTGAAAAACAATTTATCTGGGCCTGGGGAGCTTATGAACAACGGTACACTTACCTGCCCGAAGAACTCAAAGCATGGCGGCCTCTCTGGATCAACGGTGAATTTCTGCAGAAGGCGGAGTTCAAAAACGGTCGGTTACAGGTAGGAGACCTCTCATTTGCCGCACTATATATAGATGTGAAGTACATGGATAAGTCTGCTTTGCAGCGGGTGGTGGAACTGGCCGGATTGGGTCTGCCTGTTTGCCTCAGGCAGGTTCCTTCCGAACCCGGATGGCATACATCGAACAGAGATTATCAACTTCTCCTTGAAAAGCTGAAAAAATCAGGCAATGTAAGGTCATCATGGGAGGAGATGGACAAAATCACCCCTTTTATCACAGGTACTGAACAATTTGACTACTGGTGCAGGGAGACCGGTGAAGGATACTACGTTTTCTTTGCCAACCCGAAATCACAGCATCTGACATTTCCACTGGCTTACGGGCAATCACTGAATGATAAAAAACAAACCTTCCGCATCGTTATCGATATCGGGGGAAAGCAAATCCCGGTAACCCTCGGTTTTCAGCCATACCAGTCGTTGCTCCTGCATATCAGCCACAATGGCAAGGTTTCTTTTATCGACCTGCCATTTATCCCTAAAACCCCGGTATTCAAACCAAGGATCAAAAAAGGGAAAGAAAAATGGGAAGTCAACTAAATTTGTTTTCGCCTTGAGTGCGTTGCATCTGATGTTTCCGTAACTTTGTTTTTCATCAATTACGGCACTCCATGGATGATTTAACTAAATTAAGAAACCTGGTTCTTGCACCCTACATTCTGAAAGCTACCGCCCTGATCGGCGTTAAACGCAAAGTAGGCGGAAACCAGTTCCGACACTCCTTTGCCACTTTGGGAATCCTGCTTGACTATAAGTATTTTAAGGATTCCGTGCTTCTGAAAGCCTCTCTTTTGCATGATCTGCTGGAAGACCTTCCAAAAACAGAAGTTGAGGATATACGAAAAATTGACCATGACGGTAATGAGGTGGTCAACCTTGTTCTGGAAGTTACCAAGCAAACGAACGATACGAAAGAAGGATACCTCGCCCGGTTACTCAAAAATGGTTCGCACAATGCAAAAATTCTCAAATGTGCCGACCGGATAAGCAACCTCACCGATCTTCACCTTGATACACATACCAACAATAAGATTTCGCAATACCTTGATCAGACCGAAAAGTTTGTCCTGCCCATGGCCAGGGAGGTGAACAAAGACCTGGTGATTGAATTAACCGATCTTGTTGCAAAAAGAAGGGAACTTTGTAAACTCGGACTTGCTGCAAAAGTTAAAAAACTTATATTGCCAAATAAACCCAAATGAAAAAAATAGTCGTTCTCGGAGCCGGAATCGCCGGTCATACCTCAGCGCTGATTCTCAAGCATAAGCTGGGACGAAATCATCAGGTAATTGTTGTCAGTCCGCATGATAAATATCAGTGGATTCCTTCGAATATCTGGGTGGGCATAGGTCAAATGACCGCCAGGCAAGTTGCATTTCCTCTTGCACCGGTATATCGCAAAAAGGGAATTGAATTTATTCAGGCAAAGGCAACAGACATTCACCCTGAAGGGGGAAAAGACACCTCTACACCATTTGTCACTTTTGAGTACACTTCTGATGCAAAATCAGGACAAACAGGAACAGTAGAATACGACTATCTGGTAAATGCCACAGGTCCGAAATTGAATTTTGCTGCAACGGAAGGTCTGGGCCCAAAAGGGTTTACCAATTCGGTTTGCACCTATCCGCATGCGGAGGAAGCCTGGCAGGACCTTCAAATCTCCCTGGAGAAAATGGCCAAAGGGGAAAAACAAACATTTTTGATCGGTACCGGTCATCCTACAGCAACCTGCCAGGGAGCTGCATTTGAATATGCCCTTAATGTCGCCTTTGAAATCTCAAAAAGAAAGTTGAACGACAAAGCAGAAATCATCTGGATCACCAATGAGAATGAGGTGGGCGATTTCGGCATGGGAGGTGCATTTATCAAAAAGGGCGGATACGTTACCTCTACCAGGGTATTTGCTGAATCAATTCTGGCTGAATATGGTATCCGATGGATTACCAAAGCAGGTGTAATAAAGGTGGAGCAGGGTCAGGCGCATTATGAAACCCTTGATGGGGAACGACACGTTCAGAAGTTTGATTTTGCCATGCTGATCCCGTCATTTGCAGGGGCCGGGATGAAAGCATGGGATCAACAGGGCGAGGATATCACGGCAAAACTATTTGCCCCCAGTGGATTTATGAAAGTTGACGCCGATTATACAAGCCGCCCTTATGCTGAATGGAGTTCTGCCGACTGGCCAGCCACGTATGAAAGCCCGGCATACCCGAACATTTTTGCGGCAGGCATCGCCTTCGCGGTTCCACATCCCATCTCGCAACCAAGAACAAGTAAAAACGGACTGGCCATTTTTCCCACAGCCCCCAGAACCGGCATGCCTTCAGGTGTGATCGGAAAGGTTGTTGCACTCAACATCATCGACCGGATAAAAAACAACCACACCAATTCGCCTCACAAAGCTTCCATGGCAAGGATGGGTGCTGCATGCATCATATCCTCTGGATATGGAATCCGCGACGGTATGGCAGCTTCCATGACGGTATTCCCTATCGTGCCTGACTACAAGCGATTTCCCGACTGGGGAAGAGATCTTAACTATACGGTAGGCGAACCCGGACTGGCAGGTCATTGGGTAAAGTTACTGCTGCACTACCTGTTTATCTACAAGGCGAAAGCAAACCCTTTCTGGTTTTTAATTCCTGAATAACACACCATGCAAGAAAAACACATTACACCTGGTCCCAAAGAAATCTCATTTCCCCCAACCCCTACCGGCGCAACACGCTTCTGGCGCAAGTTTTTTCCCTGGCAGGTGGTTCGGTTCTTCGTGCTAAACCTGAAAATTATGAGAATTATTATCGGCGGACACTCATAGGATCCGGAACACCCTTCCGAAACCCCGGGGAACAACCCAGCCAATCAACGTTCCTATGATCATTCCTGCAAGAACATCCGTGGGGTAATGAACCCCCAGCGCCATTCTGGAGTAAGCCACCAGAATGGCCCAAATATACATCGGGATGATGATCCTTTTCCTTGAAAACAACAGGGATATGGCCGCTGCCACTGCAAATGCCTCCAGTGTATGCCCGGAAGGGAATGACGAATCACCCCCCGTAGATAACTTCTTGATGTGGGGATAGGTGGTGAAAGGGCGATCCCTGTCAATCATCGCTTTCAACCCCTGGCTTGCCACAGTAACCATGATCAAAACCGCCACCAGCGTAAAAAATTTCATACGCATGGATTTAGATTTCTTTACCACAGAAATGATGACAACCAATAAAACCAGGGCGACACTCACAAAAGTAGTCGTATCAGAAATAACCTGAAGAACCGGCACCGAATGCGGAATAATGTGGCTGTGGAGCCAGTTTAATAACGTGATATCAAAAGTAGAAAAATGCAATCTCAGTGTTTTTAGTGTTTTTCGATGGAAAAAACATTCCACCCGTTTTCCTTTGCCATTTGCTGGGCCGCTTGGTTTTGCATAATGGCGCCTCCCCAATAATTATGATCATACACATGCGGGTCTTCAAACCATTGTCCGATGTTCATGGTGAGTCCGAAAGTGAGGTTTTCTTTGTCTGCCAATTGAAAAGATGAACCCGGCAAACTTACCCTGAACCAATTCTGGACAAACGCATAAATCGAATCAACATTGTAACCGGAACCCTTATATAATTGCCCGATCCCAAGATGAAAATTAAATGGTGTCACACTTCCTGCTGCATCCTTCCATTTCCCGTTCATCATCATATAATGGTAACCCCCGCCAAGAACCTCCGGCCATCCCATGAGCACTTCAGGGGGATTTACATAAAGAAACGATTTGTTTTTTGCCTCAGAAATCCCAAAGGTAAATGCAATGGAATCATAATTTCCGACAGCAATCTTGTCGGAGAATTGGATTGTTTTTGTCGCCGGCATGCTCTCGTTGATATAAAATATATCCTTCACCTCCCCTATTACCTTAGCCGCTCCGTTGTTATGGTAAAAGGTGATGTCGGAAATAAAATAGATCAAATCGGTGATCAGGTAATTGTTGCCGGCGGCATTGGTGTAAATCAGCTCATTGAATTTTAACGGTTGCCCGTTCACCCGGTGATCGATCGAAAATCCGATGGTTCCTGACGGAGATGCAGGCAAAGGATCCTCTTTCCCTTTGCAGGAGGCTAACATGGTCAATATGATCAGTAAACACAGAGGCCAAAACAGGAAACAGGTGACCTTATTCATTTAGTACTGCTTTTTCCTTCGTTTGATGATGGCCTTTATCGCAAAAACAACCAGTGCGATCAGCAAATAAAGAGGCCAGATTGAAAATAAAAAGATGACCATGGATTTTACCCCATCCCACCCTGCAACGATGCCCTGACCAAGCCTGTAGGTAAATTTAGACCTTGCGTTGTAGGGTAAATAAACATTGTCTTTTTCGATTTTTACGGTAAACTCACTATAGGCAATCTGTTTATCAAGCATTTTTAACTGGCTTTCCCTGACTTCAATTTCCGTTTGAATTTCTTCAAGTTTATCTTCGATCTCCAGCAAGTCTTTCATGTCTTTTGCCCTGGATAACAAATCCCGGTATTTCTGCTCAAGCTTTTTCTTGTTTTGCAACCTGGTTGAGTCGTCAATGTACTTGAGTGATACATCTTCCACAGAAAAAGTACTTGATACAATGTTGACCTTTGAGGAGTCAAGCAATTTCAAAAACATTTCAAAATGAGAAGCCTGCACATTCAATGACATCTCTATGTGGGCAAAGATTTCGTCTTTTACCAGATTCTCATTGGTGACATATCCGTTGCATTCCTTCACAAACTTATAAATCAGCGCTTTGGTTGCTTCAAGGTCATTGGACGCGATGGTTAATTCGCCCTTTTTCACCAGTTTTGGACTGCTGTTCTTTTCCTGGCTCGCCGACTTCACACCGGGAGGCGGAGGAGGTGGCGGTACATCTCCGGGAGATACCATCATTTCAAAACCCACCGCCTTTTCCATATACCTTTCTTTGTTTTTGCATGAAATTGCCACAAGTAAGCAGGCAATTAAGATAAGCGTGTTTCTGATTTTCATCATGAATTGATTAATTGTTTTCACCAAATGAACGACATTGCTATTCAACCATAAAGGTGCGATTATTTTTCTTTGCCACTCGATTTTATGGAAAACTTTTTTCCGGTACTCACTTCTGCTCAATCGTCACCCCGATAATCAGACACGAACGCTTATCAATAATGGGTGTAACCCTGGGAAGGGCCCATGCCGATGATCCTGCGGCAATGTCGTCGAGAAAGGTGGAAATGTCGTTCTTGGGAATGATGTCAACCATCACATCCGGGATTTCACGGATTTTATTCAGGGCCGAGGTCCTGAAATATTTTTGTTCGGTCAGGGTTTGCGTTTTGGCATACATAAACAAAAGTTCCCTGAAGTCATTGATGATTTGACGCCGGAGCTGGTTGGTCTCAGTAGTGTCGATTTTTGTCATCCGGTGATTTGTCCTGGCAGTGTTCACCGGGTTAACTTTTGGAGCAGCGGATGCCGGTTGTCTGACAGGCTTACGGGCAGTTCTTTGAATGTCACAGGATCTGACCCTAAATTTTATATTGGAAGATATCGACGGAAGTGTGTCCTTGTATGGTGTTATCTGGATAACCACCTCACCGGCGGCATTAACCTTTTCACGGTTTAATTGTAAAACGCAACTGTCGCCTTTGCCTTTCACTGGTATAATCCTCATACCCTTGCATGGCTGGATCAGCTCCCAGCAAATTGAATCAGCGGGAATATTGGTGATAAAAGGGCCGATAACTTTCCGTGGTACGTTATTGCATATCGTATCTTCTGCAGGTACATCAACCATTTTTATAGTGTCAGAATTTACCGGACCAGTACTGGGTGGCTCAAAAATGATGATGTGTTTTACGGTATGGTCTTTCGCAGAGCAACCACTTCCACTCAACGCAACCGAATCGGCATTTTTCGCGATTAAAAAGTTGATGCAATCGATGCTGTGAAAAATCTGAAAAACGGTGTCCATCTGCTTTATTGCCTGATGATTTTTATTGGCAGCAGTTTCAAAATTCGCACAGCCCAATCCTTTGCCTGATTTTTTTTGGTGCTGTGATGCGTATGAACCGGTTGATACTTTCGATGCCGTATCGGATAAATTTATTTTACACCGGTAAAAATTATTGTTGACATTGCCACTGTAAAAATATACGATGCACTTTTGAGGAACCTGCAACTCATTCAACAAATATTGGTTGATCGATACACTCTTTAATGAATCAGTTAATGCAGATTTTGCAGAAAAATCATTTCCGATTTCATTAGCCTGAAATCTGCCCTCCAGATCAGGATCGTAGTTATCGGGCGACAGGGTGAAAATACTGCGTATGAAGCGCTGCCAGTCATTCATGCCGAGTTTTTGAACATTGCTGATCATCACATTGGCATCCAGCCTTTTTAAGGCAACATTCGGCTTGAAACGCTGTAACAAAGTGTCAGCATCTTTTACAGACAGCAGATTTTTGATGTACAGCAGATTTACGAAATCCACAGGAAATTTATCAGTCGGTTTGTCCCCAAGCCTGTCGGCAATGACTATTTCCTGCTTAATGGTTTCTAATCTTTTACAACTGCAACTGCGTTGTGAGCAACCTAACGCAACAAACAACAAAAGCCATAAAGCCTTACTAACCATCGACTGCCTGTTTATTTGAAGATATTTCATATTCATCCTGTCTGTTATGTTAAACAAAACGTTTTCTTTAAGCAAGATCAACCCTGTGATTTTCAGGATGGACGTGGATTGTGTTTATATGATTTTGTGGGGCATCACGTTCGGGGGGCATCAGCGGAGGTGGCAGTTGAATATGTCCTAAAAAAGTGGGTGAACCTGTTACAGGGGCCAGTCCCATCACATTGGTGATTTGATGATGAAGCGTGTATTTAATAAAACATTCCCGCTCTGATGCCGTTGGCAAAGCAAGGCTGATATTGCTGATTTGCTGATCGGTAATTAATCCAAAAGTATATAACGTGTTGTTTATCAAATAATGACCTCCGTGGGGAATGATGGTATTCATCTGCATTCCCCCGGGAAGGCCTATGGTTGTTGTTAAATACAATGGAAAATCAGGTACGGTAAATGCGTGGGTAAGCTTATGTGCCAGCCGTTCCCGGCCAAGCCTGAATCTGTAATAACTTTCAGCAAAGAAATATCCGGTTGAATAGATATGAATGAATGCGACCAGCGCGTAGGTGATGGCGATCATGAGCGGTATCACTCCAAATGATTGCCCTGCCTGAAACCAGCCATCAATAAAGCCAAAGGTTTTAAATGCCGCGATACCGCAAATACAGGTATAAAAGAAGTAGGAAACCATGCTGAATCGCTTGATGGCCCTGAGTCGCCATGCAATTCTCACCGGATCAGGGGGGAGATTCCCGGACGAACCGTTATCTCCCGGCTCGGGAAAAGTAAATGGAGGAGTACATGGAGGATGGATCAGGGCCAGCTGATTTTTTAACATGGCCAGCCTTCCTTTATTCCAATGCGCCCCGATGGCAAAAATAAAGTCAAGTAAAAAAAAGAGTCCGGCAAACAAAATGTTTCCAAAAAACCCATAGAAAGCAATCAGGCCAACAATCTCCAGAACAACTGCCAGCGAAAACAGAAAAGTATCTGTCTGAAAATTGGCGGTATCAAAAAAACCGGGGGACTGAAATGTTCCTCCCTGGTAAATCTGTTTGCGGGTATGCAACCAGATTCTTTTCGTTTCAAGACTGGGTGTAAACCAGGGATATGCCTCATCGTCATTCATAAGTGGCTGGGCAGGTGGCAAAGGAAATACCGGGGCAGGTGGTGGTTCGGGTACGACCGGGGGTGGGGCCTGGTTGTGGGCCGGGTTGTTCGACAAAATGGTGGTTAACTGATGAAATAAGGCATACTTTAAAAAGACATCCCGTTTTTCGTTCAGAACAGATCCGTTCGGGTCGTTGATGTTTTGCCTGATCTGTCCGATTTGAACATCTGTAAGTACTCCAAACGTGAATAATGTGTTGTATTTGAGCCAGTGATTGTTACATTGAATATGCGTTCGGGGTAAAATCAGCGGTTGCCGGTTTGGCGGATCAGGATAGGTAAATTCCAATCCGCTTCGCAACTGTATATTGGCTACGGCATAAGGATTCAGCATATCGGTGGAAAAATTCCGGGTGAACTCATGATCATTTGCCTCCCTTTTTGTCAGAAACCGGACATAAAGTTCTGCAAAAAAATACCCGGTCGCATAAATGTGTATAAATGCAACAACGGCATAAGTCACGGCGATAAGGATCGGAATCACCCCAAATTCATTGCCGCTTTGAAACCATCCATTGAAAAACCCGGCCACTTTAAAGGCCGCAATTCCTGCAATGAGGATATAAAAAGCGACGGCAAACATTTTAAACCGGGTGATGGCTTGCTTTCTCCACCTGATCCTTGCGGCAACAGGCTTCAGATTTCCGCTTCTGCCCGTGTCGTTCGATTCCCCGAATTCAAAATCACGGACAAGTGCCAACTGATTTTTCAGTTCGGTCCATCGCCCCATATTCCAATGTGAACAAATAGCAAAAATGAAGTCGAGTACAAAAAAAAGTGCTGCGAATAATATGCTTTCAAAAAAAACATAAAAAACAACAAGGCCGATAATTTCCAGGAGTACCGCCATGGTGAAAAGAAAAGCGTCGGTTCCGAAACCGGCCGTATCGAACAATCCGGGCGATTGAAAATTTGTGCCCCTCAGCGCCCTTTTTCTGGTATACAGCCATTTATAAAGTGTTCCCGGACTGGGCGAATACCATGGAAACCGATAAAGAATTTGATTCATAGCCGTTTGTGTTATTTTCAATTGATTGTTCCTTTACGTTGTTCCCTTTCATAAATGAGGTCGCCAGGCGATTTTCTGACCAGGATCCATACGGTAACTAATGTTTTACCTACTGCCGCCATGATAATTACAAGAATGAATGCGACCAGCCATATATTAACCAATGAAAAAAAATCCTGGTCAGTTTTCAGGATTAACAATTTTTTCAGGATGAATATTTCAAAAAGTTCCCCGGCTGCATACGATAAAATGAAGGCGATGGTGATCGAAATCAATAAAATTTTCAACACAACATAAGTGTAAATTTCGATGATGATGTTGCGATTGGCCCCAAATGCCAGGAAATTACCAAGATTCCTCTTTACCCTGTCAAGATGGTTTTTCAATGAATTTGAGAGAAAGATCAGTATCGACAAGCCGGAAATAACCAAAACCAAAAGAATGGCACCCAATGAAATATTCAGGGAAAACAAAAAATTCTGCCTTTGCTCTACGGTCTCCATGTTGATCGAAACGTTATACCGGTTCTTGATATAATCAGAGAATTCTTTTAATTTATCAAGCCGGCTGAATTCAACAGCCAGGTAATCGAAATTAAAATTCTTCTTCTTTTTTGAATAGTTATAATTGGCCTCCTGTGATGTGTCATTTACAACCCCGGAATAGACTCCGAAATGAAAGTTCCGAAGAGCGGGTAGCTGGTAAAGTAAACTCAGCCGATTCTCAAAAATTTGCTGCGTCGTGGTTTTTTGGTTCAAAAAAAAGAGGATGGTCAAACCTTTCTCAGCATCGTAACCTGTTGAATCAGCAGACGCATTATATGTTTGTTCAAGTGCCGTTTTAAAGACTTCAACCTGTTTCCTCTCTTCGGTTTCAATAAAAAGTTTGGAATAGACAAGGTCGGCGGGATAACAATAAGACTTCATTATGTAGAAAGAATCGGTACACAGCACATCCGCATGGTCCGGAAGTTCCTTTACAACCCCGAGGATGGGAACCGGCACATAGAATTGGTCATACAATCCATACATCAGGTATCTGACCGAATCACGGTGAAACCCTGTTTTTTCAAGGAATTTGGAGGTAACAACAAATCCAAATGGTTCCTTTTGAAATACATTGACCGTAGATGTGGATTTATGGGTATTATTCGAATCCAGCAGTGTCAGAATAATGGAACTTTTGGAGTCAATGGTTCTTGCCTTTGGCAAAGGCAGACCGGAAGAATGTCCTTTCCGGTCGAGAAATGAAGCCCCGAAACCCTTTGACATGTAAATATTTCTGATTAAAAAACGGCTCTTTAAACCCGGGTCGGCCAAATCGGCCATCAAGTTCAGGGATGATTCCTGTACACTTTTGGTCACTTCAATGTTGATCCAGTTTGAAAAAGGATTGACCGCCAGTTTCTTTTGATATTCCAGTGCTTTATTGGCAAAACCGATGCATAAAAATGTAAGGATCAGAATCCCTGATAAATAGGTGATTGTGCGGTACCTGAACCCGGCGATGGCCATAAATTCATTTTTACGAACAACTTGCCGGAATGTGTATTTTTTTTTCATGATACTTCAACCAAAGTGTAAAAACCGGTTCCCATTTTACAGGATCAGTTTGATCCGGTCTACCAGAAATTTCTTATAACCTTCATCCCATTCACTGGTTGTATTCCTGCAAAAAACATTTTCAGCCTTCATGCTGAATAAAGCACCCTTTTTATCCGCAGGAGTTAAAACAATTATCTTGTCGGCTTTCTCAACAGAGAGTTCGATATTATGAGATACAATAATGGCAGAACAACCATTATTCTGTATAATTTCCTGAATAAAATCCAGCAAATCAATGGAACTTTTATTATCCAGGTTCCCGGTTGGTTCATCGCCGAACAGAACATCAAAATTCTTTAGAACAGCCCTTGTGAATGATAATCTCTGTTTTTGCCCGCCGGCAACCTGGAATGGAAACCTTTTTTGAAGGCCGTTTCCTGACAATGATAGAGAATTCATAGGTTTCTCCAACTTTTCTGAGGCAAGGGCAGGAGTGATTTCTCCCTGGATCAGCCTTGCAATCAGCATGTTTTCACGACAGGTGTAATAAGGCATCAGGTAATCATCCTGAAAAATGAATGAAAAATAATCCTTCCGGATGGTTGCAATCTTTTTTGCATTGTGCCAGAGATGGACAAGGTCCAACACCCCGTCGGGTGAATGGTACTCAACCTTTCCTGACTGAATGGTATTGTTCATCAATCCAAGGGCTTCAATCAGGGTGGATTTCCCACTGCCCGACCTGCCAAGGATCACAGTCAGCTTTCCCCTGGGGATTTCAAGTTTTTCGATAAAAACGATCGCTTGTTCCTTGTGCTGATATGAACACTTCAGATTCTCTATTTCAAATGCATTCATGGCGGGTTTTAGCAGTTATGGCAATAAAGAAACCGGGACCCAATAATAATGGATGTTCGTTGTTTTACCATTTTCTCTTTCGATTTTGAACGGTTTTTGATTGAGTATCGCTTTCAACTCATTGTTTTTCTTGCTGAGCTTTTCCTGATATTCAATGGCAGGTTCATTCACATCATCCTGACATTCACATATTTGCCTGATTGTGATTTTTTTTATCTTTTCTGAATAAGCGTACCCGAAACTTGCACCGATCATTTTATCCAAGATCTGTGGTATGGTAAACTCCAGGTATGAATTGCTCAGGATCATATTTTCACCTATAAAACGCCTGATCAGGATTTGCCATAAATCACAAATTCGTTCACAAACATTCGTGGAGGTCAGATCGATCGTAAGGCCATCGATCGCAGAGGTTAAATCATCCAGTTCATCTTCGGTCATCAGAACTTCTGCATGCCAGATATTGTCAATGGAATCCACTGCAGCCTTTGTATCCTGGTAATTAATCCGGATAAATCCCTTTTGAAGTATCCTCATGGAGTTGATATTTTTTCCGCATCCCGGCACCAGCTTTTCCAAACCCTGCCGGAACGCTGTTTCATTAGGGGTAAGGCCAACCGTATCGGAATTGCTGCTGCACTCAACATTGATAACCTGTGAAATAGTTGTGATCACAGGATCGTAAGAAGCTTGAATATAATCCAGGATTTGAGGTCCTTTCAATCCGGTTGTATCGATTGACCAGGCTGCAGCCAAAAGATAGTTCGTAAGTACCTTGCATTTACCTGTTTGCGTCCAGGTAAAAGGAATGGGATCCAGGGTGTGGTTTTGTTTAAAAACGTCGACAGCTCTTCGCATAATACCATCAACTGTAACAGTGAACGATGGGTTATCCGACAGGTCGAAGGTGAGCAAATAACAGTTTTTTTCTGCCAGCAAGGTTGAGATTTCCGAATGGAGGTCATTTAAACCAAATAACTTTTTACTGGTATTTATCAGCACGATCAGATTTGTTTCCTGATTGTTGAATGGTTCCTTCATTAAAACCTGTTTCAGCATGAAAAAACAATTCTGATCATCCGAAGAGATAGCGTTTGGCTTGTGTTTGATCAGGCTGTCGAGAAGAACATCATAATTGGTTTGACCGGAATCCATATTACCAACCAGTGAAATACGGCTGGCATGCCGGGGATAATAGCATGCATTATATTTCTTGGTAAAACTTGTGTACTTTGTATGCAACTGATTCAAAAAAAATACGGAATAAGATGTGGGCAGGGAATCAGGAATGATGAAGAACACGTTCAGTTTGTTTTTGTTTTTGGACAAAGAATCACAAATACTTTGCCTGCCCCTGATATACTTCCCGGTTGCGGCAACCTGAAATATTTTTCTGTCAACCTTATTCACACCCAGAAAAGGAAACCGGAAAAAATCGGAGTTTAATGGTTTATTGGGAAATGACTTTAAACAACCCGTTCCCTGCCTGCAATTATTGCAAATGGTTTTCCGCATGGTTTCATCCTTCATTTTCCCGTTCTTTATATCAAGGGCCATGGCCGGTGGCAAATAAAAATAGGCGGGTTCTTCCCATAATGGTTCAATATTTACTTTCCTGTTCGTGATAAACACGCCGAGTTCATTGACATTATAAAAAACCTTTGCATTCCCGAAAACCTGATCGCATCTCCTTTTCTGGACTGAGCCCGATTGAAAATTCGGTTCAAAACATAACCGGTTGTCGTAATTAAACACCCTGTTTGCGTCCACCCATCCTATGATCTGGGAATTAAATGTGGCATCGGGTGTAAATGAAAAATCCTTGCCCAGAAGGTATCTTCTGTTTTCACTCTGGTATATGAAATAAATAGAATACAACGGCAAATAGTCAATGGTATCCCTGTCGGCCGGTGAATGAAAAACCGGGATTCGCGACTCTTCAGCCAAACCCTGACAAATACTGTCGACCAACCCCTGCGAATTTAAAACAACACACTTTCGGTGAATGAGTGCCTCTGGTGTGAAATCCGCAGAAAAATGAAAGAGGTAGTTTGATTTGGGCTTCCAGCCAACTTCATGTGCATTTTGTATTGTCAGCCCGTTCACGCCGGTCCCTGAATAAATGAGGAATCCTGTCAGGCTTTCATCCACCACATAATATTTTTTCCCAAAATCATTTCCTCTGTTGGCATAAACCGTCCAGGGGCCATTTGCTTTTGAACAATTATCAGAGATTATCTGGTCTATTTTTACTTCTTTGTCAGGTTTTAAAAGACATTCCGGTTGTCTCAGTGCGGTTTTCTGGGCGAAAAGGGAAAAAGTCAATAGAGATATCAGGGCAGTGACCAAAAAGAGCGATCTTCTTCTCATGGTGATTAATATTTCCTGTTAAAAATTTTGCCGATGACAACATTTAAACCAAATGAATTGATTTTTGGCGAACGGTAGGTTTGGAGGAAGCTGGTATATCCGGCTGTCGGATACAATTGATAAGCGGTGTAATCATTCTGGCTTGAAATACTGGTAATCCCAATGTTTAACCAGGGTTCCAGCCCGATAAGAATTTTATTGAATTTAGCTTCAATTCCAAAAGCAATAACAGCCGATAAAAAGACCTTATGCAGGGAAAGGGACGTCGAGTACCTGAACGTTTTTTGAGCAAAGAAATTTGGACCATCCACCCGCTCATTATTCTTATCCAGGTAAAACCAGATTTTATCGCCACCGGGTAAGTTTTTTTGGCCCTCGTAAATAAACAAACCTCCCCCTGAATGCGACAAATCGTAAGCAACCTCCGTTGTTCCTGATACAAGGGATAATTGTGGCCCGCCTCTAACATAGTATTTTAACCTCAGCGATTGATTAGATCCCTTAGTTCCCTGTGAGGAGAAATTCTGCTGACGGCCTGGTTGGATTCCCGACGTTTTTTTTGAGAGATACCATTTGATGGTCACCGGCATCGAGATACTGTTGAAGGATATTTTTTCAGAGATAGCGTTTGCCCTGTCGAATACCGTACATTCAAAGGCTTTATCACCCGGATCAAAGGTTTGCCGGTATGAATAAACATAGTTGCTGATATTTATGTCAAAGCTGGTTTTCGTATAAAACAGGGCCACATTTAACAGAATTCCATCTGCCGATTGTCTGTCGAATCTTAGATCCGTTGAGATGCCTAAACTATATCCGCTGATATGCCCCATGGAATAATCGGATGTTACTCCGGGATCAATATTGGAAACCGGCTGACCAAAAATATTATTGGAAATACTGGTTACGAAAGGATAACCCCATGCGACATAACAGCTTCTTATTCTTGTAAGCCTGGTGTCCATTGAAATATTTTGTATTAAGACACCATCGTTATGAACATTTACCAGCATCCTTAACATGGTAATTGTACGCGAGAACTTTTGCTTTTTCACCATTTTTTCAACCGGAAGCGAATTAATTTTAACCAGATAAACGATGGCGGTTTGACCGTCCGGGCTCAACCTGATATCATATCTTCCATAAGAGATAATTGGCTTCAACCCATTGTATATCATATTGACACTATCAACATAGTCATCAACCGACAACAGGTAATTTGTTCTGGAAGCTTCCGTTTTGTACAGGTCCCAATAAAGGTTTGCGTTTAATTCGAAAAGATCACGGAATGCGCTGATGGTGGCAGAGTCGATAAATGTGCTTCCCGGGTTTCCCAGACTTGAATGGTCCTGGTAATCCCGGATACATTTTTCCACCTTCTTCAGTGTTGTTCCATCCGTTTGTGCCTTGAGTTGCATTCCGGGCAAAACCAAAAGCGCCATCAGGAATACTCCTGCATTCAATCGGTTCTTCATGGTCTTATAATTTAATGATTCTGGATGTGAGTTTTATACCCGCCTCACTTATGAATTCAACAAAATAAAGTCCGGCGGGCAAATTTGATATATCGGTTCGCAGATTACCTGGTTTAATGATTTTCTCCTTTACCAGGACCCCATGCTGATTATACAAAAGGAAACGGCCTTCAGGATCGATGCCGCTGCCGGTTTTTAGTTCGATGGTGTTTGTAGCGGGATTTGGGGCAATTTGAAATACCCTGGTCAGATGGTCAAACCCCGTTTTCGAAAAGCTGAAAGACTCAGAATCGTTGTAACAGGTTTCACAGGAAGGATTGCCGCTTGTCCGCACGAAAAAGGTGGACTGTTTATTTTGCGGATCAGGAAGAATGTAACGTCCTGAAGCTGAGACAACCCCTGTATAAACATTATTGTCCTGGAACCAGCAGTAGGATCCGGCGGTGGAATCGCTGCAAACAAGCATGTTATACCCGAACAACCAGATTACTGCAGGATCGGGGGCTGTTTCCTGTCCCAGGATGACATTTCTGAATGATGAGCCGGAACATCCGTTTTTATATACGGCAACTCCTAATTGTCCTTCTCCCGTATTCTTTCCCCATTTTACGGCCATTAACCGTGAAGTGTCATTGCTGATGAGTGTTCCCCCCTGGATAGTCCATCTGCAACTGTCGAAATCGCCATAAGCATAATAGGAAAGTCGCTGGTTTTTGCAAATATTATCCACCAGGCTGAGCGTATCAGAAAGGTTTTTTATGGTAGGAACCGGCGTGGGCAGCACCTGAATCTGGATACTTGATCCATTTCCCTCCCCGCATTGATTACGTACAGATGCCTGCAATGTTCCACCATTAAATGAATTGTCATAACGGATTGAGTTAATTGGAACTGTGGTACTATCGGCGAAATTATTCCATTGGGGTATTTTCCAGTAGTACATCCTTGCCGTTGTGTCAGAAGGAATTTGATACGCTTTTTCTTCGCCTTCGCTGCATATTTTATTATCACCAACAATGGAACCTGCATTGACCTGGTCAATGATTGTAACATAAAAAGAGCAAGTAAAGGTTCCTATTCGGTAAGTAACCAGGTGTTTTCCCACACCGGCCCAAAAAGGCACATACGTGTTTTCAACCGTGTCTTTAACTCCTGGACCAAAATAATGGCCGCCGTAGGGTGAACACACAACAATTTGAAAATCTGACTGGTAAAGACATACTGTTGTATCATGACACGACACAACGGTGTCAGTTGCAGCATCTGCCATAAACGGCGAACAGAGCCAAACAACCGCTAACAAAAAATAATACTTGTTCATTTTTAGTTTATTAAATTATTTTTTATGACTATCCGCTTGTGTACCTAATTAATATTTACCTACTCTGCGACTCTTTGCGATTTCTTTGCGTAACTCTGCGGTAAAAAAATGATAAACCGCAGAGAACCGCTGAGTTTTTACGCAAAGAACCGCAAGGCTAAAGATTGTTAACCAATCTTTTGCTTCCTTCTACAACACGCAACACATTAAAATTTATTAATAATCCTAATTTACAACCTGATAGTTTCAAATAAGTTAAAACTTGTGCGATATGAATTTCGTTTAACGCATCAACAGACTTTAGTTCGATGATTACTTTTCCTTCAACAACTAAATCTAATCGGTATCCAACATCTAACTTTACTTCCTTGTAAACTAATGGCAAAGGCTTTTGCTTTTCAACTTTTAGACCAGCCTTTAGTAATTCGTAAAACAAGCACTCAAGGTAAGCGCTTTCAAGCAACCCAGGTCCAAGCGATTTATGAACCTCAATTGCACAGCCGATTATCTTTTCCGAAATCTCATTTTCTGTCATAAATAACTTTTTTCAAGGTTGGTTTGAGTAGGTATGCCAGCGGATAGTCATATTCTTTTTAGCATCTTCCACTTCAATTATAATATGCTGTAGTTCATTCCCGGATTCGGTATTCTGTTGATCTGACTCCGGGGTTCCGGGGTTCGGACGCAGAACCTGTCAAGTTATCATCTTTCACATTGGCAGTGAGTGACCAGGAAAAACCGGCATCAGAACTTCCGCCCATTAATTCGATTACATCAAAACCAGTCGTAGATTTATTCGTCACATAAACTCCTTTACAATCAGCTTCAAGTTGTATAAACACCCTGACCGGATACTTTTCATTCATCATAATTCTTTTTGCAATGGCTGGATCTATCTGAACATGGCACATCCCGTTGATCAGCTTTCCTGTTCCATAATCAGTAATCACTGTTTCGGGACTTACCGGGCAGTACATGTCAAGGACTGAACCATCATTGGATTTGTTCTGTGTGACTAATTTTCCCACTCCCCAAATCAGGTATGCATCATACACTCCTGGCGATATCTGCTTATATCCGCCAACCCGTGCATACGCATTGGCACCTGAATAAAAGTACCCTCCGGCTCTTTCCCCGGATCCAATCGTCGACTGACCGTAAACACCATAAACATTACCTGTCCCGGCAACACCCGTTCCGTTGGTATTCGTCCCTGTAATTGCTGAACTACTTCCAAAAGTGCCTGTTACCGTGCAATGCCCGTCTGTTGCAACCTGGAACGGGCTTGAACTTCCCACAGAAAGAAGTGTCTGAGGGTTGTTTGTTCCAATACCTAATCGGTTATTCACATGATCAAAGTACAATTTTGTATTGTCCTGTTGTATCCCATTTGCATCGTAAAATAAAACACTCCCGTTGCTTCCATGCAATCGTGTAAAATCCGAGCTCGACAGATATCCGTTCTGGCTTCCGGATGCAGCTGCCAGTGATATTGAATTATTAGCCCTGCTCAATGGTGAATTAAATGATAAAACATTTTCCTTGCTATTGAATAAATTCCAGTCAGTTGAGGTCAAATATCCACTTACAGATGTTGTAGCCTGAGAAATGGAAATATTCGGTGTTGTTCCCCCGGTACTTGATACCGGAGGACTGGCGGTTACGGCGGTTACGGTACCAGCAGCAAAATTGTTTGTCCGTTTTGAAACAACGCCTGTTGCATCATCCACCACCAGGACAGAAGTATTTATGACACTGACCGGAAGTGTTTGAATACGCATGATGTTGGAGGAACCATTGATATCGAGCAGGTAAGCAGGAGTAACGGAAGTACCAATACCAACATTTCCGCCCTGAACCCAGCCATTACCGGTAATATGGAAGGTGCCAGTCTGCAGATTACCGGAATTCGCAATGTAATTACTGCTTAATCCATTCACATATGTTTTAACAGCATTTTGAGTCGGATAAAGAATATCGGAGGTGCCCAAATTTGCATTTGTGGATTTATTTTCCTGATTTTCTGCCGTATAGCCTAAAGAATTTTGTTTGTTGTTAAATATATTCCAGTCGGTCGATTTGAGATACCCATTTACAGATCCCGATGCCGCAGGAATGGATCCGGTCAACCCGTTGGATGCCAGGGTCAGCGTTAGCGGGGATGTTCCGGTGGCGCTGGTTAGCCGGTAAGTAAACCCGGCATCCCAGTCGGATGAATGGTCGGGGATTGCAGTCAGTTTGCCACTGTTTGCTCTCACCAAACCTGTAAGGACGGGGTTCACCGTATCGATGGCCCGTTGGTAAAAATGTTTCCGTTCATCATAATTCAGCAG
>CAIQUS010000006.1 GCA_903875045.1 uncultured Bacteroidales bacterium
ATTTTGAAATGTTTCGGCGATATTCCCGTTTCCATTAACTAAAGCAGGTGTAATTCCGGTGCTGCCGGTTGCCGTCCAGGAAAAGGTTGTATTCAGTACGTTTGAACTCAATGTCACATTGGCCTGGCTGTTCGGGCAAACGGTGAGGGTGGCCGGTGAAGTGATCAGGTCAGGAACCGGGTATATCGGAACCGGGTTTGACAAAACCGGAGCAACCGGCGAACATCCTGTGGCGGTAGGTGTCACTGAGAAAATTACATTTTCAATGGCAGTGCCTGTGTTGGTAAAGATTTGTGCAATGTTCCCGTTTCCTGAGGCAGTTTGCGGATTGACATTGCCTGAGCTTCCGGTTGCTGCCCAGGCAAAAGATGCTCCGGAAACATTAGATGACAGCGTGATATTTAGCGCCACCCCTGAACAACTCGCTGGTGTTATGTAGTTGAAAAGCACATTGGGCAACTGATTTACGGTAACCGGATATCCAGTGGCTGCGGCGGCGGTACACCCATGAATATCCGTGTAATTGACATAAACGGTATGAACTCCGGCAGTGGTCCAGGTGAGGGTGATGGTGTTGGATGTTCCTCCCGATTCGATAATCGCACCTGAAGATATTGTCCAAACGTAATTAGAATGGCCGGCTTCCGTGGTATAAACCTGGCCGGAAGCACCTTCGCAAAGACTCGGATTTCCCGAGATGACAGGTACAGGGAGTGGGTGAACAGTAACAGGAAAAACAAATGGTGTAGGAGAGGTGCATCCGGTTGTTGCATTGGTATAATTTACTGTTATATTTTGTACTCCTGTAAGGTTCCACGTAACTGTAACAAAATTGTTGGACACACCTCCCCCGCCGGTGAGAAGGGCTCCGGGAGGCACAACCCACAAATAATTGGTCTGCCCGCTCTGAGTAGTATAGGTAATGCCAGTTGCCCCGGCACAAACTGAACTGCTACCGGTTATCGTAGGTGAAGCAAAAGGATTAATGGTAACTGCAAGAGAGGAAACCGGTCCTGCGCCGCACTCCAGGTTAAACCCTTTCACTGTAATCTGGCCCGGACCTGTTGGTGCGTTTGCAGGGATGCTGATTGTAATTGTCGGGATAAATGTTGTGTCAACGCCCCCTGGAAATGACCAGCAGTATTTTAGTGTGTTTGGATCGGCCACAACGGAATAAGTTGCAGAATTGCCCTGACAGATCTGAGCTGGTCCTGTAATAGTTCCCAGGGAAGAAGGAAGTCGTTTTTCTGTGATGGAGGTCTGGGCTGAACTTGTACTCACAGCATACCACCAGGTGTTGATGGTACGGTTGTTTCCAAAACCAAACGGAGGTGAGTTCCAGATATGGCAGCCTGTAACGGGTGGAACAGGTAAGCATCCGATTAAATTTGTTGAACCTCCTGAGAAGTTGGAATCATCCCAGTAAAATAGCGGATCGGGCGGGGCAGGTACCGTGGTTGGCCGGATGAGGTCAAGCAGAAAGCCGTTGTTGTTAAATTCCACATCATATAAGGGTAAGTGGGTCAGCCCATTTACATAACTTATATAAAAAAGAAATGTAAGACCATTGGGTATCGAATTCGGAGGAACAGCACCATCAAATCCGTCCCAATGAACTGTATTTAACCCGGTAGTTACCTGTTGTGGAATAATCCTGTCAACATAAGGTGGGCCCAGTGCTCCCAGCAACAGCTTCAACTCAACATTTCCGGCCTTGGTACATCCGAAAGTGAAATCAATGGTACCATCGCAATTCCTCACCGCTGTGATTGGTATCGTATTGTCCAATCCGCCAAGTACCCCGCTAGGATAAGCGGGATTGTCAGGATCGTTGAGGAAAATTTTAAATTCGGGGAAGGTGTGTTCGTTATCGACAGATTTCCGGGCTGTTGCCGCTGCCATAGGTGGTGAGGCATAACACCCGGAATGGTTGCACGACACAGTAAATGTTCCTGGTATTATTCCATTAAAATCGATTTTGGTCACAATGCTGTCTGCTGAATAAACAAACATCTTGCCCCAATACCGGTTTGTACTTCCTGCGGTAGGGTTTTCACAGTAAAGTTGCCAGGCTTTTGACCACAACCTTCCGGGGAGGGAGGTCATGGTTGTAGTCTTGACAACTGTAACATCAAAATTTTCCCAGGTTTTATATGTTTCTACCCCAAAACCAGTTTGCCATGTAATTTTAAAGGCAAGATAATAATCACCGTTCATATCCGGGGTACATCTCAACCCCCAGTAACCGGTTCCGGGAGCAACAACGGTTGGCCCGTCAAAAGCCTGGCTATAGTTGTCAATAAAGCCCCTGTTCCCGGTGGTAGTGGGAACAGTGCCTGATGTGTCTATCACGTCATCAGGCCGGTAAAATCTGAATGTCGCGACGCCAAGGTTATGTTTGGTGGTGCCAAAACCAAAATATATTGCCTCTGTGGTATAATCTGAAATATGAATGCAAAGCCTGTAATCTGCGGTTGCGGTCACAACACCGAATTTATTGCGGGTTGTGTCGATACATAACTCACCTTTGTTTCCTGATGCAGGACGAAACTCCTTGGTGCCCTCAGCAAGTGCGGGAGAGCTGGAAATAAGCAGCGTAAGAAGGAAAAATAGTACAGATGTAAACCTCATTTTCACACAGGGTAATCGAAAAACAGAAATTATTAAAGCACAAAAGTTATACGAACTTTCAGGCATAAAGTTACTGAAAAACAGACGTGGATAAATAAAAAGGTTGCCTGAAAAAAAAGGAACTTTTTTAACGTATGTGAGAAATTTCAGCCCAGATATCGTTCGCTATTAATTCCGGCAAGCGGTTTCCATCAGTGATAAAAATCTTTTCTGTGTTCTTAAGCCGGTTAAAAGCCTCTGAATATTTGCCCCTGACCTGGTTGAGATTTTCAATAGTTTCATACAGTTCCAGTGAATTTCTGCCTTTGCTCAGGCGGTTCATGCAGATCTCTGGTGGCATGTCAATATAGATGTTCATGTCGGGCCGAAGCAAATCAGCACTCAGCGAGTTTGCCTCAATAACCCAGTCGAGCGACATGTGTACCCCGTGATATGCATAAGATGAAAAGTAATACCTGTCGGTAATTACGGTAAATCCTTCTTCCAGTTTTTTTAGTATCCCATTTGTTTTGTTCAGCAAATGATCCAGCCTGTCGGCAACAAAAAGGCCGGCGATCGTTCTGTGGTCACCTTCCAGTTTATGGTTGAATATATCTCTTATAATAGAACCAATCGGGCTGTTGGTTGGCTCACAAGTCGTGTAGACCTGATGGCCTGCATTTTTCAATTTGGCGGATAAATGTTCGACCTGCGTACTTTTTCCGCTGCCATCGATACCTTCAAAGGCGATAAACAGGTTTTTCTTCATATTTTACTTAATCCTTTACACACCTGACTGAAAAGGCATTCCCTCTGCTTCCCGCATATCTGGAAATGCTGGGATTGATGGTGTTGACTCCACGGGCCATGCTTCGGTTGATGCCGTTTGGGGTGGCTGTCCAATACATGCTACCGATCAGCGTTCCGGAGGTAAAGTTCCAACTGTTGTTAAGGTAGAAAATTCCTTTGGTCAGCGCCATGAATCCCGGATTGAGGAAAGCATC
>CAIQUS010000007.1 GCA_903875045.1 uncultured Bacteroidales bacterium
AGCGGTTCTCTGGATTGAGTGTCTGATCAAAAGGGGTCTGGAAACCATCCAACAAAAGTTGGCTAGGGCTAACATATTTTGGTGTTGGTGCACGCTTTTTGAGGGCTTTTTTCATATATCCTTGCACTTGTAAGACCAAATATCGGCATAAATATCTTACGTTCAGCTAGCAAGGGGTTTTTAAGCAGACCCTATTTATCATCAAATTATTTGGGAAGGTTTACCAAATATGTACAATGATCATTTTCAAGTAGTAATTGGAGTTCAGCCAAATACAAAGGGTGAAATTGATAGTATCCTGTGGGATTTTTCGTATTGTATTTCGATATCCGGCATACAATCGAATAAGGATAATCCATTTATAAAAGAAGCAGTTAGAATTGCCTATTTAATTCCTGAATGGGATGTAATTGTTCAAAGAGGAAGGGTTGTTCCACGATCCCTGACTTTACTATTTGATATAAATCAAAGGAAAAAATACACCGACTAATTAACATTTTCATTAATAATTGTGATAAATATTTATTTCTGTCAGAATGAAAAAACAAACTATTAATTGGATAATTCTTTCAATCGGAATAGAACTCTTATTGATTTTGTCAGGGAGTTGCAAGAAAAAGGACAACAACACAAATCCACCCGACACAAATAATTGTGTAAGTAGCGCTATTTTTAATTCAAATAAAACTTATGGAGCTTTAATTGATATTGATGGCAATAAATATAAGACCATCACCATTGGTTCGCAAACATGGATGGCAGAGAATTTACGTACAACAAAATATCGCAATGGTGACCCAATTGAGAAAGCCAATGCTGTTTCAGCCTGGCGTTCAATTATTTCAGGTGCATACTGCAATTTTTTGAATACTGATAATTGTGATACAATTGTCACTTATGGTAGATTATATAATTGGTATGCGATGGCTGACAGTAGAAATGTTGCACCTCCGGGTTGGCATGTTCCCACACACGAAGATTGGATAACATTGATTACTTACTTAGGAGGAGAAGATAGTGCTGGTGTAAAACTCAAGGAATCAAGTACAATCCATTGGTCCATTCCGAACACTAGCTCGAACAATGAAACAGGTTTTACGGCCTTACCCGGAGGTTTTCGCGGGGATCAAGGATGGTATTATCCAATGGGTTATAATGGTGCCTGGGGTACTTCCACCGAAATAGGTTCATATGTGTGGCATGTTTATATGAACTCGGGGCACAGTTATGTACACCCTGAACCTGGGGTTAAAAATGAAGGAGTGTCTATTCGCTGTATGAAAGATTAGGTGCGACCAAACTGTAGCGCTTCATTATATGCCTTCAAAATTATCAAATAAACAGTAGTTGTTATGAGGAAAAAAATTGGTTTTATCTCGACTGTAATTATTTTGATTAACCTCATCGTAAGTATTAATCTGCAAGCTCAGGAAAAGAGTAAAATACCTGGCCTGGATACCTGTATTTCCAACAAATTTAAAAATTTACAAACCGGCTCAATGCCGGGAGCTTCGGTATTGGTTGCCCAAAACGGAGATATTGTATATCAAAACGGATTTGGGTATGCCGATATTGAAAAGAAAATTCCGGTTACGCCTGATACAAAGTTTAAAATAGGTTCTGTTTCAAAACAATTTACGGCTGTTGCTATTCTCAAACTTCAGGAAGAAGGAAAGATAAAAGTTGAAGATAAATTGTCAAAGTACATCCCCGATTTCCCTCGTGGTAATGAAGTGACTATATATCATCTTCTTACGCATACATCAGGAATCCATGATTATAGTTCGCAACCTGATTTTGACATGAACAAACCTGTTACTCCTCAGGCATTACTTGATATTATTAAAAAGCTTCCGTACGATTTTAATCCCGGAGAACGCTACCTGTATAACAATTCCGGTTATTTTATTTTAGGTTATATCGTTTCGAAGCTTTCAGGTAAAACTTTAAGTGAATATCTAAACGAAACATTTTTCAAACCGCTGGGCATGAAAAATACAGGTATTTATGAAACCAATATTGTATTGAGTAATGAAGCGCAAGGATACAGTATGAATGGTGAAACAGTAAAGAAAGCTGACTTTCAGGAAATGTCGTGGACTTTGGGAGTTGGAAGTATTTATTCGACCACAAAGGATTTGTATAAATGGAACGAAGCTGTTTTTAATGGAAAAGTCTTATCAAATGCCACTTTAAAAACAGCTTTGACACGGGCAGTTTTAAATAGTGGCGGCAAGATTGACTATGGGTTTGGTTGGTTTTTAAGCACAAACAGGGGACTTGACTTTATACAACATTCGGGCGTTTCCAACGGTTTCTATTCTTATCTTGAACGCCAACCGGAAAATAAACTAACCGTTTGTGTTTTGATAAACGCACTTCCAACACCCCAGGATATTAATCCGATCTTGAATGGTCAGGCCATATCTGAATTTATACTTGAGGATAAAATGGAAAAGCAGGAGATCGGTGCGGGCAAGATTGTCAGCGAAAATATTTTGAAAAAATATGTGGGCAGGTATAATTATGGGCAAGGGATGGCCATGTGGGTAACCCTGAAGGACAAACAATTATTTGGACAAATGACAGCCATGGAAGCAAGTCCTTTGACACCCATTTCTGAAAATGAATTTTATTTCAAGGCCAGGAATGCCAAAATTAAATTCATATCAGACACATCCTCAATGGTTGATCGTTTATTTCAATATCAAGACGGTTTATTCTTTGAAGCATCCAGACTTAAAGATGAAACTCCGGTAAAAATTAATCCTGACTTTTTTGATAAATTGATTGGGAAATATGATTTTGGAAATAATTACGTAATTGAGATAAAAAAGGAGAATGACAAATTATTTGTATTCTGCAAAGAAATCATTAAATGGAGAAAATTAAAGATTTAATAGAAAAAAAGGTTTTTAACACCCCATTCATTGATACTCATGAGCATTTGATAGATGAGTGTGAACGCCTGGATTGTATAAAACCAATCATTCCGTGTGATGATTGGGCATTATTACTTAATCTTTATTTTAGTTTTGACTTGATTTCAGCAGGAATATCAAAAGAACAGATTGATTGTTTATTTTCAAACCGGGTTAATCCAAATAATAAATGGGGAATCTTAAAGGAGTATTGGCCACATTTAAAAAACACAACTTCAGGAATAGTATTTCGACATACCATTAAAAGACTTTATGAAATCGATGATATTTCCGGGGATAATATCAGAGAACTACAAAACAGATACGAACAAACAAGGAGAAAAGGATTTTATAAATATATCATTCAAGATGTTGCAAATATTACGCATTGTCATGTAAACTCTCCGAATATTGCATGTAAAAAAAGTGAGTCTCCCGACTTATTACTTCAGGATATCGGATTAAATGGATTAATTCAAGTAGCGATAAATGGATATTCCGTTCCTGGAAACTTTCAGATTAATAGTTTATCTGATTGGCACGCACTTATTGATTGGTGGTTTTCTGAATATGGCAAGAATGCGAAAGCCGTGAAAATTGGGAATGCCTATTTCCGAAAGCTTGATTTTGAAAGAACAGAGGCCAACGAAGTTGAAAAAATCTTTTTAAAAAAAATTAAATTACAAGTAAATAGTCCCGAAGAAGATAAAAAACTTCAAGACCATTTGTTCTGGTATTCTGTTGATAAAGCTACAGAATATGGATTACCAGTAAAACTACATACCGGACAATGGGCCATGAATAATGTGATGAATATGCGGTGGGTAAAAGATAATCCATCGGATTGTGCATCACTGTGCAGGAACTCACCGGATACAAAATTTATTTTTTTTCATCTTTGTTATCCTCATTATGAGGAAATGCTTTCCCTGGCAAAAAATTACGCGAACGCCTACGTTGATATGTGCTGGTCCTGGTCTATGAATCCTTTGGCAGCTAAAGATTTCCTGAAAAAATTTATACTTGCCGTCCCAAACAATAAAATCTTCACTTTCGGAGGCGATGATAAGATTGTCGAGAATGTAATTGGACATGCATTTGTTGCCCGTAAAGGAATTGCTCAGTCTTTGACGGAATTGGTAACTGAAAATTGGATAACAATGAGTGATGCATTGGATTTAACAGATGATTTAATGTATAAAAATGCGGAGAAAACATTTAATAAATAAAATAAAACCATCAATATGCAAACAATATTAGGATCAGGAGGAGCTATTGGAATACCATTAGCCAAAGAATTAAAGAAGCATACCAATAAAATTCGTCTGGTAAGCAGAAACCCCAAAAAGGTTAATGAAACAGATGAACTTTTCCCAATTGATGTAAACGATCTCGCTCAGATTGACAAAGCAATAGCCGGAAGTGATGTGGTTTATGTTGTTATTGGTTTCGAATATAAGCTAAGTGTATGGCAAAATACCTGGCCCCGATTTTTGAAAGAAGTAATCAATGCGTGTAAAACGTATAATTCCAGACTTGTCTTCTTTGACAATGTATATATGTATGATAAATCGGCCATACCATTTATGACCGAGACTTCTCCTATTCAGGCTCCGAGCAAAAAAGGAGCGGTAAGACAACTGCTGCATGAGATGATCATGAACGAAGTGGAGAAGGGCACCCTGACAGCACTTATAGCAAGAGCAGCTGATTTCTATGGGCCTGAAAATAAAAACAGCGCCTTGAATATGATGGTTGTTGATAATATTCTGAAAGGGAAAAAAGCACAAGCATTTGGCAACATCAACAAAATTCATACATATACTTATACACCGGATGCAGCAAAGGCAACAGCATTGCTTGGAAACACTGCAGAAGCGTATAACCAGGTATGGCATGTTCCGACAACAAAAGAAAAATTAACGAATCTGCAATGGATTCAGTTAATTGCAGATGAACTCAAGTCAGAGGCTAAAATTCAAACCGTACCTGTCTGGTTGATAAAAATACTTGGATTGTTTATTCCCATAATGAAGGAGTTTCCGGAGATGATATATCAATATGAACAAGATTATATATTAGACAGCACTAAATTTGAGAGGCATTTTGGAATTACTGCAACTGCACCAAAGGAAGGCATCAGAATTCTAATTGAAAATTTAAAAAGACAGAATGCCAGCCGTTAACAAGGGCTTTTGTACATCCATCAAAAGAAAAATATCTGAACGTTATGGTTAAAGGAACCAAAAGAGAGAAATAAGAACGGAAACTCATTTACAGATAATACACTTGAAACAGTTCGAAATGAATAAAATACTTATTATTAACGGGCATCCAAATAAAGACAGTTTTTGTTCTGCCATAGCACAAGCCTACAAAAAGGGAGTATTGGCTGCAAAAGTTGAAGTAAATGAGATTACAATCAGTGATCTGAAATTTAATCCGAATTTACAATTTGGTTATCAGAAACGAACTGACCTTGAACCCGATTTGATTGAGTCGTGGGAAAAAATCAAGTGGGCAGACCATTTGGTCTGGATTCATCCGGTTTGGTGGGGTGGCCTGCCTGCCATAACCAAAGGGTTTATCGACAGGCTTTTTTTGCCAGGTTTCACTTTTCAGTACCGCGAAAATTCTGTTTGGTGGGATAAATTACTCCTCGGTAAAACAGCACACATCATCACGACACTCGACCAGCCAAGCTGGTATTACCGCTATGCGTTTGGTAGCCCAAGTGTGAACCAGTTAAAGAAATCGGTTTTGGGATTTTGCGGTGTGAAACCCGTAAAAGTAACTTATGTCGGACCAATCAAAAATTCTTCTTCTGATTTCCGAACGAAATGGTTAAGCAAAATCGAAAAAATGGGAACCGGGTTAAAATAAAACCAGGGATGAAAAGGTAAATAGTTACCCCTGTTGAACAATTTTCTTCAGCAAAAGGCCTGGCCCGACATCATTTCTTCATGAATTTTCCGATCAGTACGCCCTGTTTACTGACCAACCGTGCGAAATACCAACCGGTGGGAAGGGTACTGATGTCGAGCCGGGAGGGAGTTCCGGTCACATCCTGCTCCAGACATTGTTGTCCTTCGAGATTGAAAACTGTTACCCGGCCGATGGCTGCCCACGGAAGGGATTTAATCGTGATCCGGTCCACTGCAGGGTTCGGGAAGAGCGACAGATGTGTGAAAATGGAGAATTCACCGATACCCGTGATGTTGTCGTTCAGCACGGCCAGAAAATAATCGCCGCCGCCCGAATTATGTAACGTATCGGAGCCAAATGTGATGACGGGGCTGGTAAACATGCCCGTCATGAATATGTTACCGGTTGCATCCGGCGCAACAGACATACCGTTATCGTCGTCAGTGCCCCCGGTACGGAGGGCCCATAGAACACTGCCTGCCGGGTCGTATTTCACGAGAAAAATGTCCGAATGGGAATTTGTATTAACCAGGGTGGTTGAACCAAAGGTGATGGTATCACTATAGAAATAACCTGTGGAAAAAACATTTCCTTCCGCATCTGTTGCAACCGAATTGGCCATGTCATTCTCAATTCCCCCGGCACCGGTGGCCCAGACTACATTCCCGGAGCCATCGTATTTGGCAAGGAAGATATCTGTTGTGGGATACCAACCAGCAGAATTCATCAGGTTAAATGTGCCGAATGAGATTGTCTCGCTCCTGAACATACCCGTTATATATGCATTCCCGGCACCATCTGTCGCCACTGAATAGCACCCGTCCTCCCGGGATCCACCTTCACTTTTCGCCCAGAGTACATTCCCCGATTCATCATATTTGGCTATGAACAGGTCATCCAGACCTTTGTTGGTCACAGTCAGGGGACCAAAAGTCATGAGGGGTCCGGTAAAAGATCCTGCTATGTATACATTTCCTGTCTGGTCGGCAGACAGAGACGATGGCAGGTTGTTTCCTGGTCCTCCGGCTGCATCGGCCCACAACACATTTCCACCTGAATCGTACTTTACCAGGAATGCATCATAAATACCAGCCGCAGAATTCGTCAGGATAATGGAACCGAATGTGATGGAAGGACTTCTGAATGACCCCGCAAGGTAAATATTTCCGGAGCCATCCAGGGCAAGGGCATGGGCATTGTCCCAATCGGCACCTCCGGCTCTTTTCGCCCATATCACGTTCCCAGCGGCATCGTACTTCGTCAGGAATGCATCCTCTATTCCTGCATTGGTCAGACTGATGGAACCAAAAGTGATCACAGGGCTTGAAAAAAGCCCTGCCACCAACACATTTCCCGATGTATCCGTTGCTACGGCATAAGGCATATCGTAACCTGTCCCCGGAGGGCTGGTGGCCCAAAGTACATTCCCGAAGATATCGTATTTCGCAAGGAATATGTTGCAACTACCCGTCCGGGTCAGGGTAAAAGAGCCGAGTGTGAGGACCGGACTTTTGAAATATCCTGCCACCGAGGCATTCCCGGATGCATCGGTGGCAACGCAAACTCCCATTTCATCATTGAGACCCCCGGCACTTTTGGCCCACAACCATTCGGTAGATTGGGAGAAGGACGACCCGGCAAGCAGGCAGAAAAGATCGATGAAAGCCAGGTGGAGGATCGGATTTTTCATCTTATTTGATATTAAGGTCCAGCGGGATACTATTTCGTTCGATGAAATGAACCCTGAGTCCCCTCCGAAAAGTCATTTATCAAATTATCATCTAAAAAATTGTTAAACCGCAGAGAACACAAAGAAAAGCAAAGATCTACAGAGATAACTCGCAGATAATTATAACTTTGTGGCCCTCTGCGAAAAAACTCTGCGGCCCTCTGCGGTAAAATTATTTGTCATCACACTTATCGGATTGTCCTCAATCTTAAGTCTATACAAATATAGGATAAAAAAGTGAAAACCTGCTCTGCCGAATTCATGTCAAGAAATCAAAAGTTGCCAATAAGCGAACATTTAGGATATAGCTTTGGTAAATGACTTAACAACAGTGAGAAATCATCTCAAAAAGGAAGGAATTAGATGATAGAAGAATAACCAGATAGTTTGCCTGGTCTTCGAAATTTTGCGAGTTTTAACTATCTTTGAAATCAAAAGGGATATTGATAAAAAAGAGCGTATATGAAACATGAGTGGAAAAAATCCGAGAAGAATTTTTATGTGCCGAAAAACAAGCCTGAGAAAATTGTTATCCCAAAGTTTCAATTTTATTCAATTAAAGGGAAAGGGAATCCAAATGATTCTTTCTTTTCTGAATACATTGGCGTACTGTATTCTTTATCATATTCCATCAAGATGAGTTCAAAATCTGGTCCATTCATCCAGAATTATTATGATTATGCTGTTTATCCTTTGGAAGGGGTTTGGGATATTGATGAAATTTCCAAAGCCAAAGGGATAAAAGCTTTTGATAAAAATTCCCTGGTTTTTAACATTATGATCCGGCAACCCGAATTTGTTACAAAAGAAATTGCATCTGAAATTATTGACAGGACAAAAAAGAAAAAGCCTCATGAATTATTGGATAGTGTACAATTTGAAATGATAGAAGAAGGGGCATGTGTTCAAATGTTGCATCACGGGAGTTATGATGATGAGCCGGAAAGCTTCAACCAGATGGAATCATTTGCAATTGAGCACAATTTAAAAAGAAAGTATCATGTTCACAGGGAAATATATTTATCTGATGCCAGAAAAACAATACCGGAAAAGCTTAAAACGGTATTGCGGTTTCAGGTAGAATAAAAAAATCCACTTGAACCAGAAGCAATACTTAGCGCACTCTCTGATTATTTATGTTACTGGCGTGACACTTTTTATTTGCCTGCCAGGCCTGACATTTCGGAACATGACCAAATACTGGCAATAGAAAACATTTTAACATTCATAACATTTTTACAGGACGCTCCAAAATTTGTTCGCTTCAGGATAAGGAATGATGCAGAAAAAAAGCAGCAGAATTGGGAATAAAAGAACAATTCCTTCCTTTATTGACTATCTTTACCAAACCTTTTCTGAATTTACTGCGATCGATCGCGAAATTTCCATCCCATGGCTACCAGGAAGCAAGCCTCTGCCGACACCAGCAACACAAAAACAGCCGAAAAAACCGATAACAGCCAGTTTCCCATTGTGGGTATCGGCGCTTCGGCTGGCGGCCTCGAAGCATTGGAGCAATTTTTTGAAAACACGCCCGAGCACAGCGGCATGGCCTTCGTTGTTATTCAACATCTTGATCCCAACCATATTGGTATCATGCCGGAGTTGTTGCAACGAATTACCAAAATGAAGGTATTTCAGGCAACAGATGCGCTTAAAGTTAAGCCAAACTGCGTTTACGTGATACCACCAAACAAGAGCCTGTCCATATTAAATGGGGCTTTGCATCTGTTTGATCCGGTTGAATTACGTGGTTTGCGTTTACCTGTTGATATTTTTTTCCGATCACTGGCCAGCGACCGGCATGAAAAAAGTATTGGTATCATCCTCTCGGGAATGGGATCCGATGGCAGCCTAGGGTTGAAGGCCATAAAGGAAGAAAACGGCGTAGTTCTGGTACAGGATCCTAAATCAGCCAAATTCGACGGAATGCCCCGCAGCGCGATTGATGCCGTAATCGCCGATATTGTGGCCCCCCCCAATGAATTACCTTCCAAACTGATCAATTTTCTTAAGTATATCCCGCCTGTTCAAACCGATCCCATACTGGATGGGAATAGTAAAAGCAACCTTGATAAAATTATTATCCTGCTCCGTGAAGTTTCTGGTCATGACTTTTCCCTGTATAAAAAAAACACCCTGTTCCGCCGCATTGAAAGGCGAAAGGGCATTCACCAGATTGACAAGTTACAGAACTATGTCCGCTTTTTACAGGAAAATCCCAAAGAGGTCGAAATACTTTTTAAAGAGTTGTTAATTGGTGTGACCAGTTTTTTCCGCGACCATGACGTTTGGCTGAAACTTCAGGAAACGATTCTTCCTGACCTTATAAGAGAATTGCCTGACAACCATCTGCTCCGTGCCTGGGTTGCCGGCTGTTCAACAGGGGAAGAGGCCTATTCACTGGCCATTGTTTTCAAGGAGATTTTGGAGAAATCGGCAAAATATAAAAATCTGACATTCCAGATATTCGCCACCGATCTTGATCAGGATGCCATTGACATTGCCCGCCGCGGATATTTTCCTAAAAATATCGCTGTCGATGTATCGCCCGAACGGATCAGCCGGTTTTTTATTCCTGAAGGTGAAACCTACCGGGTGGATGCAACCATACGCGAAATGGTGGTTTTTGCCCCTCAGAATGTAACCAAAGACCCGCCTTTCACCAAACTGGACTTGCTTACCTGTCGCAACATGTTGATTTACATGGAGCCGGAATTACAGAAAAAAGTGATTGGCTTGTTCAATTACAGCCTTAATCCGGGAGGGATCATGATGCTTGGCAGTGCGGAAACCCTTGGCAGCTATAAAGAAGGGTTTGAAGAGCTGGACACCCGGCTCAAATTTTATAAACGAACAGTATCTCCACTTCAGGTGGAACCAGTCGATTTTCCCAGCTCGTTTTATCCTAAAAAGAACATGGCTGCTGATAAGACAGCACTCTATAAACCGACAGAAAACATACAAACGCATGCTGATCAGATTTTGATTCAGCGCTTTGCCCCTGCCAGTGTTCTGGTTACTGAAAACGGCGATATCATATACATGACCGGCCAAATCGGGAAATACCTTGAACCGGTTGCCGGTAAGGCTAACTACAACATTTTTGTGATGGCACGTGAAGGATTGCGGGAGGTGCTTTCTGCCCCTTTCCGAAAGGCATTGCAAAGCTTTGTCCCTGTGATCTCACGACATGTAAAAACAGGCAGCAATGGAAGAACTTTGTTGGTTGATATTACCCTTCAACGCATTGAAAACCCTGACTTGTTAAGAGGGATGGTTATGATTGTATTTACGGATGTGCAGGAAATACCTCTGCGGGGTGAAGTGAACCCGAAAGAGGGAAAGCGGAAGTCAACAGGTCAGCAAAAGGAATTGGAAATGAAATTGCTGCGAAGTTATGAAGACCTGCAATCCACCCGGGAGGAGATGCAAACATCGCAGGAAGAACTGAAATCAACCAATGAAGAGTTGCAGTCAACCAATGAGGAACTCCAGTCAACCAACGAGGAACTTACCACTTCCAAGGAAGAGATGCAGAGTCTGAACGAAGAGTTACAGACCATGAATCTGGAACTTCAGACCCGGGTGAGTGATTTTGTGCGGGCCAGTGATGACATGAAAAATCTCCTTAACAGTACCGAGATTGCCACCCTTTTCCTCGACAGGGATTTGAATATCCGAAGGTTTACCGATCAGGTAACCAAAATTTTCAAACTTCGCAATACCGATATCGGCAGACCTTTTACCGAACTGGCCACCAGTTTACTGTACCCCGAAATTGACAGTCATGCCCTGCAGGTACTTCAATCGCTGATACCGGTTGAAACGATTATTAAAACACACGACGGACGATGGCTGACCGTCAGGATTATGCCCTATCGAACGCTTGATGACCGGATCGACGGAGTGGTCATTACATTTTTCGATATCACTATAGCCAAACAGGCTGAGCAGGCGATGACCGCCTCCGAAACCCGTTACCGGCGACTATTTGAAACGTCAAAAGACGGGATTCTCATCCTCGATGCAGAAACAGGGATGATTACAGATGTGAATCCGTTTTTGATGGAGATGCTGGGGTACTCAAAAAATCAATTCATTGAAAAAACCATCTGGGAAATCGGATTTTTTAAAGATATTATCGCCAACAAAGATAAATTTTCAGAATTGCAGAAGAGGGAATTTGTCCGGTATGAAAATTTGCCGCTTGAAACCTCGGATGGACGAACGATCAAGGTTGAGTTTATCAGCAATGCCTATCTGGTAAATAATATCAGGGTGATGCAATGCCAGGTTCGGGAGACCAACGAACATTTCCATCCTTAATTCACAATACCGTTAATGCCTGGTGGTTAGTACCGCAACATGAAAAAAACAACCAAATCAGAATCCGCCATCCTTCGTCAAAAGGCAGAAGCGCTTTTGAAAAGCAAACCCGGGAAAGAGGCTACACAAATTTCTCACATTGAAATTCTGAAATTGGTTCATGAACTTGAGGTGCATCAGATAGAGCTGGAATTGCAGAACGATGACCTGAAACTGGCACGGTCAGCTGCGCTGGAAACTGCCGAAAAATTTGTTGAATTATACGATTTTGCACCTTCCGGTTACCTTACACTTTCCAAAGATGGAAAAATCATGGAATTAAACCTGAACGCGGCAGAAATGCTGGGGAAAGAACGCGCTCATTTAATAAACCGGACATTGGTTTTTTTTGTTTCCATCGATTCCAAGCCTGTCTACAATCTGTTTCTTGGGAAAGTATTTAACAATAAAATCAAAGAGTCGTGTGATGTGTCCCTGTCGGCAAATGATAACCAGACCATTTATGTTCATCTTACGGCAACTATTGCTCCAAGCGGTGAGAATTGTCTTGTGACCATGTTGAACATCACCGAACGCAAGCTTGCCGAAAAGTTGATTCAGGAGAGTGAAATGCGTTTCCGGAATTTGTCGGATAGTGCACCTGTATTGATTTGGATGTCGGGCACAGATGCATTATGCAATTATTTCAATCGGATCTGGCTTGAGTTTACAGGGCGTACCATGGAACAGGAGATGGGCAATGGCTGGGCTGAAGGTGTCCACCCGGATGATTTTCAACATTGCCTTGACATTTACCTGGGCTCATTCAAAACGCGGCAACCCTTCAGAATGGAGTACCGGCTGCGGCGAAACGATGGCAAATTTCGCTGTTTGTTGGATCATGGCGTACCAAGGTTTTCGCCCGACGGTCAATTTGCCGGGTATATCGGGTCATGTGTGGATATCACAGAGAGTAAAGAGGCCAAAGATGAACTGCGCAATTTGAACGAAACCCTTGAACAGCGTGTTGCCGAACGAACAAAGGAACTCGAAGCTACCAACAGGGAACTCGAATTTCATGTAAAGGAAATAGAGCAGTTTACATACATCGCTTCGCACGATCTGCAGGAACCGCTCAATACGCTCACCAACTTTACCCGGCTCATTCAGGAAGAATATGCCGGGAGACTGGATGAGGACGGCAATAAAAGCATTGAATTTATCTGTTATTCTGCTACCCGGATGAAAACCCTGGTCAAGGGGATTCTCGATTATTCAAGATTGGGTAAGGATAGTATCCTGACCATGGTTGACTGCAATAAAATTGTTGGGGATGTATTGGCTGACATGCCCGATTCAATTAAGGGATGCAATGCAAATATAAAAATACAACAACTACCGGTGATAAGCGGATATGAGACTGAATTGAGGCTGTTATTCCAAAACCTTATTCACAATGCAATCAAATTCCAGTTCCCCGGTGTTCAACCGGAGATAACTATTTCTGCCGAAAGCCTGGATATGGATTGGAAATTTGCCATTACAGACAATGGTATTGGCATTAAGGAACAAGACAGGGAAAAGATTTTCGTTATCTTCAAACGGATGGTCAAACGCAGTGAATATGAAGGAACAGGCATTGGTTTGGCACATTGCAAGAAAATAGTGGAATTGCATGGGGGTAAGATTTGGGTGGAGGCGGCACCCGGGACCGGTAGTACTTTTATGTTTACGATACCCAAAAAGCAGACGCTATCTTACGCCATGGTGGACTGGTGAAAGCACTTTAACCTTTTATGAAGACCCAGGAACCAAATTCCAGGAACCAAATTCCAAGGAGAAAATAAAACAGAAAAAAGCAATAAAAGTAAGGATTTGTAAAATGTGGCTAAAGCCGGAAAACATGAATCATCACATAAACAGTTGGCTAAAGCCAACTGCAACAGATGCTACATCCGGCGAATCTATTGCAGTCAGCTTTAGCTGACTGTTCTAGTGATAGGCGATGTAAACCGGGGCTTTAGCCACATTAAATATCGTCTGAATTTGAACCATTAAAACACAAATAACATGAAAACAATCGTTGGCATTTTATTGTTGATGGTATCCGTGTTTGCTTATCCTCAGCAAAGGTGTAACAGACCTTTGGCATCGGATCATACCTGGCAAAATGTCGGGCAAGCGGGGTTTACTGCCGGACAAGGGTATTATACCAGTCTTGCTTTCAGCCCGGTTGATGGTCAGCCTTATGTGGCGTTTGTTGACATTCCGCAGGGTCCCGGGAATACTGGTCCAGGAACAGTTATGAAATTTGACGGAACCCAATGGGTCAATGTCGGAGTTGCAGGGTTTACAGGTGTAACCATAGGTTATACCAGCCTTGCTTTCAGCCTGGTGGATCATCTTCCTTATGTGGCTTTTGCCGCCGGCTGTAGCAGCACGCTACAGGCTTCGGTGATGAAATTTGACGGGACCAACTGGATATATGTTGGTAACGGAGGATTTTCTCCGGGTACTGCAGCCTATACCAGTCTGGCCTTTAACCCGGTAAATGGTCAGCCTTATGTCGCGTTTATGGATTTGATGAATTCCGGCAAAGTTTCGGTGATGAAATTTGAAGAAAACAACTGGGTATATGTCGGGGTACCCGACTTTTCTCCAGGAGAAGCATGGTTCACCAGAATCGCCTTCAGTCCGGCAGGTACTCTTTATGCGGTATATCAGGAAATGGCCACGACTCTAGATGTAACTGTCATGAAGTTTAATGGAAGTAGTTGGGAGGCAGTTGGTTCGGCAGGATTCACCTCCGGTCATGCAGATGAAATAGGGTTTGGGGTAAGTCCGATCGATGGTCAGCCTTATGTGGCTGTTGACGATGCTGCGAATTTTCATCAGATTAAGGTCATGACATTTGACGGATCCAACTGGGTCACTGTTGGGGATATGGGTTCTACACAAGGATGGGCCACCCGAATGTGCCTTGCTTTCAGTCAGTCAGGTCAGCTTTATGTGTCTTATTGGGATAGTTCATTCCCGGGGATATGTGTCAAAACATTTAATGGGACCAACTGGATAAATGTCGGGAATACTGGTTTTTCAGCAGCGTATATTGATTACCCAAGCTTTCTTCTCAGTGCCTCCGGTATACCTTATCAGGCATATATGGATGAAGCAGACTCAAACAGGGTAACCGTAAAGAAATATGATTTTCCAACCGGATTTGGTGAACAGTCTGAACGAGGTATCTTTTTGTATCCGGATCCGGTGACGAAATTCCTGACACTTAAGTTCACCAATAGGGATAATTTCCCCAAAAACATTGAAATTTATGATATTGGAGGAAACAAAATGATGGCTGCTCAAACCTCCGAAAACAAGTTTATTGTAAATACGGGAGATTATGCAGCTGGTATGTATATTATAAAAGCCAAAACAGAAAAAAGTGTTTATGTTTCAAAATTTTTGAAGAAGAACTGACAGGGCTAAGCCAACGGCAACATCCATTCAAACTAATTTTGAAAAATTCCGGAAATTATCCGTACCTTGTACGAATTCCATAGATTTTATGGTTTACAAACAAGCGAAAAATGAAAAAAGACACGTTGGAGTACAGGATGATGCAAGAGCATAATCGCTTAAAAATACCCGATTCAAAACTACTCACCGGATCGTTGATCGGCAAATATCCCGTAATCCTTGATGGCGGGAAAACAACCATATTTATTTCGGATAAAAGCAAGGAGTCGGAGACAAGAAAGAATTATGAAATGCGAATGGGGAACAGGTTTATGATGTTTGCAAAAAAACCCAAAACATAAAACGGGAGTTTCCGGTTTTTCGGAGAGGCTCCAACCATACATCATCCATGAAAAAAATAAAGCTTTCAAAAGATTTTAAATGTTCGAGAATCGTTCATGGGCATTGGAGATTGGCCGAATGGAAACTGTCGGACCAGGAGCTGTTACAATTAACCGAACAAGCCATAGAATCCGGGGTAACCACTTTTGACCATGCTGATATTTATGGCGATTACCGGTGTGAAAAATTATTCGGGGATGCGATTGCGCTGAAGAAAAGTTTGCGGAATGATATTGAGATCGTAACCAAGTGCGGGATCAAATTGATTTCAGGGAAGTATCCCGACAGAAAACTCAAGTATTACGATTACAGTTTTGAGCACATCGTTTCTTCGGTTGAAAATTCATTAAAAAACCTGGGAACCGATTATATAGATTTACTTCTGTTGCATCGCCCTGCTCCGTTTTTTGATCCGGAATCCGTTGCAAAAGCATTTTTTGCCCTAAAAAAAAGCGGAAAAGTATTGCATTTTGGGGTGTCCAATTTCAGCGCCATGCAATTTTCCATGCTGAATTCGTACACGGATGAAAAGCTTGTAACCAATCAGGTGGAGATTTCACCTTTATGCCTGGAGCACTTTGATAACGGCAACATCGACTATTTTCTGAAAGAAAAAGTAAAGCCAATGGCCTGGTCGCCATTGGCTGGTGGCCGGCTGATGAACCCACAGGACGAAAAAGGACGGAGAACAGGTGATGCGCTTTGGGCAGTTGCCGGGGAATTAAATGTGGATGCCATTGATAAAGTCATTTTCAGTTGGTTGCTGACACACCCAGCCTCCATTCTCCCCATTGTTGGCACCAGCAAAATTGAGCGTATCCGAAATGCGGTTGAAGCAGGAAATATTGTGATGACCACAGAGCAGTGGTATAAAATATATACGGCTTCAACAGGGAAAGACGTGCCATAGCTGATTTAAACGATCTTGCCCTTGATGGCTTTTCCAACCGCTTCCGATTTGGAATGAACCTGAAGTTTTTTGTAAATGCTTTTCACATGGGTGCTGATCGTGTCCAGACTGATAAAACACTTTTCTGCTACTGCCTTGTATCGTTCGCCAGCGGGATGACCAAGTAAATCCGCTGCTGTTTGTGGCTCCTGTATTAAGGGGTAATTTGTGCGATGTACCTGCTTCTTTCATTTTACCGCATTCGTCTGTTCCACGCGCCCAACCTGTTGTTTCGGCCTGCGCCTGCGACATCCCGAGACTCATCTCAGGTGTTTTCCATTCAGCATCTTTAGGTAGGTGCCAGCCCGTTCATGTTATTTTATCACAAGCATCTTGCCTGATAAAATTACTCCTTTCCATCTGAGGGTATAGGTATAAATGCCACCGGGCAAATCAGTGGGTTCAAACCTGCAAGTGTGGAAACCTGCCGTCTGAATCCCATCCACCAGCTTTGAAACCAGGTTTCCATTTATGTTATAAACATAAAGCATTGCATTTCCTGTTCCCGGGATGAAGTAAGTTATCGATGTACTGGTATTTACAGGATTCGGAAAATTCTGCATAAGATAAGGTGCATCTCTGAGGAGGTTTCCCTGATCCGGAACTACGACGCTCCCTTCCTGATACCGGCCTACCGTGATTGCCCAAAGGTGCGTCGGTCCAAGAATGTACGGACTGATGGTAGTTACACTTTGAACAGGTGGTTCGAAAATATACCCCATTGGTGTTTCATTGGACGGGTCTGCCATGATCCACAAGGTGCCATGACCAATGCCGCTCATGAAGATCCGGGAGTCATTGAAATGCGCATGCTTACCACTGCAGTCGAAAACCGGAGTTGCATAAACATGGTATGTGCTCAGAAAACTGTTGATTGAAGCGGCAGAAACATTCGGATAGTATTTGTGGATGGTATCATACCCGATGAGGTAGGGAGTGTTGGCGATCACCATGAAATGACCGTTTGAAGCACCCCCTGGTCTGTAGGAAAAGGATAGAATATCGCCAGGAACGGCATTGTTATATCCTGCTTTATTAATCCCGTTGTAAGTGTTCAGTGTTGGAACTGTACGATGGTTGTATGCATTGATCGAGTCGGCAAGGACACTTCCGGCGACATATCCCCAACCGGTGGCATTTACAGCAGGAAGAGTTGCAAATGCAGCCCCGATTTCATACGCGGATGCCACCCATCCAGGGGATGCGAACATAGTGGTGTTGGCTTGTTTTATCGTTGTGATCAGCACGCGGTAAGAGTTCCCTGCCAGAGATGTATCGCCTACTGATGATAGCAAACGGGTGCCGTAACCTACACAATCGGCCAGGGAATTAAACACTGAATCGCTGTATTTGTAAAGGACATTGGGGATTCTGGCCGGCCACACCGATGCCAGCGACTGGATCTGATATGATGCATATTCAGATGCATCCAGATAGTAATGGTTAGTGTTGCCAGTAACTGGATTCTGATATTCACTGTGAACCTTGTAATGTTTGCCCTCAAAGGCTAACAGCGAATCATGAAAGACCGTGACCCCCGGCATGGTCAGGACTTTCTGCATCAGGAAAAACGGTTTCCCGACTCCTTCAGCAGCAGAGACAACGGTATTGTAGAACATCGGGTTATAGCCCGGCAGAAGTTGGGCATGGGTGGTGCATACTCCCCCAAAAGCAAAAAAAATGAAAAACAAGGCCGATTTTTTCATGGGATGCGATTGATTTCTATGAACAAACAATGTTATTGGTCATAAGTAAGTGGGTAAATTTACGAAAAATCTATAGTCCGAACACCAGGTCAACCACGGGCAGCAAATGCCACTGCGGCCCGGCGGGATATTTTCCGAAACAAAGCTTGTACCCTGCTTCGATGCGCAGGGTCTCTTTTTTGGAGGTGTAGGCCAGAACCCCTTTGTTTTCGATGAAGTAATTTTGTTTGGTACCGCAAACGATAAAATTCTCTACATTGAACAGCCACCCGAAACGTGGAACGAATTTTCCGCGGAAATCGATGCCCGCATCCAATTCAGGTTCGTTGTAAAAAACGGCAAGCCGGGGATAAATGATGGGAAGATCGATGGTGGTTCGTCTGTCGAGCGGCCCGAATTTAATGGCGAAGGAGATACCGCCATGCGCGGTAAGAAGTGCGTTGCGAAAGGGCTTGTAAGAGACCAGGAACCTGTTGGATATGGCGAACATTTGCGGGATGGTGAATTCAGGGGAGATAAGGCCGCCGGTTCCCTTGGTAGCGACCAGGCGCATAAACTGGGTGGGATAGAAGATGCCATGCTCTGTAGCCAGCCGGAAACCGGCATATTCGCCCCAGCCAACCTTGATCTTTACCTGTGGCATCACGAAAACCATCAGCGGATGGGCCGAAAGTTCCAGCCTATCGGTGATGCCGTATCTGGATGCCGTAAACAAGCCGAGTTCCCACCGGTGCTTCGGGATATTACAAGCGGTTCCATCGGTCCAGTAGCTCTTTGTGATGGAATCCTGCGAAAACAGGGTTGTGCATATCATTAATCCGGTCAGAAAAAGGAGTAGTTTTTTCATGGCTGCCGGGTTATTTGGGTAAAATAAAAAAAGCACTGACCGGCGCATGATCCGATTCTTTGGTGGCATCCTGATGCGTCACTACGGAGTTTTCAACCCACTGGTTGTTGGTGAAAAGGTAATCAAGGGTGCGGTCCCAGAAATGGGTTCCCCGGGTGGTGTGGGTAAAATACTGATACTGGTTGGTTACATAAACACTGGTGGGAACGGCACATCGGTATGCGGCATAAAGCGTATCCAGCCAGTGCTTTTCCGGCTCATAGTTGCTACCCTCCTTGTGCATCGGATCATCGCCTTCGCTGTGATATGATTCCCATGAACACATATCCTGGATGCAATAATCGGTGGTATCGGAACCCGGTGGAAGGGTGTTGAAATCGCCGCCGGCAACAAAATATCCGCCGGCACCATCGATGCGGTCGAGTTCGGTTTTTAACTGAATGATCTGAGTCTTTTTGGTATCATCGGTTGCAAAAGCTGAAATATGGACGTTTACCGCATAAAGATTGGTTACATCAGGGATTTCAATGCGGCCGGTCACCACGCAGCACCGTTCATAAAAATAGCGGGTAAGTTCATCCTGGTCTTTACGCAGGGCAAGCTGGATCCGTTTGGCATCGCTGATTTTCCAGCGCGACAGGATGGCATTTTCCTCATCCATCCGGCCCAGTCCGTCGCTGGGGATAAACTGTGCTTTCCATTGCGAACCGCAAACCGCGTAATTGAAATAGGTGTGATCGAGGAGCCATTGCAACTGATCGATGTAACCCGACCGTTTCGACTTCAGGTCAACCTCCTGGAGCAACAGGATATCAGGTTTGACTTTATTGATATAACCGGCAATAGATTGCAGGGAACGATATACTTCATCCTCCGAAAGGATCACCCGGTCGCCGCAGGCATCGCCAAACCAGGGTAATCTTCCGGCGCCGAACCGGATATTCCACGTCATGACCCTCACGGTCGAAAAGGTGTCGGGAACAGGAACAAGTGTTCCGGCGGTATAATAGATGGCTTCACTCGTATCATCGAAATCGGTTGCGAGAGGTTCACAGGAAGTGATAAGGAATATAAAAGCAGAGATGAGAATCGCTGACAGTGGCATTCGTAACAGAGAGGTGTGATAAATCGGCTGGTTATCCATGATGCTGACCTGTGAAAGACAAAGATATGACAACCTTTCCGGAGGAAAATAATTGCAGGCCACTTTTCTTTGGGGTTTTTTGCAAATTCCGGATTAAAATTTTGCATAAATCAATAAAAAAAGGAGCAGACCGGAAGCAATTAGTAAAAAATGACAAAAGTGTCCATGTAAGTGGTTGTATTTAGGATTTTCTGCAACAATTGTTTTTTTCGTCTTTGAAATCCGTATTGAAAACAAGTCGACTGAAAGTAATTTTACCATCAGAACAATAACAAGGAAACCATGAAAACTCTCATCGCGTGTACCATTTTTATTCTGTTGTTCAATGTTACATCCCGGGCACAAACCGATTCCATTGTGCTGAATAAATTTTATCACACCTGGATTATTCCGGAGAGGGGGCACAAAGGGAAGTCGGGAATACTTTATGAAATAAAAGATTCGGCGGTAATGGTATCGAATTCGCCATGGGAGGAAGATTATCACAAAAACAATATTGATGTGACCAAAATGGATATCAGGAACATCAAGGAGATCAGGGTCAGGCGGCAAGGCCAGGGATTTTCGGTGCTGGTTGGCGGTTTATCAGGAATGGTCGTTGGCACGCTTATTTCAGCGTACTATATTGACTATCTTAAGAAATCAATGCATACATTGGAGTTTGCATTTGGTGGTGCTTTGCTGGGAATTATTCCATTTATTGTCTCCACGGGAACTGGATTTGGCGTTGGTGCCGCTTTTAGTCAGAAAATAAAAATTCCGATCAGAGGAAGCCAGGATAATTTCGACAAAAATAAAATAAGGTTGAATGAATACGCTTTAAAAGGCAATGCCATGTCGGTTTTGTTCAACGGAAAATCATTTTCCAAATTCCGCGATACGGTGGTTGACTTCGATGGCCATGTTTACAATACGCTTGTGCTGGGCGGGCAGATATGGATGGCCGAAAACCTCAAGACAAAGCACTATCGCGACGGAAGCATCATATCGGATGTAACCAGTGATTATTATGGAAACAACACAAGGTATAGCTGGCTCGCGGTGAACAGTGAACGCAACCTCTGCCCGTTGGGCTGGCATGTACCCACTCTCACCGAATGGACCTCGCTTTTCAATTCGCTGGGAGGGGAGGAGAGTGCCGGGCGCCGGCTGGAGGAAGGTTTTTCGACCACTGGTGCGATCGGTCAATGGTGGTCATCAACAGCCATGGACAGCACGCGTGCCCAAACCTTTTACCTGAACAATGCTTCATTCGGGGTCATGTTTTCCGGGGTATCGAAAAGTTCGGGATTGTCGGTGAGATGTATGAGGGATAACCAGCGCTAAATCTGATAAAACCATGAAAACACTTTTATTGGTCCCTGCTTTTATCCTGTCAAATTTTCTTATGATTCGTGCACAACAGGACCAGCATTCCCCGAAGAAACTCTACAAAGTCTGGATCTCTGTTCAGGGTGAGCCAGGTAAAATAAAAGGGGCACTGTTTGAAACGAGGGATTCATCAATTCTGATATCCGGTTCATTGCAGAAGTCAGATTACTTCAAGGGAAACTATGACATTGAAAAGTTGAATGTAAAAGACATAGATGCCATATCAATACTGAGAAAAAATGCCAGCGGAAGGGGGGCGCTGATTGGCACCTTGTCGGGCGTTGGATTAGGTATTTTACTCGGGCTGGCTACCTCGAATCCGAATGCGGTAAATGGTCAGGAAAATGCCGGCACAAAAGTTGGCGCTTCCATTGTCTTTTCAATTTTCTTTGGAGCGACTGGTGCTGTTTTCGGGGCAGTTTTCGGAACGATCAGGAATAAAATGTATATCCATGGAAATCAGCAGCAATTTGAGAACAAGATGGGCAAACTCAACGTACGTTCCTTGACTTACGATCCGTTGATGGCAGGACAAAGGCTGACGACATTTTCACATTTGCGCGAAACCGTAACCGATGCTGACGGCAATGTATATCACACGGTTGCGCTGGGATCCATGGTGTATATGGCTGAAAATCTGAAGGTAACACATTTCAGGAATGGCAAGAAAATTCCAATGGCAAAGGATACGGCCAGCTGGAGAAAGGCAGATCGTGCGGCCTTTTGCAATTACAAGAATGATTCTGTCGGTGTGGCTGTTTATGGAAGGCTTTACAATGGATATGTGGTCGCAGATACTTCCGGAATTTGTCCAGCAGGGTGGCATGTTCCCTCGATTGATGAATGGACCTCGCTGGTGATGTGCCTTGGGGGAAAAGACAATGCAGGTGGTTATCTGAAAGAGTCGGGTACTTTACACTGGGGCAATCCGAACAATACCATGTTTACAGAGAACACCTTTGCACTCCCATCAGGAAGCCGCGACCGGAAAGGGGCTTTTATGGTTAACGGACGGATCTGTCAATGGTGGGCTGCAAAAGAAAATAACACAGAAGGATTTCAGGGCGTGTTGCTGACCAATGAAACTACTGCAATCACCATGACAAAACCGGATAAGAATGCCGGATTATCGGTGAGATGTATCCGCGATGGGCAGTGATCAGATCGAACGTTCAATCCGGACCCGGAGGGCTTTGATCTTTTCGTGGAGCGTTTTGAAAAACCGGTGGCGTTCTTTGGCAGAAGTACCACTGATCAGGGTGGATTTCTGCATGAGGTTCCGCAGGGAGTTATCAATCTGGTCGCAAAACACCGGGTTAGTGGTGATCAATTGGTTGATCACGTTATAGGTGTTGTACGACGTTTTCAGGCCATCTGTGTTCACCAGAATGGTATTGTCGGTTACAAGCACCTCATTGTTGAAAAGTTGATAATTGCCTTTAATCCCCTCGCAGGATGACCCAAGCCTGAAATGAGATCCGCATTCTGCCTGAAGTTGAACGTGGTCAAGCCATGATTCCAGCACATCACACAGTTTGAAAACATCATCGGTCCTGGCGAAAAAACCTGAAGCAAAACAATATTCTATCTGACGAAGAACGCTGGAAATCGTCTCTTCGCTCCAGATTTCGATGGTTGGTATTTTGATGTAATGGTCGAGGAGCAGCCGGCCGGTTTCATATAAACCTTCAGGAGCATCAAGGGTCAACATTTTATTTTCGTAACCACTTGCCGGTATGAGGGTTTTGTTCCAGAAATAGATCTTGAAAGCCGCAATTTCAGGGAATTCAAAAAAGTAGAACACAGGGATATCTTTGGCCGCATAAATAATCTCCCTTTCTTTGGCCGCATAAATCTGCTTAATGGCCCCCAACAGCGATTTCAGCCAGTGTTCAATGCTAAAGCCATTTTCCCCGATAGCTAAAGAAGTGAAAATTACATGGTTGCTTTTTTGGTTGAAGAGGGCGTCGATTGAAATTTTGTAATGAAGGCAGATTGTTTTCAACTCATCGAGCGATAATTCTTTCTCTCCCCTGATCCTGCGGTAAGCACTGTCGTAGCTGATCGCCAAAAGTTCAGATAGTTCGTGGACAAAAGAGATGTTTGGGGTCAGTCTGCTTTTGATTAACTGAAAAAGGATTTCCTGAATTGAGTTTTGCGGTTCCATCTTCATTATTTTTTCCGATGGTGTAAAGATATGCCAAAAAATAATATTTATGAAGAAATTCATTTTGTTTGTCAGCAATGAACAAGATTATTCACTGCTGACAAACATTACTTTACACAGATCCTGATTCCCTCCGAATGAGCTGTAAATTCAGGGGCGTAGATGCACTGAATGGTAGTGATGCCATTGGAATAATCACCGGCTGCATTCACCACAAGTGCATACTCAAAAACATACGTGCCTTTTGGAAGATAGTCAAAAAAGAAGTTGGTTGCCTGGTCGGTGGTGCTTTGGTAATAACCCAGTCCGTCCTGATAACGGTATCCAGACAGGCCGGTATCGGAGCCAACTCCCTGATTTTGTAAGTTTGTCGGGGGGATGGGTTCAAACCCACTTGCCCGCATATCTTTCATGTGGACGAACTCAAGGTTTCGGTCGACGGTAAGGACGATGCGGACAATGATTTTATCACCGGGTTTTATTTGGAAATTGGAAATTGGAAATTGGAAATTGGAAATTGGTTCAAGTACAGGACCGGAGGGGGTGTTTTTTTCGAGGAACAGCTTTTTTTCCAGTTTCATGGGTGTGGAGGCAGGGGTGATTTTATCGAGGTTTTCAAAATATTGCCAGTAAACGGCACCCCAGGCCACACCCTCGCCTGATTTTGAAACAGTGATGTTCCCCATTTCCGGTTTGATCTCATTTCCCGACCAGGATAGCTGGAAATAGCCTGTACCAGCCTCTTTTTTCACATCTGTGAACTTTTCGGAATTGATTTTTTCGTTGCCAAGTGTGATTTTAACACCCGGATCATCGGAAAGCAGATCTGTTCCCCGAAGCAACAAGGCATAGCATGATTCGAGGGTTGCGCGCGGTGAACGCCAATTTTGTGTTTGCTTTTGTTTCAACAACCAGATTTTCAAATCTTCCACCGTGTTTTTATCCTGAGTTATCTCGTCAAAGGCTTCGATCATCAATGCCTGGGTTTCAATGGGCGCCTGATACCAGAAATATCCCGGTTCCCCTGCCCAATACATGCCTGTTTCGCTTGAATGAATCGCCTTTTCTGAAAGTGATTTCAGGATGAGGGCAGGAACCTCTTTGTTTCCGAGGCGGTTCAACGACAGAGCAATCATGCCCTGTAAGTAGCGGTCATTTGGCAACCAGTATTTTTCACATTGTTTTTTATAAAAGCTGAAGGCTTCATTGAATTGAGGCCCTGGTCCGGGAATGCCCGATACCGGATTGGCCATGAAATATGACCGGGCATACAAATACTGAATCTGTGAATTGCCCAGGTGGTTGCCTTCCAGGTTATTTGTCTGATACCGTTTCAGGTATTCATAATCTTTTTGAATTTCACCGTCCAGAAAACCAATGGCTTTTATGACCATTTTACGGGAAGCCTCGTCATTGAGTATATTGGTGACACCAAGGTGATAAAGTTTACCCAATCCGGTCAAAATATTCTGGGTGATATACCTGTTTTCGGGCATGCCGGGGAACCAGGTCCATCCGCCATTCGGTGATTGCAATTGCTGTAATTTTGAGAGGTTTTCACGCAAGTTCGTTTCGATGTTGTCGTGGTCGAAAAAGATCCCCAGCTTTTGTTTACGGGCTGTTTCATTCGATGCCACCATTACCCATGGAGTTTCCTGGAGCAGGGCTGATTTCAACGCCTGGTTTTTGGAAAGGTTTGAAAGCAGTGCATCGGGGGTAAGATTTTTCCAGGATTCAAATACGGCACGGATTTTTGGGTTTGAATTGGCGATGAAAGTAGCAAGACTGTTTGACCAAAAGGCTGAAAAAATGGCATCGGCATTTTCATATTGGTTGTCGTTCAGCGATGGCAGGGCCTGTATGGCATACCAGGCCGGGTTGGATGCAAATTCGAGGGTAAGTTTGTAATTTTTGAGTGTCTGATCTGCTCCACCTGCCGAACCGGATTTCAACAGTTTGTCGAAGGTAAAATCAAAGGTTCCTTTTCCACGGACGGGCAAAGGCAACGACTCTGTAACAAGCATCCGGTTGCTGAGCACCGGAATTGCCTTCTCTTCCCCATCGCTGAAACTTCCTGAAACAGCCGTTATACGGTATTGAAGCACGGTGAGGCCGGAGGTGGCCGGGATGATCAGTTTCCAGGAAATTGCGGCGCTCTGGCCTTGTTTCACGATAAATGGTTGCTGAACGGGCCTGGACAGCTGGCCAGGTGAATTGTCGATCAGATTATCGAGGGATTTGAGGGTCATGGCATCCGCCAAAGCAAGGGTGACAACACCGGAAAGGTCGTGGTCGGAGAGGTTGACAATTTTCGTACTGAAAATTACCGTATCGCCTTGCCTGACAAACCGGGGGGCATTCGGAAAGACCATCAGATCTTTCCGGGTTACGAGTTCCTTTTCGATCAGTCCGTTATCAAGGTTTTTCGTGTGGGCCAATCCAAGGAATTTCCATTTGGTGAGTGATTCGGGAGCCGTAAACTGGAGGATAAGGCTGCCGGTTGAATCGGTTTTCAGCGATGGATAGAAAAAGGCGGTTTCACGGAAATCGCGGCGAATTTGAAAGGCAGTTTCCGGTTGTGTTTTTATTGGACGGGGTTCATTACCAGGAAGCGTGGCATCTTCGACCACCATTTCATTTACCATTTCAGGGGGTGATGGCATTCCGGCTGCTTGTTCTTTCGCTATTGCCGGTTTATCCATCATGCCAGCCATCATCACTTCATCCCTTCCTCCGGCAGATGCCCTGGCATACCTGACAGAGCTGCCAAAATAGTTGGTACCAAACCAGTTTAATTTCAATCCGGGATGAAATATATAGTTCTCAACAGGTTGCATCGAAGAAAACAACTGTCCCGGGGATGTCCGAAAGGCATTGTCGATATCCCATGGAAAGATCCCGGAATAGTGTTGATAAAGATTGAACGTCCAACTGTGCGTGCGAAAGAGGTCAAGCGAGGCATCGTACATTCCGGCCAGAAATTCGGCATCAGCCGGTTTTCCATTTGGGGATGAAATTTTTATTTTCCAGTTCTCTTTTGCACCGGGATCCAGCTTATTGCGGAAAGTTTCGAATGAAATCCCCAGCTTTTTACTGATATGCGGCACACTGACCACCTGGCTGTTTTGAAATGCCCGGTTGTGTTTGACAAACACGAAATCGACAGAAAAATTTCCACGGTATTGTTCTTTGATCGGAATTTCAAGCACCATCGCCCGGTTGTTCAATTTTATCATTTCACGTGAAACCAGGCTGTCGTCCAACCTGATTTCGTAAATCATGTTCACATTGTCTTCCCTCGATCCAATGAGAAACCGGGCAGTTTCACCCGGTACGCCTGATGTTTTCAACGGAACATACCAGCTGAGCGTATTGATGGGAACTTCCTTTGAAACAGGGGAGAAGGCAGTCAGGTATTTTTTAACTTCCACCACTTCGCCAAAGGGATCGGTGGCTTTGAGAACCAGCAGATAGGATCCGGGAAGCGGAAACCGGTAGGCAGGATCAAGGAGGTTGAGCAACGTATCACTGGCTGTATTGATCTGTTTTTTAAACACATCTGTTGCAATCGGCCAGGTGGCGGGGTTGTTTTCATCTGCATAAATGTTGTAAGGAAACTGTGCATGGAATTCATCACTTGTCATGATTTGCAAATCGGGACGGTCCCACAATCTCGTTTTGAATGGCCGGTCGGGCTGACGAAGCCGTTGCAGGGTGATGGTAACCATCGACGGGGTAGGCCGGCCATTCAGGTTGGTTGCCGAAATCTTCATCAGGGTATCTTTTGTGAGGTTGACCATTTCGGGGATCTCCGTTTCAAGAATCAACGCTTTATATCCCACAGAGACGGTTTGTTCCACCGATTGTGTTTCACCATTGAGGTCGGTCACATTGGCATAAACAGTAAAATCAAATACGGGCCACGATTCTTTGTTTACTTCAGAGTCGGGGATGGCTGTGAACGAAAAAGTGAATTTCCCGGAGGCATTGGTCGTCGCGGAGCCATTGGTGATTTCAATTTCCGGGGAGGCGGGCATGGGCCAACGCCAGCCCCAATCCCAGAAAGGAAACCGGGCAGTTCGCACAACACGGTATTTTACCTGGCCGGCATCGACGGGGTTTCCTGCAAATGCAAGGGCTTTGCCGGTAATGGTGAGCAGTTCGCCCAGTTTGTAGTTTCCTTCCAATGGATCACAGGAAACTTCAAAAGTCGGGCGTTTATATTCTTCCACGGAAAAAGAGGTTGATCCGGATTCATTGGAGATGGTCATCTGTCCTAATAAAACACCGGATGGTGCGATAAAAGAGCCATTGAATGATCCGAAATCATTGGTAGTAAAATTTTGATCAGCGATTTTTTGCCCGTTTACATCCGTAAATACCACCTTTGTGGCATGGTTTGTTTTAATCTTTGATCTTTCGCCGGTCCGTTCAAGCAAAATCCCTTTGAAATAGACGGTTTGTCCGGGGCGGTATATCGCACGGTCGGTGTAAAACATGGTTCGAAGGGAAGTTTGTTCCTGGTTTTTATAAACAGGATATTGATAAAAATTATCGGTGATCAGAAAATCATCTTTATCATAGATCTTTAAATATTGATTTGCGCTGTGCCTGTTATTTTCAGAAGGCGGGATCAGAAAGAACCCTTGTGCATCGGTGGTGAAACTCTGAATTTTTACATTCCTGTATTTCCGTTCCTGGTAGTTATAATTTTTCTCCCAGGCTTCTGCGCGAACATTTTTCAGCGGGGAGCCTGTTACCCGGTCAAGTAAAAAATAGCCATAACTCCCGTCGATGTTACGTTTGCTGATATAGCTGATCTGTGTGGACCAAAACGGGGTGAATGAAAAAACTGTTTTTGAATCGGAAAAATCTTTGGTCTGGGTACATAACAGCACCCAAAACCCGGCAGGGACTTCGGGAACCGTGATTTCAGCCTGGTGTTTCTGGTAATCCCCGTCATCGGGAAAATTTAGCACCCACGACTTTTCGGCAGGCAGATCTGTCAGGAATTTAATTAACCCTGAGTGACCGAGGGTACCCGATTTTTCAGGATAGGTTTCGGGATCAACCCTGACCAGGCGAAAAAAGAGTTTTTTAAGATTTTTCACCCCGAGAAGTGCGAGGGAAGGTTTATTTACCGGGACAGCGGTTTCGGTTGTTACCTGAAGAAAAGGTTCATTGATGGATGTTTTCAGAATGGTACAGTTTTTTGATCCCTCCGAACCTGGGAAGCGCTGAATGGCTTTATCACACACTTCGATTGCCGAACGGAGTTCCCATTTGTGCAGGTCTGAAACCAGGGGTTGGTATTGCTGGCCCTGAATGTTGTAAAATGATGCCAGGGTAAATGAAATCAGTGCACTCCTGGGAGATTCAATCTGTGCCTGTTCAAATTGCTTCAGTGCCGACAGATAGAGGCTGTCTTTGCCCGGAAGGGTGTATTTTTCATGAACAAAAGCCAGCCTTTTCAGTTCGCAGTCGATCAGGGCAAGGGGATCTTTGTCACGGAGATGGAAAGATGCCAGTTCGCGGAATATCCGCAATGCAAAACTGGCGGGAGAAGCAGAATCGGCCGGAATCATCATTCTGTTCATGGCAAAATTGAAGGATGGCGCGAAATACCATGGCTGGTTGACTTCAAAGCGCTGTGCCGGCAAGGCCGGGGCAACCTCACGGGATGTAAAAAAATCAAGGGCACGGCCGGCGAGGAAATCATAGAGGGTCGGGCTAAACCTGGTTGCAGATGCAACCAGGGTGTCCTGTTTGCCGGGATCAAAAATCTCCAGTTCAATGATGGCATCAAATTTCCCGGTAGGGATATGTTGCAACGTATCGGCATGATCGATTGACAGCAGATAGTTGCGGGTGATGGCGCCGGAGATGGTTGCCAGGTCCCAGGTTTCAAGACTGTCGGGCTGGATGGGTTTAACCTGGGTGCGGTTGCGAAAACGGTATTGGTTGTTCTGGTAATATTTCCAGTACACCTCGGCGAGGATTGATTGCAACACCTGTTTGCGGGGCTGAGAGGAAACGGATATCTCTTTTTGAAGGCCGGTGATGGTTTTTTCCAGAAAATTCTCCTGGAAGTCGGAATTAAGGCGGATGCGGTAAATGATGGCTTTGATCAGTTGCGGATCGTTATTTTCGGCTTTGGCCTGCGCGTATATCTGGTCAACGAGCACAAGCGCCGATTTCGGTTGACCGAGGTTGGCGAGGGAATCGGTTTGTTTCCACAAGAGGGTGAACGGGTGAACGGGTAAACGGGTGAACGGGTGAACGGGTGAGCTGGCGGGTTTGGCGGGTTGTTTGCGTTGCTGGTTCCGGGGATTTCCGTTGACAGTCCATGTAAACAACAGGAAAAAAGCAGCCAGGAGCGGGAAAGAAAGATTGATTTTCATGGGAAAGGATTGGATTGAATGAAAACAGATACAATATTAAGAAAACGGAGGAGTCTTACAAAGATTATACCGTAACCGGAAAGCTTTATGGTAGTTTACGTGAAATGAAGGATTCATGGTACGATGATATCGAAATTTTGCGTAAGTTTGAAAGTGGGAATAATTCTGAATTAATCTTTACCGGATTGAAAATCCAGAAAAGAAACCATTTCCGGTATTTCCGGATATTCATTTTACTGCTTTATCTGGCGGGGTCTGCCTCTGTTGCCCAGAAACAATACAATTTTTTTTATGGGAAGATTTTTGAGGCGGGGAAAAAAACGGGGATTTCCGGTGTAAACCTTGCGATAGAAGGATCGCATATCGGAACGGTAACCGATAAAACCGGTGCTTTTTCGTTTTTCATCGATAGTCTTCCGGCCACATTGATTGTGAGCTACATCGGTTTTGAAACAAAGACCATTTTGCTTGATGCCACCTCCTTTTCGCTCACATTGTATCTTAGCCGAAAGGCTACCGAATTGCAGGAAGTGGAGATCAAGGCCAATATTCAGGAGGCCTTTTTTAAGGACGACCACTATGCGGTTCTTGACTATGAAACGGATAGTAACATGATATATTTGCTGATTTTCAGGAACTACCTGTCAAAATCTGAATTGATCTGTAAAAACCTCCTCGGTGATACTGTTGCAACATCGGCCCCTTTTTATTTCAAACCTGAAAGATTGTTCAAAGATTGTCTGGGCGTTATGCACGTGTTGAGCCACGATTCAGGGTTCCAGGTAATGCGTCAGGGCAAGGAGTTTCACCTGATCTATCCGGTCAACCTGAAAAAGTTTGATAATGTTCTGAAAAATTGTGTTGCGGCAACCCCGGAGGTTTTGTTTTTTAAAAAAATTACTGACCGCGGACTGGGGGTCGAATACTTTGGCGTGAACAGAAAGACGCTCCTCATAAGCGCTGTGACCCAGATAAAGGATGAGGAAAAATTGAAGATGCTGCGGCGTAACCCGAATGATGCGCAGTTGCTCGGAAGTGCCATGCATCCTAATTCGAGGGAAGATTTTTTGACCTGGAATTACGTTCATAAAATTCTGTACCGGCCCATAAAGACATCGCTGTACCGGATTGGCGATTACACCTGTATATTTAATACAATAGAGAAGCGGATGGAGTTTTACGATCATACGGGCAGTTTTTCGTATAAACTTGCCTTGAAAATCGATCAGGTCAATGATGGCAAGTGGACCAATGATATTTTGATTGATGAGACGGATGGGAAGGTTTATACAGTTTTTAGCCGTAACGGGACATTCAGTGTATATGAAATAAATATAAACACCGGGATATTGAAAAAACGGCTTTCCTTATTACATTTGTATCCAAGGAAAGTGAAGATATACAATGGTTGGGTTTACTATTTGTATGATGTGGCAGGCGACCCGGATAATAAGATGTTGTTCAGACAGAAATTTTAACCCTTAAAAAATAAACGCAATGGAAATCATTCAAAACGACCAGGTGAAGAATCAATCACCCCTGCCGGAACCTACGGTTTCCGCTGTATTCGGACACGGCTGGGAAACCCTTAAAAAGTATTTCCCGGAGTTATTGCTGGTATTATTGGTTCAATTTCTGCTTTCCGCCCCCATGGGATTTACCAGCGTGGTTTTTAACGTTGACTATATGGGGAACTTTACCAGCGGGTTATTTAATTTTATTTATGGCGTATTGGTGCTGATGCCCGTCAGTTATGGTTGTTCGTGGGTTTATCTGAAGGCAGTAAGGGGCGAACCGTTTAAAGTTCAGGATATATTTTTCGCTTATCAGTCGTTTGGAAACATCCTCCTGGCAAATGTCCTGGTTTATTTAATTGTCGGGGTCGGGATTGTTATGCTGATCGTTCCCGGAATTATTTTTGCCTGCAAGCTATCCTTTGTGCCATACCTTGTGATGGATGAAAAAATGGCAGCCGTAGATGCAGTGAAGAAAAGCTGGAATATGACCAATGGCCATGCCGGAACGATTTTCCTGATGGGCATTGTAAGTTTTTTTGTGGGATTGGGCGGCTTAATTTGTTTTTTTGTAGGTATTATACCGGCCAGTATATGGATCAGTCTGGCATTTGCAGCGATTTACATGGTGGTAGCCGGAAAACAGAAACGGGAAACGGGCGCATAAAACCGGTGCATAAAAAAAGGCTGTTTCAAGTCATTTGAAACAGCCTTTTTTTATGGGTATAAAGAGGGTTACTTCACCAAAGTCAATTCATTGATCAGATTGACGGCGCCTGCATATTTGTCGATAATAAAAAGCACGTAGCGGATATCAACGTTGATGGTTCGCTGCATGTCGGGTTCAAACATGATGTCGCCGCTCATGGCTTCCCAGTTGCCGTCGAAGGCAAGACCGATGAGTTGTCCATCGCCATTGATGACCGGGCTGCCCGAGTTTCCGCCGGTGATATCGTTGGTGGTCAGGAAGCAAACAACCATTTCACCGTTTTCGCCGTATTGTCCGTAATCTTTGGTTTTGAAAAGATCTTTCAGTTTCTGGGTAACGATAAATTCATCGTTGGTGGGGTCTTCTTTTTGCATCACCCCCTTCAGGGTGGTTACATAGTCGTAATGAACGGCATCAGCAGGAAAATAGTCAAGCACACTTCCGTAGCTCATACGCATTGTTGAGTTTGCATCAGGATATTTGACCAGATTCGGGTTCATTTCACGTAAACCACCTATAAACAGACGGTTTGCCACACTCACATTTCCCCTGGCAGCACCGTAAGCGGCTGCGTATTTGCCCATGGCCTCCTCCATTGATTCGGTAAGTTGCCATCCAAGGTCTTTTTTAAATACTTTCAGACTGGGTTTTTCGATGAATTTGTTCGCGTTTTCTGGAGTTGCAAAAACGGAACTTTCATAAACCGCATTGGCAAAGGCTGTATAATCATTGTTGTAATCTTTTGCGATTGTTGCAAAGATGGAAGGCAATTCAGCCGCAGCAACATCAGTTGCATACATCCGGAGCATCTCCGCAAGGGTTTTTCTGGCAATGGCCATGTCAAATTCTTTAAAATGCTCTTTAACGGCATCTTTAAGACCAGACTGAGCTTCTTTCAGGGCATCTTTGTTCTTCTTTTCAAGTGCGCTTTTTAAACTACCAAACTGGCTGGCCATTTGAACAACATCAAGTGCATTTCCGGCAAGGTTGGCATAAAAGAATGGAATGGCCACCTTTTTCATGTCGGCATAATTCTTTTGAAGGTTTTCAAGCACCTTTCCATATTTTTTTTCTGATGCAGGACTTTTGCCATACCAACTGATGAAATCCTGCTCAATCAGTTTTTTCTTATCTTCCACTTTATTGCGGACAAGCATCCGTTTTTGGCCGATAAAATTTTTCCAGGTATTGGCTATTCCTGCGTAATTGGCGGCATAAGCAATTTTGACAGCGTTATCCTGGTCCATACGTTCCTTCATAATTTCCAGTTCTTTTCCAAACAGTTTGATCAGGGTCGGGTAAAAAATCTGAAGGTTGTAGTCGATGCCATAAGAGGTAACATAGCGGGTTGTTGATCCCGGGTAACCCCAGATCATGGCAAAATCGTTTTTCTTAATGCCTTTCAGGCTGATGGGTAAGTGGTAAGCGGGTTTTAAGGGGATATTTTTTGCGTCATATTTGGCCGGGTTTCCATCGGGATCGGTATAAACGCGCAGAATAGAAAAATCGCCGGTATGACGGGGCCACATCCAATTGTCGGTATCTCCGCCAAATTTTCCGATGGAAGAGGGTGGAGCGCCTACCAATCGCACATCCTTATAGGTTTTGAAAACAAAGAGGTAATATTCATTTCCGCCATAAAACGACTTGACCGAGGCTTCATATTTCCCATCCTCTTCAGCCCTTTTCCGGATGCGGGATGATATTTCTTTAATTTTTGCACTGCGTGCGGTCTCTTTCAGGGTATCAGCCAGCAGGGGGATGATAGAATCGGTTACATTTTCGATCCGCTGAAGAAACGAGGCACACATGTCCTCATTGGATAACTCTTCACTGAACGACTTTGCCCAGAAGCCATTGGTCAGGTAGTCATGTTCGGTTGAACTATGGCTTTGTACAGCACTATAACCGCAATGATGGTTGGTGAAAAGCAAACCCTGGCCGGAGACCAGTTCGGCGGTGCAGAAGAATCCGCCACCGCCGCCACCGTTGGAGAGTCCCACAATGGCATCTTTGAGACTGTTATGGTTGATACTGTATAACTCATCTGCGGTGAGATGAAGTCCCATCTTTTGCATGTCGACATAATTCAGGCGTTCGAGCAGAAGGGGCAGCCACATTCCTTCATCAGGCGGATTTTCTGAATATCCGAATGATCCGCCGGAAACAAAAAGAACCAATGCGACCAAAGCGATTTTTAATTTCTTTAATCCTGTTTTCATAGATAATACGTGTTAATTGTTATGGTTGATAATTTTCTTTTATGCGTGGTTTGTGGCTGATTAAAAACGAATTGCAATAATAGTGACAATTTCAGCAAAAGGGTCTTTTTTTTGACCAATGGCGTATTTTCTCGATGATCCGATTCATTTGGCAGGTAAAAGGCCAAATATTAAAGCACCTCAACCCCCGGCCCCTGCAATAAAAGGCACCTCAACCCCTGGCCCCTGCAATAAAAGGCACCTCAACCCCCGGCCCCTTCAATAAAAGGCACCTCAACCCCCGGCCCCTTCTCCTCAAGGAGAAGGGGAGGTGGGGCGGTTCAGGGTTATTGTAAAGGAAATAATTTCCTTGAGCACTGTTTCAAGGTTTTGCATGATTTGCTCGTTACTGAACCTGATGATGGTTATTCCCAGGCGGTCGAGTTCCGCTGAACGGTTTTCGTCGTGTTCCTTCACCAGTGGATTGTTATGGATACCGCCGTCAACCTCGATGATCAGGTGTTTTTCATGACAATAAAAATCAGCAATATACAGGTGAACCGGATGTTGTCGTCGAAATTTCAATCCGTTCAATTTGCGATTTTTTAGTTGGAACCAAAGTGTGTTTTCAGCCTCTGTCATTTTATGACGCAAAGCCTTAGCCCTTTGAAAAATCTCTTCTCCTGCTTCAAGATGCAGTAAAAACTCTCTTGATTTGCCTAAATATGCCATACCGTTTCAATTTTCAACGTTGTTTCGATCCCACCTCCCCTTCTCCTTGAGGAAAAGGGGTCGGGGGTTGAGGTGCTTTTTATGAAGGGGGTTGAAGGTTGAGATGCTTATCCCAGAAGTACTACACCTCCCGTGAAAAACGTAAAAACACACCCAGCGGGAGTTTTCGGGCGGCACGATCAGGAAAGAAGAACTCCCCTGACTGAAGGTTTTGGATGTCGCCGAAGCGGGTTTTGACAAGGTTTTCGGGAATCAGGGACGAAAATCCCATGGAATATAAACTGAGTACGAAAAATCCGTGTCCGGGGTCGAGCAATTGTTTGCAGATGGCAATGATTTCGTCGATGGAATCTTCCAGAATCCATTTCTCCCCGTCAGGACCTCTTCCATAAGCAGGAGGATCAAGGATGATTCCATCGTAAATATTGCCCCGCTTCACTTCCCGGCGAACAAAATTCATGGCATCTTCGACCACCCACCGGATATTGTCGAGACTGCTGGCCTCCATCATCTCTTTGGCCCATGTAATCACCTGTTTTACCGAATCCACATGCACAACATCCGCCCCGGCGGCTTTTGCTGCCAGGGAGGCACCTCCGGTGTAAGCAAAAAGGTTTAAGACTCGTGACGGGGCAGGGGATGATTTTTGATTTTTGATTTTTGATTTTTGATTAACCAGATCGTAAATATAATTCCAGTTAATGGCTTGCTCAGGGAATACGCCGATGTGGCCAAAAGCGGTTAAACCAAGCCTGAAGTTCAGTTTCATCTGTTTGTATTTGTATCCGATGATCCATTGATCGGGCATTTTTGGCTTTTTGGTCCATGATCCACGTTCGTAGTCATCACCGGCTGTTTTTTTGCCTTTCATGCGTACATAGCGGGCGTGTGAAATTTTTTCCCATTCGCTTTCAGGCAACGATTTCTGCCACACAGCTTGTGGTTCCGGACGTATAAGGATATATTTTCCAAACCGTTCCAGCTTTTCACGGTTGCCGGTATCGATCAGTTCATATTCGGTCCAGTCGGGAGAGGTGAGGATTTCCATGAAGAAAGTGTTAAGTGTTAAGTGGTTAAGTGTTACTGGGGGTTTGGGTTGCGGTTCAGATCAAAGGTAGGTTTTATTTTTATTCTATCTCAGGAGCTCTTCAATTTCCTGTTTCGACATGTTTTTCAACGGGTTTCCGGATGGGAGAAATGTGTCGGACAGGGTTTGTTTCCGTTGTTGCAGCAATAGCATCTTTTCTTCGATGGAGGCGGAAGTGATGAATTTATAGGCGATTACTTTTTTATCCTGACCGATGCGGTGGGCACGGTTGATGGCCTGCATCTCTGCAGCCGGGTTCCACCAGGGATCGAGGAGCATTACGTATCCGGCTTCGGTAAGGTTGAGACCGATGCCTCCGGCCTTAAGCGAAATCAGAAAAAACTGCCGGGCGGGATCTTCCTGGAATTGTTTAACTACCATTTCACGGTTGGTTGTGGCACCGGTGAGTTGGGAATAGGGTATTCCTTCAGCGTCGAAATAGGTAGCAACCAGTTTAAGATGTTTGACAAAAGACGAGAAAACAAGGGTTTTGTGGCCCTCTTCGCGAAGGGTTTGTGCCATACGGATAATCTCCTCAAATTTACCGCTGCCGTACTGATATTCCGGATCGGCCAGCTTTGGATGATTTGCCATTTGCCGTAGCCTGATCAACGCTTTTAGCACCATCAAAGAGGTTTCCGCCGATTTACCCGATTCGATTTGCTGCAAAACTTCGTTACGCACAGCTGATTTCTCTATTTCATACCGTGATCGTTGGTCATCAGTCATTTCGCAATACAACTCTTCGATGGTAAGTGAAGGGAGATCCGGCTCCGCTTCGCGTTTGGTACGTCGCAGGATAAATGGTGCAACCAGTTTCTTTAACCGTTCAGAAGCCTGGTTGGATGTGTCGTGGTCCCTTTTTCCGGGAGAGGATACATTGCGATCGGAATCAGGTGGCGACCATGCGGAAATATAGCGTTTCTGAAACTTTGCCAATGAACCAAGCAAACCGGGGTTAAGAAATTCAAGCTGCGACCAGAGGTCGGTGAGGGAGTTTTCGATGGGGGTGCCGGTAAGTACCAGCCGGTATTCCGATTTCAGCTGGCAAACAGCGCGGCTGATCATTGCGGAAGGGTTTTTGATCACCTGGCTTTCATCGAGCACGATATAATGAAACCGGTATTGCAGGAAGAGGTCGAGGTCGTTGCGAAGTGTTCCATACGTTGTAAGGATTACATCTGCCGTTCCGAAAAATCCGGTGGAGGTTGTACGTTGCATCCCGGTATGTTCCAGTATGGAAAGTGAAGGTGCAAAACGCCTGATCTCATTCCGCCAGTTGTGAATCAATGATGCCGGCATCACAATTAATGAGGTGGCATTCGATTCGGCATGGCATGAGAGCAAAAGGGCGAGTGTCTGAATTGTTTTTCCCAGGCCCATGTCATCGGCCAGACAGCCACCAAACCGGTTGTTATGCAGGAACATCAGCCATTGCAACCCTTCTGCCTGATAGGGTCGTAAAATGGCATGCAATGTTTCCGGGATGATCACCGGAAGTGCCTGACCCGGATCCAATTGGGTTAACCGGACTGCAAGATTTTTATCTTCAGAGGCGCCAAGGTCCCTGATTATTTGAACATGATGCTGTGGCAGACGTAAATGTTGGTCAACATCTACAGAAAAATAGAGTAAATCACTGTAACGTGTAAACCATTCCCATGGAAGCACCACTATCTCCCCACCAGGAAGGGGAAATTCGCGGATACCATCCAGGATATAATGCCGGAGTTGAATAAACGGGACTTCAAGGTCGCCGAAATAAACCACTGCTTTCAAATCAAACCAATCTTCACCGGGAACCACTGTTATTTCGGCTGAAACGCTGCCAGTAAAAAAGGTAAATGGTGCCCGGTCGGTGGTTATAACCACCCCCATTTCATTAAAAACCATTGAGTGGGTGTTCAACCACTCAATAAGCTGGTAAAGATCAAAATTGCCGATACCGGAAGCGTACGGGAGGATGAAAGTGTTTTCGTTGAGCCTGGCCAGTCCGGAGGTAAGGCATTGAGCGATCATCCCGGCTTCCCAGGCCGGATCCCGATCGGTTTTAAAAAACACGACCTCATTATCGTCCATCTTCAGGTCAATAAAGACTTTTTGGGATTTACCTGCCATGATCCTTTTTTCGCCATACCGGAAATAGATCACCAGAATGGCTTTTCCCTGCCAGTCAACCTCGGCAGAGAGTTCCATCCTGCGGGAGGGGTTCAACGCCTGAACCTGAAAACCATTGGCTATTACCTGTCCGGTTTTCAGGGTTTTCATGATGAAAGTCTCAAAGTATTTTTTCTCGGCGGTGGCTGGTATCAGAATGAGATCTTTGTTTAAAAAGGGGTCAATTTTTTTACCGTCAAAACCTTCCGGGAAATGGAGCAACCTGTTTTCTGCCCTGAACCAGCAGGGATTTCGGCAAATGATTTTGTTGCCGGGGGCTTTCAGGCGGATTTTCTGTTCCTGCTGATATAGTTCGAGCACATAGTTTGATCCTTCGGTTGTTTTGGTGAAGCAAAACCAGGGCTCGGCAGGATCCGGGAAGATCGTCAAACGGTTTTTATAGTAAACCCTTGAAGAGCCTTCATGTATGAACACCGGAATATGGTGCTGAATAGCAAGCCTGAGTATTTTATCCATCTGCCGTTCGATGAACGGACGGATTTGCAATAAAAGCAATTCTTCGGGCACAGTCCTTAAAAAGTCTTTCATTGAAACCCTGTTCCGGGCAAATTGCCGGTGTATTTCGGTGTCTGAAAAGGTTTGTGCAAGGGAGATTATTTCGTTGAAGGCATTGCTCCGTTCCTGTTTTGATTCGACAGGAGCCGACCAATGCAAACGGTTTTGCAGTACAAACCAGCCTGTTGCATCCCGTGCAACTTCCCAGGGGGCTACCATAGCACCAAACTGGCGGTGGAAGGAGATCAGAAGAATAGCATGGTCATCGGTTTTCAAGCCATCCATAAACGGTTTCAATGGGAAACGGCGACCTTCCTGCGTACGATTGGATTGTGGTCAACCCAAAGCGTACATAAATATACCCCGGAAGGAAGTTCGGTGGTGCAGAAGGTAACGGTTCCGGAAAGGAGGACAATTTCGACGTGTGAAACCAGTTTTCCGGACAGGTTACTAAGTTCAATGCGGCCCTGCTTTCCCTGTGGCAATGTATACCTGAAATCGATTTGATGGTCGGCCGGAATCCTTCCTGCAACAGAAAGTGACAACGGCATAAACGGACTGGTTTCTGTAGTTGCAGCAGGGAAGGTAGAATAATGTACGGTGATACTGACAGAATCAGTTGGATTTGCTTCGTTATAAAAACCCCAGCGAATGACACTAACTCCTCTGCACCCGTTTGGTCCGAAATGGCCAAAACATCCTGAAACCGTTTCACCCGGAAGCATGGTGAGGGGGAAGGTTGAAACCGTCATGTCGGGGCCATAGCAGTAACCCGCCCAGCAGATGGAAGAACTCCCGCCCGGCAGCATCGTTAAGTTCTCCTTCTTCATCATCACCTGCCGGGTATTCGTGGTTTTGTTGGTGATATGGAGCCAGGTAATCAGTTGCAGGGTATCTGAGGGACCGGATTGAAAAATTTCGGAACCGTTTTTCAGTACACCAAAGTCATCTGCAAGGCTGAAACTCTGTGCAAAGCAGGCTACACCTGAAGCGAATACAAGAATAAATAACAGGATGGTTTTTTTCACGGATCAAAGGTAGGAATTTTACGCGAATACAAATCACGATTTTGTTAATCTTTGATAATCATCTTCTTATGTCTGGATGCCAGCCACCAGGAAAAAAATCCGCTGAGAAGGACAAAAAGGGTCGCCAAGCCAACCAACGGGACAACAAGGATGTAAAATGGTCCGAGGATGGGTTCAAAAATGCGTCCGGTATGGATTTCCAGAGAAGTATTCCAAAGTGAAATGGGGCTGGCGTTCACAATTGTTGGCGGAACAACAGCGAACGGGTTTTTCCCATCCAGAGGGATCGCCCCATGGGCATAATCAAAAAGAATCCTGGTGGAGTCGTTACTCCTGATATAACCGGCAACAGTCACATTGCCAAATGGAGGACCGGCTGCACCCGAATCGTGATATGTATTTCTGGTTATATAATCGATGGTTTGACCCGATGCCGGTTCCCATTCAAAGATTCCACTGAATGACCCGACAAGGTAATGACCCGGACTTATCTTATCAAAAACATTGATTCCCATTACGCTGACAGGAGGCTGGAAGGTAAATAGTTTTAATTCGCCGGAGAAATGATGATCTGAATAATAAATGCCATCGCTGGTTGCAACAAGGTACCGCCCCAAAGCGGCATCATACAGTAAATCACGAAACCGGTCGAACCAGGGATTGGGGTTGTCAAGTTCGGTGTACTTCAGTTTTGTAACCCGTTCTCCGGCTATCGGGATCAGCAGCGGAGGTCGCAGAAACATTCCTGTGGCTGTGTTAAGAAGGAGGATCAGGATAGCCCAGGACCCAATCACATTATGCCACTTCAGCGAGGATTTATTAAAACGCTTCAGTTTTGACCGTTTCAGGCCATCTTTCAGTTTTTTTAAACGGTAGGGAACGAGAAACCAAATCATCCCCGTGACACAAAGGATAATAAATAGGATGCCCGCACCATCAACGATTATTTTTCCGGCCAACCCATAAATTTCCCCACTGTGAATGACCCATAAAGTTTTAAAAACACCCACCTTCCCGTCGCTGTCTTCGCCCTTTGGGACCAGAATTTCACGGAAATTGCGGAAACCGGAAGACCTGGTGGCAATATAAAGATTGGAGCGGGTCATTACCAGCAAACTATCGCCCTGCGGCAGAATCTTTACTATACGGGCACCCTCCTTTGGCAGTGAAACCTTTTTCCAGAATTTACCCTGAAACCGGTAAAGTCCGAACAGGGTACCTGCGTAAAGACCGGTAACCTTTGACCATGAAAGTGAATTGATTTTTCGGTTATCGATCCCTTCAGGAAAACCGTTATTCAGATTGCGAAACGTTTTAAATGTGCTGTCGGTCAGCCAAACACCAATATTGCCGTATACCAGGATGCTATCGCCACCAATGTTAACCGATCCTTTCACTGCGGCAAGATTCCAGTTATAATAACGGTATGCCGGTGGCAGGAATTTTCTGTCAACATCAATCCCTGACAACAATTCACGGTGATTCAGGATAATTCCCGAAAAAGCAAATGACAAGATGAATAAGGCAGCAACAAGGCTGAACCACTTATGGTATTTGCGAAAAAATTTCACCATTTCGCCATTTCACCATTTCACCATTTCACCATTTCGCTATTTCGCTATTTCTTAAAAAAGGTATGCACCATGCCATCTTCTCCCGACTCGGAGTGCGTTTCAAACCCTGCTGCCGACATCTTGTCTATCATTGGGACAGGTGAAAACGGGGTGATAATTTCAAAAATTTCGTCCTGTTTCATGGCGGCACATTCCTGTTGTACCTGTTCAAACGGATGAATTCCCTGAGCAAGCAACGGCCTCGCATCAAGAGAGATTTTTACTTTATTTCCGGTAAGCCAGACTGGTTGGTTCATTTATTTTTCCTCCTTGTATCGCCGGGATGAATCCCGGCGTTGGGTTATCGATAGGATAGCAGTCTCTGGTCTCCGCTGATCTTCCGCTTTTCGGTGAGATCCTGCGACATTTCAAGGGTTCCCAGATATTCCCCTTTTTCATTTCTGAGGGCAAAATACTCAATATGGATAAATTTCCCACCCATCTGGATCCAGAAGGGAGCGCTGTCGGCTTTGCCATTCCTGAAGTCGCTGATAATCTGATCAACTATATGAACGCTTGAAGGCGGATGACACATTCGAACATCGCGTCCTAGGATGGCCCGGTTCCGGTCGAAAATACGCTCTTTGCCCTGCGAGAAATATTTTACTTTGTCATTGCAGTCAACAAAGGTGAGATCAACCGGCAGGGTATTCAGAATTGCCAGCAACTCTTCTGAAGTGAATTTTCCGCTGGGAAGGCTGACGGACCCTTCCCGGGCAGATGTTTCCTCTATGATCTCAACTCCCTGTGGATTCCATGTTATAGTTGGATCATACAGGCAGTAACCTATTTCATTGGTTTGCCGGTAAATCTCGTACCAGTCGGTTTCTGTGAGTTTATCCAGGGTCATAGGCAACAGAATTTCCTCCTCCTTCATAATCATGTCAGTAATGGCTTTGACTGCCGGGTTGAGGTGGAGTTCAACCTTCATCTGCATCATTTCACGGGTAAACTGACCGGGCATGTTCAGCACATTATTCGCATTTTTCAACAGATCGCGTGTTTCATCGTGCTTGCCCCACATTACCTTGGGCGGGCCGGTAATCCCATATTTTTCGAGGAAGGGAAACAAGAGGTTTTCCTTACGGCGGTAATGCTTTTCAACATCCATCAGTTTATTGAAAAGTTCTTTCACCGTATTGAGATATTTCTCGCTTGCGGATACGGGAAGTTCAGTTTCGGCCTGGCTGAAGAGTTTATGAAGTTCTTTAACGACGTTCTCCAATTCGCGGTTTTCCCTTCGGAAAGTATCAACCGGATGGCCTGGTGCCACAATTTTCATCCCTGAAAGGTCGATATGGCCTTCCAACGCCTGACTGTGGATATCACAAAGCCGGAGTACTTCCGACTCGGGCAGGCCTTCACTGATAAGTTCCTGCTCAACCTCAACGACCTCACCGTAAGGTATTTTTGTTAAAAGTTCGATCATCCGTGCCCGCACTGCCTCCGGTGCAACGCCTTCGTGCAGCTGAAGGATCATGTGCTTAAGCAGATCTTTTCTGCCCTGGGAGTTGTTGATTAGTTCGCTCATAGTTGTTGTGGTGTTGGGTTGGGGTGAGGCCAGGAGACTGGATTCTGGGGGAAGGCCCCCAGGCTGAAGCCTGGGGTTAGCCCTTGATCATCGTCAGGACCATCTTAAACTTTTCCAGCGCATTGACTGCATGCGGGATTCCTGCCGGCATGATGATGGCCTCGCCGGTGGATAAAATGAATGGAACATCGCTGATTACAACTTCGGCTTTCCCTTCAATGACCTGTAACATGGCATCGTAGGGGGCAGAATGGGTACTCAATCGCTGACCCTGATCAAATGAGAAAAGGGTTACCGTCCCGACAGGACGATCAATTACCCGTTTGCTGATGATTCCCTCGGAGGAATATTCTACCTTCTCGGGGAACCGGAATACGTTGGAGTGTTCGAAAATGCTTTTTTCCATGGTTGTGGGGTTAAGCCCCAGACAGAAGTCCGGGGTTTCCAGACAGAAGTCTGGGTTAGTTGTTTTTTGTTAGTGACCAGCCTCCTTTTAATCCGAAAACAAACCAGGCCAATGCCAGCGAACCTGCTGCAAAGACAGTGTCGCCAATTACCCTGAGCCAGCGAAAGAACGCGATGGTGGGATCCTGCATGAAATCGGCCGACCGGGCGTACCACATGCCGGTTTTCACGCTTACCCATGTCTGTGCCAATCCGACGGGAAGAACGCTTATTAATACCATTAAGGCCAATCCGACATTAATGGCCCAGAAAGCAAATTTAACCCATTTTTCGTTCCATATTTTTTCAGGTTCCATGCTTTTTAAAACAAAAAGCATCAGTCCGATTCCGAGCATTCCGTATACTCCGAATAAGGCAGTATGGCCGTGAACCGGTGTGGTATTCAGTCCCTGCATGTAATAGAGAGCGATGGGCGGGTTGATGAGAAATCCGAAAATGCCGGCACCTACTAAATTCCAGAATGCAACCGCAAGGAAAAAGTATATAGGCCATTTATATCCGGCTATCCAATTCCTGCTTTGGGATATTTTATAATTTCCGTAACCTTCAAATCCCATCAAAACAAGCGGAACAACTTCAAGTGCACTGAAAGTTGCCCCAAGCGCCAGAACAGCTGTAGGTGTTCCTGTGAAATACAAATGATGGAAGGTTCCAAGGATTCCCCCTGATAAAAACACAATGGTGGAGATAAGCACACTCGCAGTGGCAGTTGCTATGCGGACTAACCCAAGTCGGACAAACAAAAATGCAATGGCTACGGTGGCAAAGACTTCAAAAAATCCCTCAACCCAGAGGTGAACTACCCACCAGCGCCAATATTCGGCAATGGCAAGGTTCGTTTGACGGCCCCACATCAGACCAGCGCCATAAAATGCCGCAATAGCGATGGTTGAAATTAAAAACATGGTGAGCAATGACTTGTTTTCCGATTTGGCCTTCAATGCTGGCATGAGCCCCCGGGCCATTAAAACCAGCCAGATAATCAACCCTACAAACAGGAACAATTGCCAGAAACGGCCAAGATCAACATACTCATATCCCTGATGTCCGAACCAGAAATTGCCAACCAGCCCTAAACGCTGCATTACACCAAACCATTGGCCAACAAGGGAGCCGACAACAATTACCAGCAGTGCGACAAAGAGGAAATTCACACCAAGCGCCTGAAATTTAGGCTCTTTTCCCGAAACAGCAGGAGCAAGGTACAAACCAGTAGCAAGCCAGGATGTGGCAATCCAGAAAATGGCCAGTTGAATGTGCCAGGTCCTGGAAATAGAATAGGGCAATAAACCGGAAAGCGGCAATCCGTAAAAAGCCTGTCCTTCTACTCCATAGTGCGCAGTTATTACACCCATCAGTATCTGAACCAGGATCAGGGCTGTTACAACCCAGAAATATTTTAAGGTGGCTTTCATCGAAGCGGTGAAAATTCCTCCTAAAAGTGGATCCTTCGCAGGAATTTCACCCGGAGTGAGACCTTCCTCCTTACGGGAGGCATAATACCAGCTCATGAGGCCGATGCCGGCAATGAGCATAATAACACTGAAGCCTGTCCACAGGATCAATGAACTTGTGGGCTTGTTGTCAACCAAATCCTCCGATGGCCAGTTATTGGTATAAGAAATTTCGCTATCAGGACGATTTGTAACACATGTCCATGAAATCCAAAAAAAGAAAGCGTTCATCTTGCTCATACGGCCCGGATCTTTTATCGTGTTTGGCGGAATAGCATAGGCATTGCGCAATGTTTCCAGTTTCGGGTCGGCCATGAATAATCCTGCGTAATGCTCCCCGACAGCCTTGATCGCCTGTGAACGTAGTGGCGAAATAACAACTTTTCCGGAAGCAGCATCATAGGTGTTTGTGCGTAGTTCGTGCTGCAACCTGATTTTTAGCATCGCTTTTTGCTCATCTGTTACATCGGCGTAGGTTTTGTGATACGATGTGTCAGCAAGATAATTCAGGATGTACTCCGATTCGCGATGAAGCCAGTCGGCTGACCAGTCGGGAGCCACATAGGAGCCATGTCCCCATACCGTTCCAACTTCCTGTCCGCCGATCGATTGCCAGATATTCTGTCCATCTTTAACGTCCTGCCCCGAAAATAATACGGTTCCGTCCGTTGTTACAACTTCCGAAGGTATCGGGGGAGCCTGTTTGTATATCTCCCGGCCATAATATATCAGAACAGAGAAGGAGATTGTCATAACGGCGATAAAGCCGAACCAAAGTTTTCTTGTTTGCATTTTTTATGTTTTAATGGTTAATACTGAGAGGGGTCAGAGACCCGTTTGGACGGATTCAGATCCAATCCTCTTCCAGTACATCCCCCTGAAGGCTGACAATTGCCTGTTTAATGGGAATATTACGGCCTGCATTGGTACGTGCCGTCTGGGCCATCTGAAGGAGGCCCCCACAGCAGGGGACTTCCATCATCACCACGGCAAGCGAGTTTATTTTCGTATCGGTGATCATGGATGTGAGTTTCTGAATGTAGGATTCTTTATTGCTGTCCAGCTTCGGACAAGCAATGGCGATGGACTTTCCTTTGAGGAATCTTGCGTGAAAATTTCCCATGGCAAAGGCCGCACAATCGGCAGCAAGCACCACATCGGCATTTTTGAAATAGGATGCCTGGGGGTTGAGCAAATGCAGTTGAACGGGCCATTGGCGTAATTCAGATGGGGCGTTTAGCAGAGACGGGTTTAAACCCGTCTCTGCATGTTCCTGTTTGACATTTTGTTCGTGAAAATCCCTGGTCATTGAACCAGGGCATCCACATTCGGCCTTTGGAGACGGGTTTAAACCCGTTTCTACAGATTTTTCAAGGTTCATCATCATGTTTTTTTCGTTTAAAAATTCGATTGCCTGTTGTAAAAATTCCGTTTCGTTGTGATCCCGAAGATGATCCAGGTGGGCGAGGATCGTGTTTCTTCCTTTTGTAATCATAATTTCCATCACTTTTCGCTCATTATATGGCTCCGCCTCCCGTTCAATGATTTCGATCGCACCTTCGGGGCAATGACCAATGCATGCACCAAGGCCATCACAGAACAGATCACTGATCAGCCTGGCTTTTCCATCGATGAGCTGCATGGCCCCTTCATGGCAGTTGGGAATGCAAATGCCACAACCATTGCATTTTTCTTCATCGATCTGAATGATTTTTCGCTTCATAATTTATAGATGTAATTAGGTATCTGATTGCCTTATTAGGGGTAAAAAAATTTAGAGATACGATTGCAACGTTTGTTCGTTCAGGAATTTTTTAAATTCTGCAGTTAGTTTATTCACGACTGTTCCCATCAGGCAGCGGTCAAAACCGCAAAGATCATAAGACAAAGGGCATTCACCCACATCGAGTTGACCTTCGATTGATTGATAAATATCGAGCAGGCTGACATTTTTAGGATCCATTTTCATTGAAAACCCGCCGGAAGGGCCCCGAACCGATTTAAGCATGTCGTTCTTTACCAGACGTTGTAAAACTTTTGCAATGTGGTTCTTTGAAAATCCTGTAATTTCGGCGATCTTTACCGCATTGATCCCATTTCCTGAACGTGCAATCAAAACCATGCTGTGAATGGCGATCGATGAGGCTTCAGAAAGGGCAAAAATCTTGGACATGAATAATTCAGGTATTTGAATACGCAAATGTACAGACAATTTTTTTATCTCCGACAAACATGCAAATTTTTTTTATTACTGTTGTATCTTGTTGGTATTCAAAGCAAACGAAGATGAAATCCTGTTTCGCTTAAGTTATTTGTAAAAAATAAATGATGAAGACTGTTTATTTAATAACGCTATTTTTAGGATTTTCGATATTTTGCAGATCACAAAACGATCCGATTGGTCACCGCACCATCACTTTTACTGATGTAGCGCGGGGAAACCGTCCGATCCCGTCAGAAATTTATTATCCGGCAACTTTGGCCGGAGAAAGTACGCCTGTTGCAGCGGGGTTGTTTCCGGTGGTTGTATTCGGCCATGGGTTCCAGATGGGTTACGATTCCTATTTCTATTTTAAAAATGCCCTCGTTCCGTCCGGATACATCATGGTGTTTCCGAAAACCGAAACATCCCTTGCGCCAAACCATGTTGAATATGGTGCCGACCTTGCCTTTCTGGTAGTGCAAATGTATTCGGAAGGATCGGACCCGGTTTCACCTTTTTTCCAGCATGTCGACAGCACCTCGGCGATCATGGGTCACTCCATGGGTGGGGGTGCTTCATTCCTTGGATGTAAGAACAACATCATCCCCACTGCCATGATTACCTGGGCGGCAGCCGAAACGGTACCTTCTGCCATCAGTGCCGCCCGTGACATCACCATTCCATCGCTGGTATTTTCAGCTGATCTGGATTGCATCACACCTCCGATATCCAATCAGATCCCGATGTATGATTCACTCGCCAGCGATTGCAAAGTATTTATCAACATCAAAGGGGGAGGTCATTGTTATTTTGCAGATGCCAGTTTTCTTTGCTCCCTGGGAGAGTTTGGATGCCCCGGTTTTACCATCACCCGGGAGCAACAACATGCCACGACCCTCGATTTTACAAAACCTTTCCTGGACCATTATTTGAAAAGTCAAGCCAACGCCTGGACGATTTTCAATGATTCGCTGAACAACTCTCCCCGCATTACCTTTCAGAGATCATGCACCACAACCTCGGTAAACCCTGATGTGCCACAAATACTTTTTCATGTTTTTCCGAATCCCTCAGGTGATGTAGTTTCGCTAACCGGCACCATTTCAGGGAAAGAAAAAATTTCCGTCGACATCTCAGATATTTCCGGCAGAAAGGTTCATGGTTTTGTGCTCAACCCTTCTGAAAAGCAATTCCGGATGATGCTCAACATGGATACCTGGGCCAACGGAATCTATTTTGCAGAGATCCGGAGTTCACAGGAAATACAGGTGGTAAAAATTGTCAAAAACTGATATCATTCATTTCCAATGGTCAAATTCATTTCAAGTTTGCAGAACCCACTGATAAAAAACGTGCTTTTACTCGGCGAAAAACCCCGTGCACGGAAGGAGCAAAACCGGATTGTGATCGAAGGACAACGGGAGATCAGGCTTGCGATTTCGGGCGGATTCAACATCACCAATCTTTTGTATACCCCTGATCTGGTTTCATCAGCCGACCTGAAACTGCTGGTACCTTCCGGCAGCCAGATTGAACTGACCGAGGTTTCGCCGGAGGTTTTTAACCGCATGGCTTATCGCAAAGATACAGGTGGGGTAATCGCCCTGGCTGAACCGCGAAGACTGGTACTTGGCGACCTTAAACCTTCCCCTTTGCCACTGTTGCTTGTTCTTGAAACGGTTGAAAAACCCGGAAACCTGGGCGCCCTGCTCCGCACAGCCGATGCAGCCAGTCTTGATGCGGTAATTATCTGTGATCCGCAAACAGATATCTACAATCCCAACGCCATTCGCTCCAGCATCGGGTGTATCTTCACCATGCCTGTAGTTACTGTTTCTTCGGAAGATGCGATGGCCTGGATGCGTACTTTGGGAATTAAAATGTTCGCTACAGCCTTAACTGCCACCCGGTTTTATCACCGAACCGACTTCAACCAGCCGGCGGCCATCATCATGGGTTCAGAAGCCAACGGGTTAAGCAACAACTGGCTTGAAGGGGCCGATGATCTGATTAAAATCCCAATGATGGGAAAAATTGATTCGATGAATGTTTCGGCATCAGCCGCAATAGTGGTTTTTGAAGCAATGAGGCAGCGGGGGTTTCAACTTCAGGTTTGAGGGACGGAAGTCAGGTCATCGGGGGCCCCACCCAGGTACCACCAGGTGGACACCGGGCCCCCCCGGGTACCACCCGGTAGCCATCGGAACCCCACCTTGTAAGGTGGGGCTGCGGAACCCCACCTTGTAAGGTGGGGCTACTTGTACTTCTCGTCGGCTGGCTTTAGTTCAAGGAACCCCTTGGGCATCTTGCTTTTGAAGTCGATGAGTTTTCCGGTAACGGGATGACGGATAGAAAGATAGAAGGCATGTAACCTAATCCGGCGTTCGAAGGTGGCATCTGCACCGTAACGACGATCACCAACCACCGGACACTGCATCTCCGACAAATGAACCCTGATCTGGTTTTTGCGGCCGGTTTCCAATTCAACCTCCAGAAGTGCATAATCGGGGGTGCGGTCCATCACCCGGTAATGGGTTATTCCCAGTTTGGCTCCTTCCTCTACCTTCACGGAATACACCCGCTGATCATGACCTTCCACCAACCAGCTCCGAATGGTTCCCTTGTCCTCTTTTGGTTGTCCCTCTACCAATGCGTAATACAACTTCTTCGTGTCCATCCAATGGTTTTTGATCTCCTCCTGCAGTTTCTCACTCTTGGCGAAAAGCAGGATTCCGGAAACCTCCCGGTCGAGCCGGTGAACCACAAACAAACGCTCTTTCCCTTTCGAATTTTCCTTGACATAAGCCGCCATCTGCTGGTAAAAAGAGGTACCCCCGAGCCCACGGTCGCCGATGGTAAGCAATCCGGCCGGTTTTACCGCCACCAGTATGGCATTATCCTCATAAAGTACCTGGTAGGGAGGTTTAACTTTATTAATCTTCACCGCCTGCTTCACATATTCAACAGCATCGCCTGCCTTTAGCATCACCGCCGGATTGGTTACCATTTTGCCGTTCACACGCACATTGCCATGCACGATTTTGTTCTTCACGGTTGTTTTTGAAGCCGATTGAAGCTCCGCCAGCAAATGCTCCAGCAGGGAGGTCTCTTTTGTTATTTTTACTTTCATTGTATTCGTTTAAGTTCCTTTCAGAGTCTGTTTGTCCACCTGCCCACCTGCCCACTTGCCCACCTGCCTACAACCCCTCCTTCAACCTCACCCCCATTACCACAGGTTCATGATCAGAGAAGGCAAACCCCATCGGAATGGTTGAGATATGTGTTACTTCAATATTCGGTGAAACAACAAAGAAATCGATGATGGTTGTTTTGGTCACTCCTTTTTTATAGGGCATATTGAGGTAACGGTTACTTGGTTTAACGGGGTCAAAAACAAATTGCCAATCGGGCAAAAAATTGGATTCTATCGGGGGATCCACCGAGGTAACCTGATCATCCGTGGTAATTGAAGAAACATTAAATCCACGGGGATTGCTGTTCCAGTCGCCCCCGGCAACCACATAATTGCCCTGATGATATTCCGATTGCATGGCCGAATCAAGCACAAACAGCTCTCTTTTTCGCAGAGACCCGGTAGAGTCAAAGGCTGAGTTGTGTGTGTTGATGATCACCAACTCCCTGCCGTTGTCCAAACCAAACCGGAGCATCACAAAGCACCGCTTCAGGAATGCAAGGCGTGTTGGCCATGGAAAGAATGCATCGTAATAATCCACTCCTGCTGAGGCTGGCTTGAATTGTGAAAAGATGGCTAAACCGGAGACCACCCTTCCCATGGGATCCTGAAGAGGCATGGGGACAAACCGGCAATCGTAGTTAATTGCGGTTACCGATGAAAAAGCGGGCAAAACTGATGTAAGACCGGCCGGTTCATCGGTGTACCATGATCGCCTGGCTTTTATGTCTATTTCCTGCAGAAAAAGGAAACTGGCCGTATCATTGGCTTTCACCATTTGTTTTATGCCTTCAAAATAAAGGGAGCATTGTTCCCTTCGGGGGAGGACCATTTTGCCGCCATCATAGAAAAAATCCTGCTCCCGTCCCAGTCCGGCATAGCCGATATTCCAGGTAAGAAAGGAGAATTTACGCAGGGCCGGGTCAAAAGTTTTTCCATTTCCCTTGACTTCGGGAACCGAATTTTTTGCCGGAGTGAATTCGGTCAACATTAAAAAAACGAGTAAACCCACAATGATCAATATGCAACCCCCTGCGAATATTCCCAAGCCCCAAAAAATCTTCCGAAATAACTTTGGCATACGACTAACTTTTAAAATGATGTTTATTCCCGACCGGTGAAAGTTTAAAAATCGAAAGTACACAATATTTACTAACTTTACCTACTCAATTTAAGAAATTAAGCCAGCCAGATGCCACTCCTTGGTTCAATCATCCGCAAAGCATACGAATTGCGCCAGTTTCCCATTGATATCCTCACGATCGACCCTGTCAGGGAACAAGAGAAAGTACTAAAAAAGTTATTGATCAAAGCCCGGAATACTGCTTTTGGTGAATGCTACGACTTTGCGGTAATGGCCGACCAACCTGATTTCATGAGCCTTTTCAGGGCCAGGGTCCCCGTACATGATTACAATGCCATGTTCAAAAACTGGTGGTACCGAAGTCTGAACGGGGAGCCTTACGTAACCTGGCCGGGCAAGGTAAAATATTTTGCACTGACTTCGGGAACCTCGGAGGCCTCCTCCAAACATATCCCGGTAACCCCCGACATGCTGCGGGCCATCCAACGGGCAAGCATACGCCAGCTGGTCACTACCACAAAATATGACTTTCCCGATGAGTTTTATGAAAAGGGTATTCTGATGATTGGCGGGAGCACGCACCTTCAATACAACGGGACCTATTACCAGGGAGATCTTTCGGGGATTACCGCAAAAAACATCCCTTTCTGGTTTCAACATTTTTACAAACCTGGCCGGCTCATCTCCCGGGAACACGAGTGGACGGTAAAGTTGAATGAAATTGTGCGAAATGCAAAAAACTGGGATATCGGGATCATTGTTGGCGTACCGGCCTGGATCCAGATCATGATGGAAAAAATTATTGCCCATTATCACGTCCAGACCATTCATGACATCTGGCCCAATCTTGCAGCTTATGTTCACAGCGGAGTATCCTTTGAACCCTATATCCGGAGTTTTGAGAAATTGCTGCGGCACCCGATCCTTTACAACGAATCGTACCTGGCTTCCGAAGGTTTCATTGCCTACCAGCAGCCCGGCAATCTGAGGAGCATGGAAATGATCCTCAACAATGGCATTTTTTACGAGTTCATTCCGTATACGGATGCCAATTTCGACAGCGAAGGCGAGTTGAAGCCAAATCCTGAAACACTTACCATCGCTCAGGTTGAACAGGGCAGGGAATATGCTTTGCTTCTGTCGACCTGTGCCGGTGCCTGGAGATACCTGATCGGAGATACCATTAAATTTGTTTCCGGGGGAAGGAGTGAAATTATCCTTACCGGCCGGACAAAGCAATTTATCAGCCTGTGCGGCGAACACGTTTCACAGGATAATATCAACCGGGCAATCCGGATGCTTCAGGACGAATTGAATGTAAAGATCAGCGAGTTCACCATCACCGGGGTTCGTTACGGAAACCTTTTTGCACACCGATGGTATCTTGGAACAGATGACCACCTCGACCCGGAACTGGCTGCATCCCGGCTGGATGATTACCTGAAGGTACTCAACGACGATTACCGTGTTGAGCGAATTGAAGCGATAAAAAACGTATCGGCAGAAATATTACCTTTGCAGGTGTTTCATGACTGGATGAAAGCCCGCGGAAAAGAGGGGGGAGCCCACAAATTTCCCCGGGTCCTTAAAAATGGTCAGCGGGAGCAATGGGAAGAACACGTTAAATCATATATAAATCAATCGAATTGTTGAATCCGGTATTGCATCCCCTGTTTGAAGGGATTATCCTTGGGTTGACAGTAGCCATTTCCGTTGGTCCTGCGTTGTTTGCGTTGCTGCAAACGAGCATCAAACATGGGGTAAAAGTGGGGATATTTCTCGCTGCCGGGATTTTTGTCAGCGATCTTGCGCTGGTGGTTGGGTTCTATTTCGGTGCCTCTGCAATTGTTACCAATCCAAAATATCATCTGGTCCTTGGCATCATCGGCGGAATTGTGATGACCGTGTACGGTATGTATACCTTTTTTAAAAAGGTTCCCATGACCGAGCAGGTTGAGGTGATCAATGAGATAAAAGTGAAGAAAAAAGGAAATTTCCCTTACTTTTTTAAAGGTTTCGTGCTGAATTTCGCCAACCCGTTTCTTTGGGTTTTCTGGATCACCTCCATGCTTGCCATCAACGCGACTTATGGAGGAAATCAAAAATCAGTCGCTTTGTTCTTTGCCGGAAGCCTGTCGGTAATTCTCATGACCGATATCCTGAAGGTGGTTCTGGCCAACAAAATCAAAATTGCCGGCAATCCTCAGGTAAAACTATGGATGAACCGGATCGTTGGGCTGTTGTTCATGATCATTGGCGCATTCATTATCAGCGGGTCGCTGCTTGAATATTTCAGGGGAATTTCGTTGCAGATTCCTTAAATCGACTTAATCAACTTTTCAAATTCTGCCTTGAAATTGGTTCCGATCGGAATCAGCCGGTCTTTGATTTTCACATGGTTTCCTTCAATCAGGTCGATGCGCGACAGGGCGATGATAAATGATTTATGGATCCGGGGGAAGGAACCGGAGGGCAGCAGGGTTTCAATGTTTTTCAGCGACTGGTAGCTGATGATCATTTTATCGGAGGTGTAGATTTTAACGTAATCTCCCAGCGCTTCGATATAGAGGATTTCATCGAGGTTGACCTTATAGGTTTTTTTACTTGATTTGATGAAAATGAAGGTATCATCCTGCTTCTCCGGCTCCCTGGGTTCAATATTCCGCTGATCTTTTCCCTTGATCAGTTCCTCAGCCTTTTGAATGGCTTTGTAAAAGCGGTCAAAAGCAAATGGTTTCATCAGATAATCAACCACATCAAGTTCGTAACCCTGGATAGCAAACTCGGCGTAAGCAGTGGTTACAATGACAAGTGGTGGATTCTTCAGGGTTTTCAGAAAGTCCATCCCGTTTAACCGGGGCATGTTGATGTCGAGAAATAAAAGGTCTACCTCGCGGTTATGCAATACATCAATGGCTTCTAAAGCGCTGTTGCATTTCTGAACGATTTCCAGGAAGGGGATGTTCTCGGCATACCGCTGAATGACACGCTGTGCCAGGGGCTCATCATCTATGATCAAACATTTGATAGTCATACAGTAAAAATTGTTAATTCTACCCGATAAATGGTTACTGACTCACTGATAATCAATTCATGTTTACCGGGATAAAGCAGTTCGAGTCGTTTTTTAACATTCGACAAACCAAAGCCTCCGCCATTTCGCTTCCCCTGGAAAGGGTCTCTTCGGTTTTCGATGGAAAAGATCACCCGGTCATTGTGCTCAAGGTTGAAGGCAATATGGATGTATGGGTGATCACATTCCACTTTTGCACCGTGTTTAAATGCATTTTCAATAAATGCCAGGAAAATGAGTGGCGCAATTTTAATCCGCAGGTGGTCGCCCTTAATTTCAAACCGGATATCGAGGCTTTCCTGAGAACGCAATCGTTCCAGGTACACATAGCTCTGCAGAAACTCCAATTGTTTTTCAACAGAAACCAGATCGTCAATGGATTCATAGATCACATATCGCATCAGGTCAGAAAGTTTCAGGATCAGTTCCGGCGCTTTTTCCGACTTGTCGAGGCTCAATGCATAAAGGCTGTTCAGGGTGTTGAAAAAGAAATGAGGGTTTACCTGCGCCTTAAGTGCCCGGAGTTCTGCTTCTATTTTTTGCTTTTCCACCTCCTTCATGCGCAACTCCACATCCTGCAACGTGATAGAATCGCGCATAAACTTCAGCAAAGTTGACATAATCAGGAATAACAGCACAAGGATAAACTCTGCCAGAAATTCCATGAGAAAATTTGCCGGATGCCTGCCACCTTCAAAAAAGTAGGTTACATAATAATTCAGCAGGATGAATAAGAGGATGTTGGCAATCTCAAGAAGGGTGAATATCAGGTACCGTCGTTTATTGAAAAATGCCGGGATAAGCCAAAGCAGGTTGATATACACGGAAATAGCAAGGAATCCAATGGTAATCAGAATGTTCATCGCCATGCGCAGGTCGATGTTGTAAAAATTAAAATCGCCACGGGTATAAATCAGCACAACGGTAAAGAGGATCATACTGATCAGCCAGAAAAATACCTGCTGAAAAATAAAATGTTTCTTGCTTTTTTGGTAAAGTTCTGTAAAACCCATGGCGCTGAATTTTTTACAAAAGTGGTAATGATTTTGGAATTATCGAATATTTTTTGATGACGGGCATTAAATACCTGACGAACCCCCCTGTTTTATCCTTATTCCGTTAAAAACAACTCAGATGTGATCATGTCGGCAAAGAGCTTTCCTTCATCGGTGAGGAAATAGACACCGGATGTTTCAGAGAGAAGACCGCGTTTAAGAAAGACCGAGGCGCGGTTGAGGAAGTAGTTGGAAATTGGAAATTGGAAATTGGAAATTATTTGTTCCAGGCTGCATCCACGGATTGTTCGCAGAGAGGTCATCACATATTCGTTGTATTTCTGGGCGGGGGTTAAGATCTCTTCTTCAAAAAGGCAATCACCCTTTGCCAACCTTGTGATATATTCAGAGAGGTTCGCAACATTCCATCGCCGGGAAGAACCATTGAAATTGTGAGCCGACGGACCCAGTCCCAGATAAGGAACACCGTTCCAGTAATTGGTGTTGTGGATGGCATGGTGGCCGGGTTTGCAGAAGTTTGAGATTTCATATTGCAGAAAACCTTGTTCCTTCGTTTTATTGATCAGCATTTTGTATTGCTCCACCTGGGATTCATCGTTAACGGGTTCCGATTTTTGCCTGTCGATCATCCAGGCCAGAGGGGTTTTTGGTTCGACGGTAAGCGAATATGCCGAAATATGAGGTACATTCAACGAAAAAGCAATTTCAAGATTCTCCTGCCACCGGGCCGGGGTGGAGGATGGAATTCCGTAAATCAGGTCGATGCTGATGTTTTCATATCCTGCATTATGTAACAATTTTACGGCGTTCAAGGCTTGTGCCGCTGAATGTGACCTGTTCAGGGAGATGAGATCCTCCTCAAAGAACGACTGCACTCCCAGGCTGAACCTGTTGAACCAGGTATCCTTCAGTTCCTCAACATATTCCTCCGTCACATCCTCCGGGTTCAACTCTATTGTTATTTCTTTATCAATCGCCGAAAAGATTCTCCCCTCTCCCCGGGGAGAGGGGTCAGGGGGTGAGGGGTTTTTGATGCAGTCGGGAGAGGGGTCAGGGGGTGAGGGGTTTTTGATGCTGTCAGGAGAATCTATCCCCGCCATCACCTCCTGCAACTCCGCTGGCCTGTAAACCGAAGGTGTTCCGCCTCCAAAGTAGATGGTATTCACCGGCTCCCCTGCCAGGTAGCCCCGGGTAAGCGCAATTTCTTTTTTCACAGCATCTAAAAACGGCTCCTTCAGTTTTTGAGAAGCCAGCGAAAAGAAGTTACAATAATGGCATTTTCGCCTGCAAAAGGGAATATGGATATAGATTCCGGACAAGAGGTTATTTTTTCAGGATAATGCGGAAAGTGGTTCCTTTGTTGATGGTCGACGATTTCACAAAGATTTTACCGGAGTGATAATTCTCCACGATCCGTTTGGTGAGGGTGAGCCCAAGGCCCCAGCCACGTGCCTTGCTGGTATATCCGGGGCGGAAAATGGTTTTAAACCGCGATTTTGGAATTCCCTTGCCGGTATCGCCGATATCGATGTGAATGTGGTCAACATCATCGGTGATTTCAATATTTACGTTTCCATTGCCATCCATGGCATCCACCGCATTTTTACAGATATTTTCGATGACCCATTCAAAAAGGTGAAGGTTCAGGGGAATCATTATTTCGTGGCCGGGTCCGGGTTTGATATCGAAAATAATCTTCGCGGAGATCCGTGAACGGATATACCCGACCGTATCATAAACCACGGCAACGATGTTTGTTTTTTCGAGTTTGGCGGTTGACCCGATCTTTGAAAACCTGTCGGTGATGGTTTCCAGCCGTTGAACATCCTTTTCAATTTCGTGGATGGTTTCTTCATCGAGACCCTTCAATTTTAACAATTCCATCCAGGCAACCATCGACGAAAGCGGTGTACCAAGCTGATGAGCTGTTTCTTTGGCCATGCCGACCCACACCTGGTTTTGTTCCGATTTGCGTGCATAACTGAACAGCAGGTAGGCGATCATTAAAAAAACAAAAATAACCCCTAATTGCACGATCGGGTAATATTTCAGCTGGGTGACCAGAAATGAATCCTGGTAAAAAATATAATGCACACCCGTATCAGCCAGGTCAACTTTGATGGGTGTATTTTGTGAAGTCATCGTTTTCAGTGTTGCCGCTACCCAGGCTTTATCCTGAAGTTTCTTTTCCGGTATATTGCCCGACTGATATACATATTTCCCGGTGCTGTCGGTAATGATCACCGGCACAGAGGCCGAATTGAGCACCACTTCTGAAAAGAATGAGCGGATGAGTCCGTCCAGCCCTTTTTTTAGCTGGGCAAAAATGTTGGAATCTTTATAATAGAGGTAGATTTGCTTATTGAGATAGTAGGTGATGACGATGGGGGGATACACGGAAAATTCCTGTTTCAGGTCGCCTTCAAGAATTTTACCCGGATCAACACTGATGTTACGGGCATTCATAATTTTACCCGTTTCATCGGTCACGATAACCGGAATGGTATTGTTTTCGCCGATGATGCTGAGAAAGAAATTCAAATCTTCATTGGAGGTGGCTTTAAAAATACGGCGTTGGGCTTCTGCAACAATGGATACCCTTTTGCGCTCTTCGTTTTTGATCTGTTCAAACAGGTCGTTGGTAAAGTTTACCAGGTCGGCTTTCTGATGGATGGCATCAGCCCAGATCTCCACATTTTTCCGTTCATCCTTCCTGATCTCATTCACCAGGATGGTGGTATAATAGAGAGATGCCGCCACAATGAGCATTGCGAAAGCAAACAGGAAGAGTTTCCAGCGGCGTTTTCTGAGGTATATGTCCACTTGCTAAATTGGGTATAAAAATCTGTTGAACAATTTTATCAGTATGTTTATCCCTGTTTAATAAAAAATGTCACCCCTTCGGGGTTTATTATCAGGATCTGCGTTTGTTTTTCTACAATCATATCAGCCCTTCGGGCTTTGTTTTCGTGTTCAGCACGGGTTTTTCTACAATCATATCAGCCCTTCGGGTTTTGTTTCCGTGTTCAGCACGGGTTTTTCTACAATTATATCAGCCCTTCGGGTTTTGTTTCCGTGTTCAGCACTGGTTTTTCTACAATTATATCAGCCCTTCGGGCTTTGTTTTCGTGTTCAGCACTGGTTTTTCTACAATTATATCAGCCCTTCGGGTTTTGTTTCCGTGTTCAGCACTGGTTTTTCTACAATCATATCAGCCCTTCGGGTTTTGTTTCCGTGTTCAGCACTGGTTTTTCTACAATCATATCAGCCCTTCGGGCTTTGTTTCCGTGTTCAGCAC
>CAIQUS010000008.1 GCA_903875045.1 uncultured Bacteroidales bacterium
CTTTTCTGGTTGCTCAGGTTGTCGAGGTGGCGAAGGTAAGTTGCCTTGTCTTCCTTGTTGAGCCGGTCGGTGGAAAGTTTTTCACGCACTTCGTCCAGTCCTTTTGCGCGGCTTCCTTCTTTTATATCGCCGTTTTTAAGGTAAAAAACCCATTCATCGAGCGTGTCTTTGGCTATATCATTAAACTGGTTCACTTTGATTACATAATATTCGGGAAACAGTTCCCCTGCGGCATGACGGACGAAAAGCTGCTGCTGCCTTGCGCTGAGCATGAGTTCTTCGTGCGTGTGCATCCCCGTAAAATGCGTGGAGCCATGATATATATAGTCGTTTCCCTGCCCCAGGTCGAAATAAACGATGTTCACCGAATAAACCTTGCGGACTTTTATGTACTCGTCGCCGATGTTGATATATTCGGTAACCGCCTTGCTTACCCCAAAAAGCATCCGCTGGAAGTAGTCAACTTCGCGGTTGTTTTGCAGTTCGATAATAATCAGTTGCTTTTGGGCATCCTCGGCCAGGATGTCAACACGGTTGAACTTTTCCATCTCGTTTTCCTGGTTGCCCTCGCTTTCCAGGATACGGTCTATTGAAATGTCCTGGTGTAAAAGTTCGCTCAGAAACCCTTCAAGAATCCCGAAATTGGCTTTGTTGCGCAACAGGCGTTTTACCGCCCAGTCGAATGAGATCAATGGCTTCAGCATGCTTTTTTTAACAAAGTTACAATATTTTACAAACCCGGTGTCAGATTCCCGTCTGGAAAAAAATCTATCCCGGATGCCCAAGGCATGAATTTTTTGTCGACTTTTGTTTTGTGAATGGTGCGGACGGCATAGTCAGGGAGATGAAATTATGCTTTTTAATTAAATTCCTGGTTCCAAATCCCAAGTTCCAAGGGGGAAAACCAAAGAGGTTTGGTTTAAAATGCTTTGAAAAATATAATAGTAAAATCACGACAAAACATCATTTAACTTATTACCATGGCCACAATCCGATATAAATCACCCGACTACTATCTGACGGATGAACTTTTCACCGATGAACACAAATTGATCCGGGGCTCAGTCCGTGACTGGGTAAATCGTGCAGTGATCCCGATCATCGATGAAGCGAACCAAAAACATGAGTTTCCGCGGCATCTTGTAAAAGAGTTGGGTGAAATCGGTGCTTTCGGCCCTTATATCCCTGTTGAATATGGCGGTTCGGGATTTGACCAGGTTTCTTATGGCCTGATCATGCAGGAGCTTGAACGGGGAGATTCCGGCATCAGGTCAATGGCTTCGGTTCAATCATCGCTGGTGATGTACCCGATTTATAAATTCGGCACGGAAGAACAGCGAAGGAAATACCTGCCAAAACTGGCTACCGGTGATATGATAGGTGCCTTTGGCCTTACCGAGCCCAACCATGGCTCGGATCCGGGAGGAATGCTCTCCCGCTTCACCGATCAGGGCGATCATTATCTGTTGAATGGCTCTAAGATGTGGATCACCAATGCACCCATCTGCGACATCGGCGTGGTGTGGGCCAAAGATGAAACCGGTACCGTGAAGGGTTTGATCGTAGAACGAGGCATGGCAGGTTTTATCACGCCCGAAACTTTACGGAAGTGGTCGCTGCGTTCATCCTCTACAGGCGAAATGGTTTTCGATGATGTAAAAGTGCCCAAAGAAAATCTTCTACCCGGGGTCAAAGGGTTGAAAGGTCCGCTCAGTTGCCTGAGTTCAGCCAGGTACGGCATCGCCTGGGGCGTGATCGGTGCAGCCATGGATTGTTATGATACTGCCCTTCAATATTCCAAAGAACGAATGCAGTTCGGAAAGCCAATTGCTGCCTTTCAACTTACCCAAAAGAAACTGGCTGAGATGCTCACGGAGATCACCAAGGCCCAGTTGCTTACCTGGCGGCTGGGTATGCTTCGCAATGATGACCGCGCAACGCCGGCCCAGATTTCCATGGCCAAACGGAACAATGTGAAGATGGCACTGGATATTGCCCGTGAATCGCGGCAGATCCTGGGCGCCATGGGCATTACCGGCGATTTCCCGATGATGCGCCACATGATGAACCTGGAGTCGGTCATTACTTACGAAGGCACCCATGATATTCATTTACTCATTACCGGCAACGACATTACCGGGGAAAGCGCTTTTTCGTAAATCTTTCAACCTGATTGTGTTAATAAAATACAGATGCAGCAAATCAGTTTAAAAATAAACGGAAAGTTCTTTCATTTTCTGGTCGATGATCATGAAATGCTATCTCATGTGATCCGTGAAAAAGCAGGGCTGACGGGAACAAAAGTGGGCTGCCGGCAAGGAAGTTGCGGTGCCTGTACGGTATTGCTGAACAACAAAGCCGTATTGAGTTGTATTACCCCTGCCGTTCGTTGCGACAAGGCTGAAATTACCACCATCGAAGCACTTGCCGAACACGGGAAACTGCACAAACTCCAGGAAAAATTTGTACAAAAAGGTGCAGTTCAGTGCGGATTTTGTACCCCGGGCATGGTATTGACCGCCCTCAGCCTGGTAACGACCCTCAGCCTGAAAGAGGGTGCAGCCTCTTTAATTCACCAGATCAAAGAGGGTTTATCGGGAAATTTATGCAGATGCACCGGCTATACAAAAGTGATCGAAGCTGTGGCTGAATATGCCCTGGAAACCTGCGATCCTTACTTCACGAAAAAAGCGATTTTAGCGAATGAATTAAAAAGAGCTGTTGGAATACCACGGCCTTACTTAGAAGCTGAAAAAAAGGTGAAGGGCGCGGCCGAATATGCAGATGATGTGATCTCAAAAAATTCATTGCATTGCAAATTTCTGCGCAGTGTTTATCCTCATGCACTGATCAACGCAATCGATGTTCAGGATGCGTTGAATTTGCCTGGGGTACATTACGTAGCAACAGGTAAGGAATTGCCTGTAAAATTCGGGGTTCTGCCGATTTCGCAGGATGAGACCGCCATGGCGGTTGAGAAAGTTCGCTATATCGGCGAAATTGTTGCTGCTGTGGCTGCCGACACCGAAGAAATCGCCGAGGCTGCCCTCCGGCTGATTAAAATATCATACCATCCCCTTAAAGCTTTTTTAACCATTGATGAGTCGCTGAATGATGCCGGTGAAAATGAGAAAATTCATGAATATGGAAAGTTTAACAACAACATCCATAAAAAAGCAGAATTGCGCTTTGGCGACCAGCAACAAGGCATCAGAGATGCGGAGGTAAACACAAGCATGTCATTTGAGTTTGACGGGGTCAATCACGGCTTTACCGAGCCTCACGCAGCCACCGCTTCCTGGGATGAAAACGGACTAACCATTATTACGGCCACCCAGGTTCCGCATTACCTGCACCGTGCACTTGCAAAAGTGATGGAGATTCCCCTGGGGCGGGTACGGGTTATTAAACCGCACCTCGGAGGCGGTTTTGGCGGTAAAAGTGATCCTTTTCCCCATGAAATCATTGTGGCACATCTTGCACGTAAAACAGGAAGGCCGGTGAGGGTGTGCCTTTCCCGTGAGGAGGTTTTCCTCACCAATCATGGCCGGCATCCGACAAAAATGACCGTTTCATTGGGTATTTCCCGGGATGGGACCATGAAAGTACTTGATGCAGATATGGCCATTGACGGTGGTGCTTATGGAAGTTTCGGCGTAGTAACGACCTATTACAACGGTGTTTTATTGCAGGCACCCTACAAACTTGATAATTTCGGCTTCCGGACCTATCGGGTATATACCAATAAACCCCAGTGCGGGGCAATGCGGGGCCATGGCGCGGTGAATTCCCGTTTTGCCGTGGAATCCTTAATCGATGACCTGGCAATACAGATTCGAATGGATCCCTGTGAATTGAGAATGAAAAACTTTCTTGATTCCAACACACTCACTGTCGGGCAGTATCGCATCACTTCAAACGGAAGCCGTGAATCACTGGAAAAGGTGATGGAACAATCCGGATGGAAGGCCCGCATCGGGAAAATGGAAAAAGGCAAAGGCCTTGGCGTTGCATGCGGATTCTTTATCAGCGGCAGCGCATTACCCATCATCTGGAATGAACTGCCGCAATCGGTGGTGCATTTGAAACTCGATTTCGACGGACGGGTTCTTGTTACATCGGGTGCCAGCGACATCGGACAGGGCAGTGATACCATGCTTGCCATCATTGTTTCAGAAGTTCTTGGCATCGGAATGGATAAAATATTTGTCCTGGCTGCCGACACCCTGCTAACACCGGTCGATTTCGGCAGTTATTCGAGCCGGGTAACATTCATGGCCGGCAATGCGGCAAAGGATGCTGCCGAAAACCTTAAAAAAGAGATCCTTGCATCCGTAAGTAAAAAACATGCCGTGGATTCTGATGAACTGAATCTTAGCGACAACCGTTTATTTACCCACGATAAAAGCCTTGATCTCTCCTGGATGGAGGCCGTAGAAATTTTAACAGCCAAACGGGGTGCGGTGTGCGTAAGCGGGAAATACATCTCCCCTAAACTCGGCGGCGATTTTAAAGGGGCCGGGGCCGGATTAAGCCCGTCCTACTCATTCGGGGCCTGTATTGCCGAAGTGGATGTTGATATGGAAACCGGTTTTGTGAAAGTCACCAATGTTTGGGGCGCTCACGATTGCGGAAAGGCTTTAAACCCGCTGGCCGTTGAAGGGCAATTGGAAGGTTCGTGGCACATGGGCACAGGCCAGGCCATCAGTGAACAGATGAAGTATTATAAAGGCTTGCTGTTCAATAACAATTTCCTGGAATATAAAATTCCAACGACCGTCGATACGCCCGACATTCATGCCAATATTATCGAAACAATCGATCCCGAAGGCCCGTTCGGCGCAAAAGAGGCTGGGGAAGGTGCCATCCATCCTGTAATCCCGGCTATTGCCAATGCGGTTTTCAATGCGACAGGGGTGCGTATAACAAGGTTACCAATCAGTGCAGAAGAGATCCTCGAAGGGATAAAAAAGAATAAATAGCGGACGACCACAATTAATGGTACCATGATATCAGCAAATACATACATCAAACCGACATCCGTCTCACAGGCTATTTCCCTGGCAGCAGCGAACCCCGGGAATTTTAGCTATCTGGCAGGTGGAACCGATTTGCTCGTCAATAAATCCCAGGGAAATGATCATTCCGCCATATTAATCGATCTTTCGGAAATAGCAGAATTAAAGCAGGTTTTCGCTAACGATGTGCAACTGGTTATCGGAGCGATGGTTTCTCTTGACGAATTGAAAACACACCCACTGATCACCGGGCATTTCCCCATCCTTTGTACCGCTGCAAATTCTGTCGCATCACCAACGATCAGAAAAACTGCCACCCTTGGCGGAAACCTGCTTTGCGAAAACCGGTGTTCTTTTTACAATCAAAGCGAATGGTGGAGAGAAGCGGCAGGCCATTGTTTAAAATGCAATGGATCTGTTTGCCTGGCAACAGGCGGAAATAAAAACTGTTTTTCAAAATTTGTTTCAGATACGGCCATTGCTTTGATTAGCCTTCATACCAGCATCGAAGTAGTTGATGTTAATGGTACAACCATACTTCCCCTTGAAAGTATTTACACCGGTGATGGCATCTCCCCCCGTCAGTTAGCCGAAACAGCTATCATCACAGCCATTTGTATCCCGCTCAATGAAGGGATCAGAGGTGTATATAAAAAGCTCAGAAAACGTGAAACGCTCGACTTCACCTCCCTCACTACTGCTGTAACACTCGATAAAACCGGCAGGATCAGGATTGTTTTGGGAGGGGTCCATGCAAAACCGGTAGTGGTGGATGGTACCAAAAACAATGATCCGATTGCTTTGATCAGCCAGGCAATCTCCAATACCCGGATTGTTGACAACGACACCTATTCAAGGGCTTACCGAAAAGAGATGATCACCGTTTTTCTGAAACGAAGTTTGAATGAAATGCAATTGTTTTGAAAGATCAAATAATATAACCCGAACGCTCCCCCCCTCTCCTCCAGGAGAGGGGGCCGGGGGGTGAGGTAAATCAGCGAAAATGAACCTAAAAAACAAAACAGCCATCGTCACCGGTGGCATCTCCGGCATAGGTGCCGCCATTTCCCTCGAACTGGCCCGTTGCGGGGCAAATGTCGCGATGATCGACTGCAAACCATGGGAGGAAGCAGTTGGCATGCTGCAAAAAATCATCGAAGCAGGAACTAAACCACAGTTCATCCAGTGCGATATTTCCGATTTTTCTGCCGCTGCAAAGGCGGTACAGTCTGTAATTGCTGAGTTCGGTAAGATCGATATCCTCATCAACAATGCGGGCATCAACCGCGATGGGGTAATCTGGAAGATGACCGAGGATCAGTGGGACGATGTGGTCCGGGTTAACCTCAAGGGATATTTCAATTTTATCCGCGCAGTTTCCCCCCTGTTTCGCGTACAGCAATCGGGAAAGATCATCAACATCACCTCCATCAACGGGCTTAGGGGAAAATTCGGGCAATCCAATTATTCGGCATCAAAAGCGGGAATTATCGGGCTTACAAAGTCTGTCGCCCGCGAATTGGGTAAATACAATGTGAATGTGAATGCCATCGCCCCGGGATTAATTGAGACTGACATGATGAAAGCTGCCGGGGAGAATGCTTATGCCGCAGCCCTTGAAGAAATTGTACTGAAACGGCTTGGTCAACCTGAAGATATCGCCCATCTCGCCGCTTTTCTTTGCTCCGACCAGGCCCGGCATATTACAGGTGAAGTGATTAAAGTTGATGGCGGACAATATATTTAGACAAAACTGAGATGATGGAATTGAATGATGTTGTTGTAATTGCCGCTTGCAGAACCGCGATGGGAAAATTTGGAGGAAGCCTGAAGGATATCCCTTCTCATGAGCTGGGCGCAGTGGTCATCAGGGAGGCTATACGGCGTGCCCACCTCACCGGTGATCAGATTTACGATGTTATCCTTGGAAGTTGCAGGCAGGCCGGAAATGGCCCTAATCCGGCAAGAACTGCAGCGGTAAGAGGGGGCATATCCCCTGTCGTACCGGCTTTGACCCTTAACATGGCATGTCCTTCAGGTATGCGATCACTGTTTCTGGCAGCACAATCAATTCGGCTCGGGGATGCAAGTATTGTGATAGCAGGGGGATTCGAAAGCATGAGTTCAATTCCCTACCTGCTCAAAGGTACCCGTTGGGAAGGATTTAAAATGGGTAACAAAACCCTCGAAGATGGCTGGAGCGACAGCATCGATCCAATTATCTCGCAGGGCATGGGCGAAACAGCAGAGAATCTGAATGACAAATACAACATCTCCCGGGAGGAGCAGGATGCCTTTGCGGTGGAGAGTCACCTGAAAGCGTCAACAGCTCAAAAAAACGGATGGTTTGAGGAGGAAATCGTACCCGTTGAAATTCCAGCCTCCGGAAAAACACCAGCATACCTTTTCAGCCAGGATGAGACCATACGTAATGATATCAGCCTTGCAAAAATGTCAGCCATAAAACCTGCTTTCCGCAAAACAGGAACGGTAACTGCTGGCAATTCCTGTGGTTTAAGCGATGGTGCGGTGGCACTTGTCGTCACACATCGAAAAAAAGCAGCAGAATTTGGTGTTCAACCGCTGTTCTCCATTGTTTCTTATGCCCAGCTGGCCGTTGACCCGGCGACCATGGGCGAAGGGCCGGCATATTCGATTCCGGCAGCCTTAAAGTATTCCGGTCTCACCCTGGCTGATATGGACCTCATCGAGGTAAACGAAGCCTTTGCCATCCAGGTGCTTTCCAACGAAAAAGTACTGAACTGGAACCGGTCAAAACTGAATATCCATGGGGGTGCCATTGCCCTTGGCCATCCCACCGGCATCAGTGGCGCCAGGATTTTAGTATCGGGTTACCATGCACTTAAACGTCTCGGAAAAACACACTGCGTGGCTGCAATCTGCGGTGGTGGCGGCGTAACAAATGCCATGGTCATCCGTCGCGAATCATAAAAAAAGCGGCCCCTCAATGGAACCGCCTCTTTTAATATTTCCCGTTACCTGTCACGCGTCACGCGTTACCTGTCACGCGTCACGCGTCACCTTTCACGCGTCACCTTTCACATCCTACTGCAACGTAAACTTAATCGGTAAATTAAACTGTACACGAACAGGAACACCGCGCTGCTTGCCGGGAACCCATTTGGGCATCGACTTCACCACACGGATGGCCTCTTCATCGCATCCACCACCAATGCCACGGAGTACCCGAACATCAGAGATAGATCCGTCAACCTCAACTACGAACGTCACGAATACCTTTCCCTGGATTCCCAATTCTTTGGCCTCTTCGGGGTATTTGATATTCTGTTGCAGATAACCGATACGTGCTTCTTCCCCACCGGGGTAACCAGGCTGCTCTTCCACTACCGTGAAAATTTCAGCCTGAACAGGGGTTTCAATAACTTTAGGGCCTTCGTCTTTTACCGCAACTTCAACATCTTCAGATGGGGCTTCAACAGCTTTTTTATTCAAATCATCCATGTTGGCCATACTTACCTCTATCGTTGTATCTTCCACAACTACAGGGGCAGTAAATTTGACCTTTTCGACCATTGCTTCGGGAGGAGGTGGTGGAGGTGGAGGAGGTGGTGCTTCTTCCTGCTTCAGGTTTTCAAATTTTACACCGATCTCTTTTTCCTTTTCCCTGATCAGTCTCTCTTTATTGATATACGCATTGATCAGGGGATAGGCTACCACAGCTCCTATCAGAACAAAACCAAAGATCATGGAAATGATTACAAACTTCCTGTATTTTTTACGCAGGTAGTATGAACCATATTCCTTGTTCCTGTTTTTGAAAACAATATCCTCCAGCGATTCTACATGCTGTGTTTCAATTGCCATACACTATTTTTTTAACGTGTTAAACACAATATCTCTGCTTATTTTGGAGCGTTTTTCAACATTTCCAGCTCAAATGGGGTTAAATCAACCACCGCATAGCTGGCTATGTTACAGATTGCCATTTCATCAATGATGTCGACCATATCTTTATACTTTGCTTTGTCATCAGCCTTGATCAGAATGATCGGTCCTTTTTGATCATCCTTTTTCATTTTCTTGATGGCATTATCGGCTGTAGTATCAGCAACTACCATTTTACCGGTAATTCGCTTATCGCGGTAGTCTGCAATTTTAGTAAAGAGATCCTTATTTTTAATCAACAGGAATTTACGGATACCATCTTTACTAAAGTCGGTTTTCACCAGTTGTGGCACTTCATTTGGCTTCTTGGGATCAGCAATACCGATGTAATAATAAACCTTATGACCCTCCGTCAGCAAAATGTTCAAGGTTCTGTTTTTCGGAATTTCAGGCCGGTTCTTATCATCGGGATTATCTGTTTTTTCGGGCATGGTAATCACCATGACCTTCGGTTTGCTAAAAGCTGTGGTGAGCATGAAGAACGTAATGAGCAGGCACATCAAGTCGACCATTGGGGTCATGTCGATGCGGGTGCTGTGTTTCTTCGCCTGGCGCTTACCACCTTTTTTCCCTTTTTCTTCAACAATTATTTCACCCATACTAGATTTATCTTTTAGGGATTAAAATCACGTTGCCTATTTGGGCATATCCTTCATTGTGACATCGTCCTTCTGAAGGTTAGTAACGAGATTAAATTTATTTACCTTGTTCTCCTGCAACAAGTCCATGACCTTTTTTACCGCAGTGTAATCTGTTTCAGCATCACCCTTAAGGGCAACTTCGGCATTCAGGTTGGTCAAGCGGGCCATACGCACCCACCAGGCCAGCTGGTTGTCAGTTGAATCCATGGGAATACCCACCTGGAGTTTGTCCCGGTCTTTCGGTTCAGTGATATTGATCCATTCCTTTATGTTTTTGACCGGCATTCCAAACGAGGCCATTTTGCCGAATTTATCAAGCTCTTTCGGGGTAAAAGTCAGTTTATATTGCTCTGCCATTTTCTCGAGCAATTTTTCCCTGAAATGGGTAGAAGTATCCCTGCCGTTATCGATGTTAAAAAACACCTTGCCCTCTTTGGATATGTAAATCGTCATGATATCATTATCCGGAGCCTGCTTTTCCGACACCGATGATGGTGTTTCGATCGGCGCAGCTTCCTGCGGGCGGAACGATGTTGTTAACATGAAAAATGTCAGCAGCAGGGAAAACAAATCCACCATAGGCGTCATGTCTATGTGAGGACTTCGTGCTGGTGGTTTAATTTTTGGCATAGAATTCTCTTTTTAACTATTTGGTTCCTGCAGCAAATGACTGAACAAGGCTGAATCCGGCTTCATCAATTTTGTAGGTAAAGCTATCGATTTGCGTTGAAAAGAAATTATAGAAGATAATAGCCAGTAATGAACCAAAGATACCAAATGCGGTGTTGATAAGGGCTTCAGAAATACCGTTTGCAAGGGCAAGGGCATCGGGGGCACCGGCTTGCGCCAAAGCGGCAAAGGCCTTGATCATCCCGATTACAGTTCCCATCAGACCGGTTAATACGGAAATGGAGGCAATGGTAGAGATGATAACCAGGTTGCGTGAGAGCATCGGTAATTCTAGTGCTGTGGCTTCTTCAAATTCCTTCTGTAACGCAAGGATTTTCTGGTCTTTTACCAGTGTGGCATCATTCTGCAGGGCACGATAACGCAACAAGCCGGCTTTCATAACGTTGGCCAGTGAACCTCTTTGTTTGTCGCAGGCAACAATAGCTTCTTCGATTTTGTTGTTGTTCAAAAAATTCTGAAGTGTTTTCACAAATACATTGATACGTCCTTTTCCTCTGGCGCGGACGAGTGTAATGCCACGCTCAACAGTAAAAATGATAACCAGGAGGTTCAGGGTGATGAGAAAGGGAACAATGACACCCCCTTTGTAGATAATCGCAAGATAATTGCCGGGTAGCGGGGCGCCATCAGGATTCCCACCTTCAAAGAACAATGGGTTGCCAAACACGTACTTGTAGAGGAAATAAGAAAAGGCGAATGCTACGATTATAGCACCCACTGTAAACACTGACCTTAAGGCTTCTCCCAATGATCCGCCTTTGCTATTTGTCTTGCTCATCGTTAAAATTTTTTAGATTAAAGATTGAATGAATTATTGGTTTTTCTTACTAAAAAGGTTTACAAAGGTAAAAAATTTATCTCTAAAATCAAATGGTTGCTATTTGATCTTTTGTTTAAGTAATTCTATCACCGGTTTCACAACCACTACCTTCTCATCATTCGGGTTCACTGCACTCATTCTCAGATAGAAGTTCAACGCTTTTTCGGCTTCGTCTTTAAGTTTCTGGTCCCTGGAAAACTGGCTGTAATGATAAAAAGCGAGATAATCAAAAGATTCAAATCTCTCTTTCATATATTTCACGGTATCAGACTGGGTTTTTTCGATCAGTCCTTCATATACGGGAACTGCGTATCCGGTTGTATTAAACCCTTTCGGATCCTTGAGATCCAGGTTCGATTTGGTCCGCGCACGCCAGGCGAAACCGGGGATGTAATCGGGTTGCAAGGCATTAAAAATTGCCAGATTGGTGTCGGCCTTCACAAAATCCTGCAGGCTGTAGTATACTTTTCCCAGGTTATAGTAATCCATCGGAGTCCCCTTCTTAAGAAGAATCTTACGCTCATAGTGGTCCTTGGCTTTGTCATACTTTTTTAGTTTGGTATAACATAAAGCTGCCTCAGATATAAGTTCGTGTTTAGCTGTGTCTAACTCGTATGCTTTCATCAGTTGCTCGGTGGCAAGGGAGTCCATTTTCAATTTTGCCAGTGTCCGTCCATAATACGCATAATCGAGCGACCTGATCTTTTCCGGTTTTGCATTGGCAATAAACTTCTTTATGTAAACGAGCCCCTTATCGTATTGCTGTGTTTCAAAATATGAATAGGCAAGCGCTCTGTTTACATCGTTGTCGGAATCGTCTACCTTCAGGATTTCGTTCAACTGGTTGATCGCTTCCTGATAGTCCTTTAATTCAATAAGCGTATTGACATATTGCTTGCGGGCGGCTGTATTTCTCGACAACTCCAGAAATTTTGCAAAGTACTTCTTGGCCTCTTCCTGTCTTCCGGCACGCGCAAGCAGGGAACCCAGTTCCCTGTATGCCGGGGCAAACGTGGAGTCCATCTTTACAACCTCCTGATAATAGTTTAAAGCGGTTGTGTATTGCCGTGCCCTTAACCACAGCTGACCTGTTTTAAGCTTCGCCTCCGGTGATAGAGGATCGAGGTTCTGGGCCATGTTGTAACTTGAAATGGCCTTGGAGCCATCGTTGAGCAGATAAAAATAGACATCCCCCTTCACAATATAAATCAAAGGGTTTTTAGGGTCAAGCTTTTCAGCCCTGCGGAGATAATCGAATGTGGCGGCAGTATCGCGGATGCTTCCGATTACATAGGCTTCTGCCATGTGAAGCAACGTTTTTGCCTGACGATCAGGTGACATCTTGATTAGTTTATTTGCCTTTGAGGGCAACAAAGCCTGAGCTTTATCAAATTCCACTTTTGCACCTGCAACATCTTTCACAATCAGCCGGAGGGCACCCAACCCGACATAATTCAATGGATTTGAAGGATCCTGCTTTATTCCCAATCCGAATATTGCTTTTGCTGAATCAGCTTTTTCTTCAAATACCACATTAAGCGTATCTGAATAGTATTTTTTTAGTGTACTGAGTCCATAATAGTAATAAAGATCCCCATCGGCAGGATTTTGAGCGATCAGTTTTTTATACATGGAGGCGGCAGGTGCAAACTGTTCACTCTTGGTGAGTCTGATGGCAGCCTTCAGGTCCTGTGAATAGATTTTTGCAGAAAAAGTAAAAAAGAGCAGCAGTGCAACAACAACACCCACCGGTTTAGTAAATCTGGACATAATCTGTATCTCCTCTGTTTTAATGTTTAATTTCAACTAACCGTACCGGCATTGCTGCGGGTACCATGCCGGAATGAAGGACAATAAACTGACCTTTCTCCCCTGCAATGAATGATGAAAAACCGTAAGCCAACCCGTGATATGGCTGCCGGTTAACACAAAAAACATCGCGGGTAAAGGGATAAGATCCTTCGGCAATGTAACCCTGATATGGCCGGTAAAACTTTGTACCCGGTTCATTGTCTCCTTCAAGGGCAATACCAATAACCTTAAAGCGTTTTAAAAAATTATGCGAAACGGTGTCGGCCGGGTCGCTGATCCAGTTTACACTGATAACCCCGATGGCATTCTTGTTCTTCTCAACGTAATTGATCACTTCAGCATTGCTTTCAGCTGCAAAGCATGTGGAAGGAAATCCGGCAAGCTCAAATTTTTCTTTAAAATATCGTGGATTGCTCGATTTAAAATTGTCAAAAACAACCTTTAAATCCTGGAGTTTTGATTTTTTATTTATCTGATTCCAGGTGGTAATTTTTCCCTGAAATATGTCCTTCACTGTCTGAAAATAGAGATTTGTGTCAGGATTATCATTGTTAACGATCAATGCAACGGCATCGATGGCGATTTTTGTGGTTTTTGGAATATACTGCCTTTCCTTGAGATAGGCCACCTGGGCATCTGAAAGCTTCCTGTTCACAATCATGAGCGGCACAGAATCATTCATAAAATCATTGATCACGTCAGCTTCTGATTTAAACAAGGTGTCGATGGTTGCGTACTTGTACATGGCCTCAAACGTATACGTTTCAGCTTCAATCAATAAACGATAAGAATCGTCGATTCCGACTTTGATCCTGCCATTTGTAGGTGTATCGCTGTTTTTTGGATTGACTCCTCCTCCGCAGGAAGCAATGAGAACAAATAACGTTATCGCCGTCAAATTAACAAAATATCCGGAAGTATTTTTGATAATTTTCATCGCTTTTTCGTTTATAATCAGCCAATTCATTAGAGAGAACACAAATTTATGCAATTTATTATTACATATCCGATTTTTATTATTACTCGTTGCTTTCCCTGTTTTTTGTCCAGAGTCGAGCCATACGGAAACTTCCATACAGAAACAGGAAAATGGCAAAAATGATTTTGATTTCTTTTGTCAGATAATTAAAACGCTGACTAACAAGAATATAAATACCAAGAATGAAATAAAGCAGGATTACAAACCAGGAAAAGTACTTGGAGAATTTGTGCATAAATGTTACCGTTGAACCTTCCAGTACGGAAGTGTGTCCTCCTCCGGTAACTGGTTCCAGTAAGCCGGGGTTACTGTAAAACCATCTTTTCGGATAAGTTTTTTTTCGTAAAGCACAATTGTGGGGTTAAAGAGTGTATCTGTTAATCCAATCACAAAGGTCGGTAATTCGGTTCCGTCTTTAGCTTTTTCCTTTTCCATTTTAACCTCATACTTATTATAAACAAGGAGGTTCTTCAGAAACTCAGCACGTTCCGTGGTAACACCGGTTTCGATCACCGTGCAACGTATTCCTTCGATTTCGGCTATATTGTGCTTACCTTTTAACATTGCCATAATAATATTTTTTATTCTGTACAGACGCAATTTATTGCGTCTTATAACATTGAAGACGCAATTCATTGCGTCTGATATTGGGAGACGCAATGAATTGCGTCTCTACACCGGTGGATTAATACAATCCGTAACTTAAATTATATACCACCTCATAAATCGAACTGGCAAAACCAATGATCACCATCCCCGCTACACACATCAGCAAACCGATACGGGTGTAGCCGTCGCTTGTGAATCTGGCAATCGGCTGATCACTGTTATTGAGCAGCATGGCCTTGATGACCAATAAATAATAATATAAGGAGATAATGGTGTTGATCAGGGCTATAAGAACCAGAATGTAATATCCTTGTTTCGCCGCCGCTGTAAACAGAAAAAACTTTCCAAAAAATCCTGCCAGTGGAGGAATCCCTGCCAGTGAAAAAAGCGAGAGCATCATGACCAGGCTCAGGTTCGGATTGGTACGGTAAAGCCCGTCGTAATCATCGATGTTCTCTTTCCCGGTACGGTTTGAAATGATTCCAACCACACCGAAGGCTCCCAGGTTGGAGAAGATGTAAACAAGGGCAAAATAGATCACCGTTGTCATGCCGAGCTGGCTTGCACCAATCATACCCAGCAGGATAAACCCGGCCTGGGCAATGGATGAAAAAGCCAGGAACCGTTTGAGGTTCTGCTGACGCATGGCAAAGAGATTACCAACGGTAATCGTGAGGATGGTGATCCCATAAAGCAACTCACTCCACATCACGGCAATTTTATAGAATACGGTATAAAGGATGATTGTGAAAATAAAAACAGCAGCGCCTTTGGAAATAACCGATAGATAAGAAGCAACATTCACCGGGGCACCTTCGTAAACATCAGCGGTCCAGAGATGGAAAGGTACGAGTGAGATTTTAAAGGCCATCCCGGCAAAGAAGAAGATGAAGGCAAGCACCTGCAGAGGGGCTCCTGTGATCAACGGGGCTACATCGGCAAAATACATCGTTCCGGTGGTTCCGTAAATCATGGATAATCCGTATAACAAAATACCCGAAGATAATGCAGAGGTGAAAATCAACTTAACACCTGCTTCAGCCGATTTTTCCTTCATTCGTTCGTAGGCAGCCAATGCAGCGACAGGAATCGTGGCAAGTTCCAGTCCGATGTAGAACATCAGGAAATCGCCCGAGGAGATCATAAAGTTCATCCCGATCAGGGTTGATAGCATGAGCAGAAAGAATTCGCTTACCTTTTCTTTGTTTTGCTCCTGTTTCAGCCAGTCAACAGACTGGATGAATATGATCAGCACACCAATGTTCAGGATATTCTTTAACATCATGGTAAGCTGTGTCGATTGGTACATACCTCCGAAAAGAATCCCTGGTGTTCCGGGGAAAAAGCCGAGAATTGTAACGGCAGCCATCAAAATGATTGCTGGTAAAATGATCTTACGTTTCTGCGTATCCGGCAGAAAGATTTCGACAATCAATAAGATTACTGTGATGGCTATCAGCAGCAATTCGTGTCTCATGATCAGCATTGTGTTGTTGTTTTTAGGTTTTTAATGCCCCACCCCCTGCCCCTCCCATTTGGGGGAGGGGTGGTTGGTGTGGTTAATTTAATATCGGTGCGGCAGCAAGTAATTTATGTATAATCGGGCCTAAACCGCCTGTAATCATATCTGAAAGCCACAAAGGGGCCATCCCGATGAAGGTGATGCCAAAAATAAGGGTTACCACACTTATCTTGTCGTACCATTTTGCATCAGGCAAGGTTTCAAAATGTTCATTCTTAATTTTCCCAAGCAAGAGGACGCCAACTACTCTGAGCACATACACCGCGGTTACCACGATGGAGGAAGCAGCAATGATGGTGGCTACACGATGGAAGGTATCAGCATTTTGAAAAGCTCCGACGAAAATGGTCATTTCAGCCACAAAACCACTGAATCCCGGAAGTCCGAGGGAGGCAAGACCTGCAATAACATAAGCCACAGCCAGGAAGGGCATTACCTTCATCAACCCTCCCATTTCATTGATGAAACGGGTATGGGTTCGTCCGTAGATCATCCCGATCAGCGCAAAAAAGAGGGCTGTCATGATACCGTGTGAAATCATCTGCATGATGGCACCATTCATGGCCGTCTGGTTAAACATCAGGATGGCAAAGAGAACGAGGGCACAATGGCTGACAGAAGAATAGGCGTTGATATATTTGAGGTCTTTTTGCCAGATAGCTCCGAGTGCACCGTAAATGACTCCAATGGTAGCAAGGATCAGGAAAATCCATCCCAGCTGGTGCGCGGCTTGTGGAAGAAGGAAAACAGCTACACGATAGCAGCCGTATCCCCCAAGTTTCATCAATACTCCGGCATGGAGCATAGAAACAGCGGTAGGTGCAGAAGCATGACCATCGGGCGACCAGGTGTGGAACGGGAACATGGCGCCAAGCACCCCAAATCCAACAAACAGAAATGGGAAGAGGAATAACTGTACGTTGATAGGAATTGTTTGTTTTGAAATCTGAAGGAGGTCGAAGGTTAACTGTCCACCGGAAGGTGCAGAGTTAAAATATATTCCTATGATACCTAAAAGAATGAAGGCCGAACCACCCATAAGCATTAACGTCAGCTTCATGGCTGAATAATGGCGCGGACCACTTCCCCAGATGCCGATCAGCAGATACATCGGGATCACAGCCAGTTCGTAGAACAGGAACATGGTGAAAAGATCGAGGGAAATAAAAAAGCCGAAAACACCTGTAGCCAGCAGAATCAGTGAGGTGAAAAATTCGCGCGGCAGGTCAACAATGTCCCAGCTGGCAAAAATTCCGGCAAAAACCACCAGGGCAGTCAACCCGATCATGGCAACCGATACACCATCTACGCCAAGGTAGAAACGGATGTTCAGTGTTTCATACCAAACATTGTTCTGAACAAAAAGTACTTCGTCCAGATTACCGGCTCTCCGTTCAGCCAGGTAAAGAAAGATCAGTGCAATCGCACTCAGCAGTTGGAGACTCATTCCCACCACCGCAACCCATTTCACCTGTATGTGGGATTTGCTGAATAAAATACCAATGACGGTGAGGGTCGGTATAATGATAAATAACGTCAGAATACTCATGCTTCTGTGGTATTAGTTTGTCAGTAAATAGGTAAATAACAAGGTGATCAGCACTACGCCCGATACAAAAACCAAGGCATACTGCTGAAGCTGGCCCGATTGAAAGCTTTTGATACGGTCGGATACTTCGTTGGTCACATAAGCCATCCCGTTCATGGAGCCGTCAACAACATGACGGTCGAACCATGCGATGGGGCGGGAAACATAGTTGAAGATGATCTTTTTGGTGATAAACAAATATACTTCGTCAATGTAGAATTTATGATATGCCGCTTTGGAAAAACCGCCGAGGGCATTGAATATCTTATCGGGCACTGTTGTCTCTTTTTTGTAGAAGAGCATTGCAATGACGATCCCGGTTAGTCCGACCAGCACGGCAGGAATAGCGATTCCCATTTCCAGGGCTGTATGAAACGGCAACCGGTCTGAAGATACAAACATGGAGAAGGGAATAAATCCGGCCAGAAGGGCACCGATCGAAAGGAGCATTAAAGGAATGGTCATAAATTTCGACCCTTCATGAGGTGTATGGTGGTAATGTGTCTCTTTTCCCCAGAAAATTGAAAAATAGAGCCGGAACATGTAAAATGCAGTCAATCCGGAAACGATCATCTCCACCCAGTACAACATCACACTTTTTTCATGGCCTGCGGCAAGAATTTCATCCTTGCTGAAAAACCCTGCCAGCGGCGGAATCCCGGCAATGGCAATGCATGCGATGAGGAAGGTGGCATGGGTAATGGGAAGATATTTCCTCAGTCCGCCCATTTCGTTCATCACATTGCTGTGAACAGCATGAATGATGGCACCTGCGCCAAGGAACAACAGTGATTTAAAAAACGCATGGGTAAAAAGGTGGAACATAGAGGCCATGTAACCCAGCCCTTCATGCCCGCCATAACCTGAAACGCCCAGTGCAAACATCATCATGCCGATTTGCGACATGGTGGAGTAAGCAAGTACACGCTTGATGTCAAACTGGGTACAGGCAATGACAGCTGCAAATATCGAACTGAACGCACCAACGTACATCACCACATCGAGTGCAACGGGAGCAGCAAATATATAAATGGGAAACAACCGCGCCACCAGGTAAACACCGGCGACAACCATCGTAGCGGCATGGATCAGTGCCGAAACAGGCGTTGGACCTTCCATGGCATCCGGCAACCAGATATGCAACGGGAACATGGCAGATTTACCGGCACCCCCCATGAAAATAAAGATCATTGACCAGGTCATGGTTGACAATCCGAGAAACATAATCCCGGTGCCGGAGGAGAATGCAGGGCTGTTTGCCCCTGTGAGGGTAATAAAATCAAATGTTCCTGTGGAAAATGACAACATCAGAATACCAATGAGGAAGCCAAGGTCGGCAAAACGGGTTACAATGAAAGCCTTCTTGGAGGCGGCAACGGCCGAATCCTTCGTGTAATAAAACCCGATCAGCAGGTAAGAGGATACGCCCACAAGCTCCCAGAAAATATACATCTGGAAGATATTCGTGGCAACGACAAGTCCAAGCATCGAAAAACTGAACAACGACAGTGTGGCAAAAAACCTCATGAACCCCTTTTCGCCATCCATGTATCCGATCGAATAAACATGCACCATAAAAGAAACGGTGGTAATTACGATCAGCATCATGATTGAAATGGGATCAAGAAGCACCCCCATGTCGATGTGCAGCGTATCGGTAAGGTTCAGCCAGCGCATGTTAAAGGCCAGGAATTTCTGAAAGGAGCCATCAGCGGCTTTTTCAAGTACAAAAAAGTACTTGTAGGCTGTGATGAGCGACAGAATCCAGATGACAAACAGGCCGGCGGTTCCGGCGATTCCTGAGACGATTGGTTTAAAACGGTTCCCGAACAGGCCGACTACCACAAACATTACCAGGGGTATCAGCAGGATCCAAACGGTGTAACTGAAATCGATCATAAGTGTTTTTGTATGACCCCCTCCCTGCCCTCCCACTGTGGGGGGAGGATTGGGTGGGGGGAGATTAATATTTCATTTCATTCATCTTCTCCACATCAATGTTAACCAGGCGGCGGTAAATGTTGATAATGATGGCGATGGCCACCGATGCTTCCGCTGCGGCAACTGCGATGATGAAAATGCTAAAAAACATTCCCTCCAGGTGACCAGGATAGAGAATTTTATTAAAGGCAACAAAGTTGATGTTGACCGAATTCAGGATCAACTCGGTCGACATGAGGATAGTGATCAGGTTCTTCCGGACCAGAAATCCATAAATACCGACAAAGAACATGATGGTGCCGGTGATCAAAAACCAGGTTAATGGAACGCCTTCAAACATATCGTTTGGTATTTAATAAAATTAATCTTTACGTTTTTTTGCAAGGATAATGGCACCCACCATGGCAGCCAGCAAAAGGATGCTGATTACCTCAAAGGGCAGGGCATACCCGAATTTGTCGGTACTGATGAGGCTCTTGGCGATCACCCGGATGTCGGTACGATCACTTCCGGAGATAACCTCCACCGGGAAATTGTGCTGCAGGATGGTGGCAATGGTAATCAAAGCACCGCCTAAAGCCGCCAGCAAGGCAGGGATTATTTTTTTCAACTCCGGCTTTTCCAATTTCTCTCCGATATGGCTTGTAAGCAGGATTGAAAAAATGATCAGTACCACAATGCCACCGGCATACAGGGTAAGTTGTATGGCCGCCAGGAAGTTAAATCTCAGCAGGAAATACATACCGCCGGTGGCTACCAGTACAAACAACAGGAAGGTAGCCGCCCGAAGGATACGCCGGCTGGTCACAGTCAGAATGGAAAAAATGATAATGACTGCCGAGAAGATCGCAAACATCAATTGATTTGGTGTCATTCTACAATATCTTTTATGATGGATGATCCGGGTTGATTCAAGGTTTTATTCAATTTCGAACGGTCGAAAACAGCATGTTCAAACTCCTGCCCCCAGGCAAGTGCATCTGACGGGCATGATTTAATACACAGCCCGCAAAAGGTACACATTCCAAGGTGGTAAATATGTTTGTCGATGATGCGTTTCTTTTTTCCGTCGGGCATATCAATCTTCGCCTGGAGGACTTCGATAGATCCGTTCGGGCATGCCGTTTCGCATATACCGCAACCTGTGCAGCGATGCTCGTTGTGCTCGTTGTGCGGCATGATCACTTCACCCTTGAACCGGTCGTACATTTTCAGGGTCTTCCGGTTTTCCGGGTATTGCTGCGTTACGATTTCGCCGGGGCTGAAGAAGTATCTTCCGGTTACCTTCATCCCTGTAAGGAGCGATTTAACCGTGTGAAAGATATCTGCAAAGTATTCGAAAATGCTGTTCATAGTTTTCTAAAAATGCCAACCCATTAATACGATAAATGCCATGATAAGAATATTGACCAGGTTGATGGGTAAAAGATATTTCCATTCCAGGGTCAACAACTGGTCGATCCTCAACCGTGGGAAGGTCCATTTGAACCACATCATGATCCAGATGACGAAAAAGGTTTTTCCGATATACCACACAAAAGGCGGGATGAAATCCATGATATGGTTGAACCCTGCCCAACCGCCAACATGGAAAGGCATCCATCCTCCCAGGAAAACGGTTGCAGCGATGGAGGCTACAATAAACATGTTCATGTATTCTGCCAGAAAGAAAAAGGCAAACTTGATCCCGGAATATTCGGTGTGGAAGCCGGCAGTAAGTTCCGATTCGGCCTCTGCAAGGTCAAAAGGTCCGCGGTTTGTTTCAGCGGTACTGGATATGAGGAATACGATGAAGGCGATAAAAGCCGGGATGTGCCCCTTGAAAATAAACCAGCCATTGGCCTGCCCTTCCACAATTGCAGAAAACTGCATGGTTCCGGCCAGGATGATGATGGTAACCAGCGACAATCCCACCGAGAGTTCATAACTCACGATCTGGGCTCCCGAACGCATGGCGCCGATAAGCGAATATTTGTTGTTGCTCGACCAACCTGCCAGCAAAATTCCGACGACTCCCAATGATGATACGGCGATCACATAAAGAACACCGATGTCAAAATCGATTGCATGGAGCCCTTTGGCAAATGGAATTGCAGCAATGGCCATAAACGAGGCAATAATTACAATAAAAGGGGCCAGGTTAAACAGCAATTGGTCGGCATTTCTGATGTAGATCAACTCCTTCAGCATCAGCTTGATGAAGTCGGCGATGGTCTGGAAAAAACCATAAGGGCCAACCCGGTTCGGGCCGACACGATTCTGCATAAACGCACAAACCTTGCGTTCTGCATAGACCAGGAACAGCCCCACCAGCGCGTAAAAGAGCAGAATGGCTACTCCAATGATGACCATTTCCACGGCAATAGCCCAAAAAGCCGGCAAATTGTCGTTCAGAAACTTATCGATCCATTGGTTGAATGACGTAAAGTCGTAGATGCTAAAATTCATAGATACTTATTATTATCTGTCAATATCCGGAATAACATAATCAAGGGAACCTCCGATGGCGACCAGGTCGGCAATCTTCACTCCGCGGCTAATATGATCGAGTGCGCTGAGGTTGGAGAAGTTGGGTGAACGGAATTTCATACGGTAGGGAGTTTTGTTGCCATCGCTGATGCAATAAACGCCCAACTCGCCACGGGATGCCTCCACACGCTGGTAGTACTCCCCTGCGGGTAGCTTAAGCACAGCTTTCATCTTGGCAGTGTAGTCTCCTGCAGGAATGTTGTCGATAAGTTGTTCAATAATCCTCATCGATTCGTGCATTTCGTTCATTCTCATCATGTAGCGTTCAAACGTATCGCCTTTGGTTCCAAGGATTTCCTTGAAATCAACCTTATCGTAAACGCCATACGGGTGGTGTTTGCGTACATCGCAGGAAAAACCGGATGCACGGCCTGAAGGGCCTGTGACCCCATAGCTGATGGCGTCTTCCTTTGACAGAAAACCAACGCCTTTGGTACGCAATTGCATGATCATGTTCCCGGTGAGCAAATCATCATAGTCCTTGATCTTCTTGCGGAAATATTTGATGAATGCTTTCACATTCTTCTGAAAATCAGGGTGGATGTCCATCATCAGTCCTCCGGGGGTATAATAGCTGTGCAGCAGCCTTGACCCGAATGACTCCTCGAAAATATCGAGAATTTTTTCACGGTCACGAAGTCCGTAAAAGTAACAGGTAAGCCCCCCCATGTCCATTCCGAAGCTGCACCACCAGAGTTGATGAGAGGCAATGCGGTTGAGTTCGTCGATGATGGTACGGATATATTTTACACGTTCGGGGACCTCAACTTCGAGCGCATTTTCAACGAGCAGGCAAACTGCATGGTTGTTAATGTGGGCCGAAAGGTAGTCCATCCGGTCGGTAAGGTGGATAATCTGGGGATAGGTATCCTTTTCACACATTTTCTCAATGCCCCGGTGAATATAGCCGCAGTGAGGTTTCAGGCTTTTAACGATCTCTCCCTGAAGTGAAACAACCAACCGCAGCACACCATGGGTGGAGGGATGCTGGGGTCCCATATTAATATGGTATTCCTCCTCCTCAATATTTTTAACAGGCAGGTTTATAACTTCTTTCATACCTTAAAGTTCTACGATGTTAACTTCATCAACATAATCTTTGCGAAGCGGATGGCCGACCCAGCCCTCCTCGAGGAAGAACCTGCGCAGGTCGGGATGGTTGTTGAACCGGATACCCATCAGGTCGTAAGCTTCCCGTTCATGCAGCTCTGCAGTTCTCCAGATGTCGCAAACGGTATCCACTGCGCCGTTTACACGATCTTCGGTTCGTACTTTAAGCACCAGCTGATGTTTATGGGTGGTTGACTCGAGGTGGTAAACCACTTCGAGAAATTTCACCATGTCAACACCTGACAAACAAAAGAGGTAATCGAATTGCAAATCAACCTCCGACTTCAGTCTGAGACTCAGATCGTGCATCTTTGCAGGCGGAATAATAAAGGTGAGAAATTGCTTGTTCTCCTGGAATTCTGCGTCGGGAACCAGACCCAGAATACGTTCCTTCAATGTTGCTTTGTCCATCTTGGGAAATTATCTATTTTAATTCTTGGGTTTTTTTCGGATGAGCCATAGATTCCAGCTTGATCTTGCGCTGGAGCTGCATTACGCCGTAGAGCAGTGATTCAGGGCGTGGCGGGCAGCCGGGGATATATACATCCACAGGGATTACGTGGTCAACGCCACGCACCACATGATAGGAATTATAGAAGAAGGGGCCACCGGAAACCGCGCAGGCACCCATGGCGATCACATATTTGGGGTCTGACATCTGGTCATACAACCGTTTGAGGACCGGGGCCATCTTGTTAACGATCGTTCCGGCTACCACAATGACATCTGCCTGACGCGGAGAGGCACGGTACACTTCAATCCCAAAGCGGGAAAAATCGTGACGTGAAGCGCCGGTTGCCATCATTTCGATGCCACAACAGCTGGTTGCAAAAGTAAGTGGCCACAGTGAATTGGAACGACCCCAGTCCATTACGGCATCAAGGGTGGTCATCAGGATATTTCCGCCAGACTGCTTAAACAGATCGAGTGTTTCATTGTCGCGGAAATCCGCATCTTTCATGTTTTTTATTCCCATTTCAAAGCTCCTTTCTTCCAGGCATATAACAGGCCAAGTCCCAATACAAAAAAGAAAATGACGATTTCGATGAAGGCGGTCATTCCCAATTCCTTCATCACCACGGCCCATGGAAAAATGAAAACGCTTTCAACATCGAACACCAGGAAGATGATCGCAAACAGATAATACCCCACGTTGAATTGCAGCCAGGTAAGTCCCTCGGTAGGGATTCCGCACTCATACGGTTCGGCTTTCTGGGGGTTTGAAGAGTTAGGCGCCGCGAAATGGGCAAAAACGATGGCGAACCCCACCAGAAAGGCCCCAACGATAAAGAACAGGATCAGACTTTCAGCACTCATAGTGAATCTTTTAACAGATATGTCGGCAAAGTTAAAAATTAATCTGGAACAACCTAACCGCATCTGGGGAAAAACATATCCATCCGCTTTTCATTTATTTGATTTTATGGCGTTTATGATATAGGGGCTGAAATATATCAAAGGTAGGGTTGATATTTGTCAATGAAGGTGGGCAATGAAGGTAATGTGGGCAGGTGGGCAAGTGGGCAGGTGGGCAGGTGGGCAATTTTTACTGCCTATCCCTTATGATCAAGTAAAACAGGCACCACCTCTAATTTTCTTATTCTAAATCAACGTTAGCCTGAAAGGGCGAAATCTATTAACACAGGTTGAAGCTTATTTTTCATCCGGGGATTTGAGATAAAAAGCTATTGTGCAATAACAATTTTTCTGATCAACTCATGATGTTCAGAATGAATACGTATGAGATATATCCCGGATGGGATAGTTTTTCAGACACTGTCAGGTCTAAAAGACCCTGACAGGTCTGAGTTTCAGAAACCTGACAGTGTCTGTAAGACCTGTCAGTGTTTAAAAAGACAAATACCGATTCCATATTCTTGAAGGTCTGGTAAAGGGATTATTGACCAACGATATCTTAAACATGAATCCACTACGAAAAGTAGTTTGGGGTAGATTGACTGCGAACATATTTCACAAACTTTTCGTAGTGGATTCAAATTTGGAATTTGAAGTCAGAATATCATAATTATACCTTTTACCGCACTAACGCCCCTTTTATGTACGAAATACAACCTGCAAAGTACAAGCGAAAGTGGAAGTACAAAGTTCGAAGGACGAACAACGGCTTGCTAATCCCAAACTTTGTACTTCGTCATTCGTCATTCGTCATTCGTACTTAGCATTCTCTTTTGAAGCCGACAAAAGTAAATTGCCATATTTTAATCCAGAATTTATTCCTTCCTGTTTTTTTGACCAGCCATGTTCCCTACATTCGTGTTATCGTTCTAAAACACTGACAATAAAGGACAAGGAAGTAGTTCAACTTCAAGGTAAAGTTTTACCGTATTATTCCAACAAAGGGCTGGTGTTCCGATACCCGACAGGTATCTCCATCAAAGAACAAGAATCCCAAGAAAACCGGAATATCATCAACTCACCGGCCCAAAAACTCTATCTATGACGGCTCGTTTCCATAACACTCAGCCCCTGTTCGTCAGTCAGTACGGGAGTTTGCAGTCTCGCTTCGTTACTCACAATATTGTTTATCTTTATTGGTGTTCGTGATTGCTTCGCAATTCAGTGCATACTTCACAGTAAACCACGTTGCGACTTGCTAATACTTTCAGGTCGTATCCACGACGTATAAAGGACTTCACCCTCCGGAAAGTCATACACTTGTTGTGGACTGTCTAAAAATGATTTGTATTTTTGGACTTTTTCCACAGCTTACAACAAGTGTTCGCTGCATGATGCTCTTGCAGGGCACACACATGCATAAGTAAAATAAAAGAACTATGAAAATATTTGACTTTTTCAAAAAGAAAGATTCGTCAAATAATCAATCTGATAATATTGAAGAAATAAAAAAAGTAACCCCAAAAAACGACCAACCTGAATTTATTATTGTTATGGGTGGTGTGTGTACCGGGAAGACGACATTACGTAATAATAAATACGCTACCGGATATGTAAATGTTGATGCAGGGGAAATTTTTATTGAACTAAGTAAAGGTGAATATTTTGATTTTCCTTCTCATTTGGAAGATAAAATGAACCAAATTGGGATTACAAAAATGAGAGAAAGCATAAAAGAAAAAAAGAATATTGTTATAGAAATAATTGGTGCAAATTATGAAACGGTTAAAGAGTTAATAGCGTTGTCAGAAAAAATAAATTATACAAACAACGTTGATTATCTTGAGTGCGATATGGAGGCAGCGTGGCAAAGAAATGTTCATAGGAGTAATGATAATATTTCTGCGCATTTTTGCGAGCCATACCATGTTGTGTGGTTTAAACAGGCGGCTATTGAACATTTAAATCCAAATTACGCTAAAAAAACAAAATCCTCATGTGATTACGACGATAATATTTATGATGAAGATATTGAAGATTACGCATTTGGCAGAGGTAATTTATCTCCAAGGAAAATTAACTTAATTGAAAACACATTAGGGAAAAATAAAAATGCTGACAATATTGAATAAACTGAATTTATGAGAAAAATTGTATACATAGACATGGATAATGTTCTGGTGGATTTTAAAACTGGAATAGATAAACTAAGTGATGAAATTAAAATGAAATATGAAGGGAACTTAGATGATGTCCCTGGTATTTTTAGCTTAATGGAGCCGATGCCATTGGCATTAGAGTTTGTAAAAAAACTTGCATCCGCATTTGAATTATATGTTTTATCAACTGCACCATGGAAAAATTCAAGTGCGTGGTCTGATAAAGTCCAATGGATACAAAAATACTTTGGTGATGGGAAAGACAGTATGTTTTATAAACGACTTATTATTTCTCA
>CAIQUS010000009.1 GCA_903875045.1 uncultured Bacteroidales bacterium
CCGCTAATATTTTGTATTTCATCAAAATAGAATGTTCTTTGAATCCCGAATAATTCAATGAATGTTTCGTGGAGCAGTTGGAAATGGTCTACTGAAAAACGGATAAGCCGTTCATCGTCAAAATTCATGTAATAATCTTTCTCCCTGTTCTCATTTCTGATCTGGCTGAGCATGGTCGATTTCCCGCAACGTCTGATTCCGGAGATAACCACGATCGTTTCGCTGGTGATAATGTTTTCGGGAAAACTACGGGGTATGAAGTTTTTATTCCATACCATCCGCTGCTGATCAAAAATCACTGTTTTTATCAGGTCTTTCATTTTCAGTGTGTTTTTATACGGATAGCAAAGATAATAAATCTTCTATCATCAATGCAAACATTTTAACCAATACTTCTATTACAAAAGGAAAGTTTGATTTATTTTCACCTGCCCAATCCGTTTTTTCTTTAGATTTGCTAAAACCGAAATTAATTCCATTGGTGGAAAAAACGTTCGCATTGATCAGCCTTCGCCGGAATACCTTGACCATCTCATTTAATTGATTGGTAATAGTATAAGGTGGTCAACCAAAATCGGCGGCAGGTGGTCAGGTGCTCCGTCTTGTCCAGGCATCGGCTGGAACCTTCCTTTAAAATTCGAGGTGATCACGCTGATAATAAAGACTTTTGATAAACACGGCGAGTTAATGAACCTTTCATACTTGTGTTTGACCGTAAATATTAACCTTATTATTTGTGGTAAAACATAAATATTTATATATTTGCACGAATTATACTTTAATCATGGAAATCAATCGTTTGATAAAAACACAGATAATCAGTGATTTGAAGCACCTAAATAAAGTTGTTCTACTTTATGGCCCCAGGCAGGCAGGAAAAACAACAATTTCAAAACATATAATTCAGGAAATTAGCTTGAAAACCCTGATGATCAACGCTGATCAATCAAAGTATATCGACGTTTTATCAAGCCGGGATTTGGGTAAACTTCGATCGCTGGTGGCGGGTTATGAATTGTTATTTATTGACGAGGGACAGCGAATTCCTGAAATTGGGATTAATCTTAAAATTCTTCATGATGAATTGCCGGAGTTAAAAATTCTTGTCACTGGATCCTCCTCCTTTTTGCTCTCCGGACGTGTATCGGAATCGTTGTCCGGGCGAAAAAAAATCTATACGCTATTACCTGTTTCCATGCAAGAGCTTGCAGGAATTTATAATCGCTTCGAATTGAACGATCAACTTGAAGAAAGGTTGATTTTCGGGTCCTATCCCGAAATCATTAATACCATGAGCCACTCCGAAAAAGAAGAATACCTGCGCGACATATCCTCTTCATTTATTTTCAAAGATATTCTGGAGCTGGAGATGATAAAATATCCGTTAAAGATCAGGGATTTACTGAAGTTATTGGCATATCAAGTTGGATCACAGGTTTCTATTCATGAACTTGGCAATAAATTGGGGTTGAATAGAGATACAGTGGAAAGGTATCTTTTTTTACTTGAACAATCTTTTGTGATATTCAAACTTCCGGCATTTAGTCATAACCCGCGAAAAGAGATAAGCAAATCACAAAAATATTATTTTTATGATACAGGCATCCGTAATATCCTGATTGACAACATGAAGTACCTGCATGACAGAAATGACAGCGGCGCGTTATGGGAGAACTTTATCATTGCAGAACGACGTAAATATTTAATATACAATCAGAAGAATGCCAATTGCTATTTTTGGCGAACCTATTCAGGGACCGAAATTGATTATGTGGAAGAAATCATGGAGGAATATTATGCGTACGAAATCAAATCCGGCAAATCGAAAACAAGAATTCCCATAAGTTGGAGTGGAGAATATGGTTCAAATTTTCAGATTATTAGCAAAGTAAATTATCTGGAATTTATCTTGTAAATTCAAAAAAAGATGTGTTTTGAGTAGTTCCGTATCGTTCCATATTAAAACTTGCCCAAAACCTGCCCAATTCCAAAAAGAAAAACCCCGAAACCGTTAGGAATCAGGGTTTTTTGCTGGTTTTGATGTGGCATCGACTGGAATTGAACCAGTGACACAAGGATTTTCAGTCCTCTGCTCTACCAGCTGAGCTACGACGCCATCCTCGAATGAGGGCACAAAAATAATACTTTTATTTATATTTGCCAGATTATTATCCAAAAAATATTTTAACGGTTCGGTTATGCTGAACAGTGGCGCTTTAAGCTCGTAAATCCATGGAACTGATACTCGACTTCGGGAATACACATAAAAAACTGGCACTGTTCGAGGACGGCAATTTGCTGTTGGTTCAAAATCATCCCGTTGTTACCAAAGATATCCTGGCGCAGTTTGTCGATACCCACCCGGGAATAACCGCATGTATTCTGTCGTCAGTCAGTGATTATTCTGAGGAAATCCCGGTTTACCTTCGGCAAATGTTCAGGTTTATCGTGGTGGATGAAGATACACCTGTTCCTGTTGGTAATAAATATGAAACAAAAAGCTCCCTCGGAAAAGACCGGCTTGCAGCCGCAGTGGCCGGTGCTGCAAAATTTCCCGGGGAACCTGTTCTGGTGATCTGTGCCGGCACAGCCCTCACGTTTGATTTTGTCAATAAGCATGGAGAATATCTGGGTGGATCCATCTCCCCGGGAATGCAAATGCGGTTTAATGCCTTGCATACTTTTACCGATAAGCTTCCGTTATTATCCTTCCAGGAACCTGCCGGACTGACGGGGACCAACACTCAAATGAGTATTTTATCCGGGGTGATCAACGGAATGGTTGCTGAAATGGAAGGTATATCAAATGGTTATATGGAAAATTATCCGCAACTGAAAATCATTCTCAGTGGCGGTGATACAAATTATTTTGTCAAACGGCTAAAAATTAGCATCTTTGCACTCCCAAATATCGTCATACACGGTTTACAACAAATTCTCCTTTTTAATGTCAATAAAACCAAATAGCCTGCGACTCCCAATCATTTTCTGCTTGTTTTTATTAAATCTTACACTATTTTCCCAGATTAGGATTATTTCGCCCTATTCGCGGTTTGGCATTGGTGATTTGGCTGATAACAACAATGCATGGAACCTCTCGATGGGGCAACTCGGCATCGGCTTGCGAAGTCCATACCATGTCAATTATGCCAATCCTGCTTCCTATACCGCATTTGACTCACTTTCGTTTGTGTTTGAAGGAGGTTTGACGGGTGAATTTGTCAATCTTCGGTCAGATTATCAAAGTATTAACCGCAATTATGCCTCCCTGGGATACCTGCTCTTCGGAATGCCGGTGAATAAATGGTGGAAAACAAGCCTGGGGCTGGTTCCTTTCAGCGATGTTGGCTACAGCGTTGCGAACTATGAAGAGTATCCAAACTCGGGAACTGTGGTAAGGCTCTATTCCGGTTCCGGCGGAATCAGCCGGTTATTTTGGGGAAATGCCTTCAGGATCCAGCGAAATTTATCCATTGGAGCCAATGTTTCCTATTTGTTTGGCAGTATGGACCGTGAAGCACGGGTGCTCTTCCCCGATTCGGTGTATGCCATGAATTTTAAAGAGGTTTATTATGTGACCATGAATGACCTCTATTTTAATTTTGGGGCCCAGTACAGGGCAAAATTAAAAAATGATATTTCGCTAAACCTGGGCGCAGTTTTTTCCCCGTCATTGAGCATGGCATCGAAAGTGGATGTTTTTGCAGCCACCTTTCAGCTGAATTCATCCGGAATCGAATCGCCGCGGGATACCCTGGCAATCGCTGCAGGAACCAAAGGCCGGATCGTTATTCCCATGATGATCGGAGGCGGATTTGCATTTGACAAAACTGATAAATGGGTGGTCGGGGTCGATTATAAATGGCAAAACTGGGAAAAATTCAGAGCCTTCGACCAGACCGATTCCCTGGTAAACAGCTGGCAGGTAAATGTGGGAGGAGAAATCACGCCGAACGTTGACAATTATAATAATTATCTCGCCCGGATTCATTACCGGCTTGGTTTTATGTATGGCCAGACCTATCTGCATCTTCGGGGCCAGAATCTCAATGAATATGCCATTACCTTTGGTTTCGGACTTCCATTGCGGGGCATGAGGACCATGCTGAACCTTGGTGCTCAATATGGTGTAAGAGGAACTACCTCACAGCAGCTTATCCGCGAAAGCTACTTTAAAATTGTTGTTGGATTCTCCATTTATGAAAGATGGTTTGTCAAACGTAAGTATTTTTAACATTGAACCTAAGTCTTTTCATTCGTTTCCTCTACGGTTTTCTTTTGACCGCCACTGTTTTTCTGGTATCCTGCAGCAAAGCGCCACAATCAAATGAGGCTCTTAAACTGGAGGAAAATGACCCGGTGATGTCGGCACATAACATTGAAGTGTTATTCAGCGATTCCGGTAAAGTTCAGGCAAAACTTACCAGCCCGCTGATGAACCGGTACGCGGGAGAAAGCCCCTTCCTTGAATTTCCAATCGGGTTTAAAGTCTTTATGTTTGACTCGGTGCAGCAAATTTCTTCTACCATTACAGGCAATCGTGGCATACGCAGAGAGTTTTCCCGGGTGATGGAGGCATGGGGCAATGTGGTTGTTCGAAATGAAAAGAAAAATGAACAAATCAATACCGAACATCTCATCTGGGATGAAAACCAGCACAAAATCTGGTCCGATGTAAAGGTGAAAATCACGCGACCCGACCAGATATTATTTGGAACCAGCATGGAATCAAATGAATCCTTCACCAGATACTCCATCCAGGGCCCTACCGGTGAAATGAATGTTAAAAAAGACTCCATTTAAAACCTGTAACCTTTTGACTTTGTGACTTTGTGACTTATTCCCCGGTGAAAACGCCGAAATGTTCCCATTATCGGCTCCAATCCTTTGTTATTTCGTGAATTATCTATACTTTTGCACCCTGTTTTAATTAAATGATATAGTAGCATGGCCATTATTGGAAAAATCAGAAAACACTCGGGACTAGTCGTCGTTATAGTGGGTGTCGCAATCGCTGCCTTTGTGATAGGGGATTTCAGCAAGAAATCAAACTCAGGCACCAACGATATCGGCACAGTGAACGGAGAAAGTATTCCTTACGCGGAATTCAACACCAAGGTAGAAAAGTCGCTCGAAGCTCAGAAAGAGAATTCAGGCAGTGATAAAGTTACTGATCAGGAAACATATCAGTTGCGTCAGAGTACCTGGACAGCTACTGTTAAAGAACTCCTGATGGGCGAAGAATATGATGAACTCGGTGTCACAGTTTCTCCGGAAGAGCTTTTTGACCAGGTTCAGGGAAAACAACCTCACCGTTTTATCCTTCAATATTTTAAGGATCCTGCCACCGGCCAATATAACCCGGCGGTTGTATTGAATTATCTCAAAAATCTTGATAAAATGGAAGCTAAAGCCAAAAATCAATGGCTTCAGTTTGAAAAAGCCATTAAGGATGACCGGCAGGAAACCAAATTCAACAATCTTCTCACCAAGGGCTATTATGTTCCGAAAGCATTTTTGAAGAAAGATTTTATCAACCAGTCTAAAGCGCTGAAAGTCCTTTCTGTTGCCCCTGAACTGACTTCTGTTTCCGACAGTTCCGTCAAACTCACTGATGAGGACTTTCAGAAGTTTTATGATAAAAACAAAATCTACTTTTACATGGAGGACGCTTCACGCGACATTGACTACGTTCTTTTTGAAGTCAAACCTTCAGATATTGACAGGAAAAAAACAACTGAAGATGTAGCACAACTGTTTAAGGATTTTCAATCAAGCATTGATGTAATGACTTTTACCAATGCCAATTCAGATGTTAAAGCAGATACCAACTTTGTAAAAAAAGGCACATTCCCTGCTCAACTCGACACTTTGTTATTTGTTGCCAAGCCCGGTGAAGTTTTTCCCCCATTTGAATTCAATAATTCCTGGTACATGGCCAAATTGCTGGAAACACAATCACGTCCTGATTCGATGAAAGGATCACAGATTTTGCTTGCATTTGCCGGAACCGGCAACGACAACATCAAACGTACCAAGGAGGAAGCCAAGTTGAAAATCGACAGCCTCATGGCCGCATTGAAGAAAACCCCGCAGCTTTTTGCTGAAGTGGCCAGGAGATATTCTGATTATCCTACCGCAAAGGATGATGGCGGGGACCTGAAATGGTTTAAAGACGGGAATCCGAATTTTGATCCTTTCTTCAAAGCAGGGCTTGAACTTAAACCCAACGAAATGAAGGTGGTTGAAACCAGAATTGGCTATTCGCTGTTTATACTGGCGGAAAAATCAGCGCCTGTGAACAAAGTAAAAGCTGCCGTATTGACCCGTGCCATTGTTCCAAGCAACCAGACTTTTCAGGATACCTACATGAAGGCAAGTGCTTTTGCCGGACAAAACAAAACGCCTGAAGGTTTTGAGAAAGCAGCCGTAGCAAAAGGAATTCAGAAGCGGTCGGCTCCAAACATCAGGGAAATGGACAATTACGTGATGGGACTTCCTTCTGCACGCGAAATGGTACGCTGGGCCTTTGCCGAAACTACCAAGGTTGGTGAGGTTAGCCCTGTGTTTGATTTATCCGGAAAATATGGCATCGCCATCCTGAAGAGCATATCGGATAAAGGTCAGCAGGAACTCAAGAACATTAAAGCGCGGATTGAGCCATCAGTCAAAAACATGAAAAAGATTGACCTGCTTGCTGAGAAACTAACGAAAGAATTATCGGCTACCAAAGATATTACCGCTCTTGCATCGAAACTGAATGCAAAGCTTGATACATCAATGGTTACTTTTTCAGGATTTAACCGGTCAAATATAGGCAGGGAAGCAGAAATTGTTGGTAAACTGTTCACTTCAAAGAAAGGTGATCTGGTTGGCCCGCTCACTGGCAATTACGGAGCCTATATTGTTTTTATCACTGATGTGGTTGAGGCACCCGGGAAAGATGACTTATCGTATGAGAACATGCAGCAGATGCAAAATTTCAATCAACGGGTTACAGGAAACATGTACAATGCTCTTGAAAAAACCGCAAAGATCACTGATAATCGCATGAAGTTCTATTAGCAGAAGCGAATACCCCAATGAAAAAGGCTGCATTCCAAAAGAAGCAGCCTTTTTCATTTTCCTGTAATTCCTTACTCCCCCTTCAATTGCAGGAGAAAAAAGTGTTACCTGACACTATCTTTTATCGTGATTGTTTTGATGACTGAAGCCCATTCTTTCCGGCTGGAAGTATAAGCCCGAAGTGTTACAGAAAATGTTCCCGCTTTTTGGTACAGATGAGAAGGGTTTTGAAGCGTGGACCCCGGAGCTTCACTGTTGAAGACCGATGAATCACTGCCAAACCACCAGCTATAAGAATATGCCTGCATTGACTGGTTTGAAAACTGTACCATGCAGGGAGCAGCAAATTCATTGTTGCCGGCATAACTAAAATCAGCACTTGGAACAGGTTCATTTTTATAGCATCCGCCTGAAATAAGCAGAAAGGGCAGGAAAAAAATGGTATATTTCCTGAAATTCATAGGAGGGGACACAGGTTAAAACTATTCGGCCAATACCAGCACTTTATTGTTCACCACTTCGATTACACCACCGTTGATGTCGAAGAACAGAGGTTCCTTTTCTCCGGTATTAATTACCTTGACCTTCCCCTTCTGCAGAACCGAAATCAGGGGCGCATGGTTATTTAATACTTCAAAGGATCCATCGATTCCTGGCAATTGGATCAACGTGACATTGTCGCCGGTAAAAATGGTTAAGTCTGGTGTAATAATTTCAACTTTCACTTGTCACTTGTCATTTGTCATTTGTTACTCGTCCTTTGTCACCCGTCACGCGCCACAAAAACCCTATCGGCTGTCCGCCAGCATCTTCTTTCCTTTTTCAATCGCTTCTTCAATGGTGCCTACCATGCTGAAAGCAGATTCGGGGTACTCATCAACTGCGCCATCCATGATCATGTTAAAGCCTTTGATGGTATCTTCAATGTTGACGAAAGCCCCGGGAATTCCGGTAAATTGTGTGGCAACGAAAAATGGTTGCGACAAGAACCGTTGTACACGGCGTGCTCTTGAAACAACGAGTTTATCTTCATCCGACAACTCATCCATTCCCAGAATGGCGATAATATCCTGGAGTTCTTTGTAACGTTGGAGAATGCGTTTAACCCGCTGAGCTGTGTTGTAATGTTCATCGCCAACCACATCAGGGGAAAGGATGCGGGATGTTGAATCAAGGGGATCTACAGCCGGATAAATACCCAATTCCGAAATCTTGCGGCTCAATACCGTAGTGGCATCAAGGTGAGCGAAAGTGGTAGCAGGCGCCGGGTCGGTTAAGTCATCGGCTGGGACATAAACAGCCTGTACAGAGGTGATGGATCCACGTTTGGTAGAGGTAATCCGTTCCTGCATGATTCCCATTTCAGAAGCCAGAGTTGGCTGATAACCAACAGCAGAAGGCATACGGCCAAGCAGTGCTGATACTTCAGATCCTGCCTGTGTGAAACGGAAAATATTATCGATAAAAAAGAGGATATCTCGTCCGCCGGATTTTTCATCGCCATCACGAAAGTATTCGGCCATGGTAAGTCCCGAAAGGGCTACGCGGGCACGGGCTCCGGGAGGTTCGTTCATTTGTCCGAAAACAAGAGTGGCCTGTGATTTTAAAAGCTCTTCATGGTCAACTTTGGATAAATCCCAACCGCCTTTTTCCATGTCTTCCTGGAATTCCTTTCCATATCGGATTACACCCGACTCGATCATTTCACGAAGCAGGTCATTGCCTTCACGGGTACGTTCACCAACACCGCCAAAAACCGACAACCCGGCATATTTTTTGGCAATGTTGTTGATGAGTTCCATGATGATAACTGTTTTGCCAACACCTGCACCTCCAAAGAGTCCGATTTTCCCGCCTTTGGAATAGGGTTCAATCAGGTCAATGACTTTAATTCCTGTAAAAAGTACCTCTTTCGAAGTGCTGAGGGTTTCAAATTTAGGTGGGTCACGGTGAATGGCATACGTATTTTCTTCGGAAACAGCGCCTAAACCATCAATAGGTTTACCAATCACATTGAATAAACGGCCCCGTACCATATCCCCGACAGGCATCGAGATCGGTCTTCCTTTAGCGACTACTTCCATTCCCCGGCGCAAACCGTCGGTTGAATCCATGGCCACAGTGCGCATGGTATGTTCACCGATATCGTATTGACATTCAAGGACGATTACATCGCCTTTTTCATTTGTCACCTCAAGGGCATCATAAATATTGGGAAGTTTGACGTTTTCATCAAAGATCACATCGATAACAGGACCAATGATCTGAGAAATTTTTCCATTATTTTTCGCTTGCATGATATGGCTTAATATTTTATGCAAAGATAAAATATCTGATTGATTAAATGTTTGATGGCGAAAAATTTTACCGTAATTTTGTGCATTGTTATTTTATCAACCTTACATATTGTCAATGAAGATATTAAAGTGGTGTATGATGCTGGTTTTTGCATTTCCTCTTGTAGCTGCTGCCCAGCGAAATGCGGATGCCATCATCGACACAGTTGAAACGCCGGGAGGGACTGCCATTCTGTATAAAAATTTCACCTGGGAATATCTTCAGGATGAACCGGTGATGATGAGCCGCGATGAAGATTCCACCGGGCTATTTTCTGCACAATGGATTAATGACCAAATATTTGCCTATCGGATCAAGCCTGATTCAATCAATGATACATTGATTATGCTTACATCAGCCGGGCGGATTTTTACCTTACCCATTTACGGTAAACTTTTTCGTGGATTCACCTATTCTCATAAAGGATTGGATATCAAGTTAAACAGGGGGGATACAATACGCGCGGCTTTTGATGGAGTTATCCGTTACGCCAAATATAACCGTGGTGGTTTTGGTAATCTGATCATTGTACGCCATTTTAACGGCCTCGAAACCTATTACGGACATCTTTCCAGGATCAATGTTAAAGTGAACGAGGTTGTAAAGTCGGGCGATCATATTGCCCTTGGCGGATCAACCGGTCGGAGCCGCGGTCCGCACCTGCACTTTGAGGTCCGTTACAAAGATATTCCCCTTGACCCGCTCAGAATGATCGATTACGACAATCAAAAGCTTATTGCCAACTCCTTTCCTATCACCAAACCTGTTTTCTATCCCAATGATTATGTGGCCAATGCTCAGATTGTCAAAATTAAAAGTGGTGATACCATCGGAAAACTGGCCCGGAAATATCATACGACCGTGAAGGAGATTTGTGCCATGAATAAGATCAAGCCTACTACCACGCTGAGGGTTGGCAGGTCGATCAGGGTAAGGTAATCAAAATTACGATTTACGATTTACGATTTACGATTTACGATTTACGATTTACGATTGAGAGGTAGCCGGCCTATGGGTTCGTAATTGGGTTTTCGGTGGTGCCGGATTCTCTGAGGGGTGTAAACACTTTTTTTTGAAAAAATATCAGAATTAAAACACCGGTGGTAATGGAAGAGTCGGCTATGTTGAAAACCGGTCTGAAAAATATAAATTCTTCGCCTCCCCACAGCGGCATCCACGATGGATAGTGTGATTCAATGATCGGGAAATAAAGCATATCCACTACTTTTCCATGCAGAAATGTTCCGTAACCTCCGGTTGCCGGTAAAAAAGTGGCCACCTGCTGGTAGGTACTTTCATTGAAAATAATGCCATAAAATGCGCTGTCGAAAATGTTTCCCAAGGCTCCGGCCAGAATGAGTGAGATACACACAATCAACAGGGTCCCGGCACCCTTTTTGGTTACTTTATATAACCACCAGGCAATGATTATCACGGCAACGATGCGGAAAAGGCTGAGCAATAACTTCCCATAATTCCCGCCCAGTTTCATTCCAAAAGCCATTCCTTCGTTTTCTGTAAAATGGAGATAGAACCATTGCCCGAGTAATGCATGGCTTTCCCCCATGTAGAAGGTGCTTTTGATCCAAAACTTAACCACTTGATCAAGGATCAGAATGGTACACACAATCAGCGTGGCTTTTTTCAAATTTGGCGTTTGTTGCAGGAAAAATTATTCCATGTCAGGATCAAAGGGACGGGTAGCAACCGGTACCGAAACCTGAACGCGCTTTGCTTCGATGCTTAAGGTGGCGTGAGGAACACTGCGCAAACGATCGGCCGGGATCAGCTTACCGGTAACCCGGCAAATTCCGTAGGTTTTATTTTCAATCCTGATTAAAGCGTTCTCAAGTGATTTGATGAATTTTTCCTGACGGGCAGCGAACTTGCTGTTTTCTTCTTTTGAAAACACCTGATAGCCCTCTTCCAGTACTTTAAAGGTTGGGGAAGTATCGTTGGTATCATGCTCGTTGCCATTTGTGTAAGATTCAGTCAGCAACTTCAGGTCATTGTGTGCCTTGACCAGCTTTTTCAGAATAATCTGTTTGAACTCCTCAAGCTCCTCATCTGCATAGCGGTTCTTTTCCATCGGTGCTGTTCCTGTTGCTTTTTTCATGGTATAAATGTTTTAGTCAACCTTTTGAATTAGAATAAATGTGGAAATTTTGTCTGTGATTTCAATCGTTACTTTTTCAGCCTCCTCCATCGCGGCAACAACCTCAAACGATTGTGCTAAAGTTTCCGAGCAAATATAGGCAATATTCCGATGCACGGCTTCTGCAATGTCGCCGTGTGACTGGAATTTAACAATAATTTTATCTGTCACCTCGAAACCTTTATCCTTTCGCAGATTCTGGATTCTGTTGATCACTTCGCGGGCGATGCCCTCCTGCAAAAGCTCCGGGGTGAGGGTAATGTCAAGGGCAACGGTTAATGATCCCATGCTGACAACCTGCCAGCCGGGGATGTCTTCCGAGAGAATCTCCACATCATCGGCCAAAAGCTCAACAGGCTGGCCTTCAACTAAAATGACCAGTTTGCCCTCCTTTTCGAGCGTGCTGATCTCCTGTTGGGTGATCGATGTCACAGCCACCGCCAATTGCTTCATCATTTTGCCGTACCGTGGCCCCAGTTTTTTAAAGTCGGGTTTGACTTTTTTTACCAGAATTCCGGCGGTGTCGGTGATGTATTCCAGTTCCTTGACGTTCACTTCCGACAGGATGAGGTTTTTCACAGCATCAATCTGCAGGGCAATGCGATCATTCATCACCGGGATCAGTACCTTATTCAGCGGCTGGCGAACGCGCAGTCTGGTTGATTTCCGGATGGATAAAACCATGGAAGCGATTTTTTGTGCAAGTTCCATCCGTTCTTCAAGGTCTTTGTCAATCAGGGAAAGATCGGCTTCCGGAAATTTAGTAAGATGTACCGAGTCAACCTGGTGTCTGCCGGATACCTGGTTGAGGTCAACAAACAGGCGTTCGGCAAAAAATGGTGCAATGGGAGACGACAACTGTGCGATTACTTCAAGGCAACGATAAAGTGTCTGGTAGGCCGAAATTTTATCCTGTGAGTAGTCACCCCGCCAGAAACGGCGGCGGCACAGTCGAACATACCAGTTGCTGAGATGTGCATCCACGAAATCGGAGATGGCACGGCCCGCCTTTGTGGGTTCATAATCGGTATAATAGCCATCCACCAAACCAATCAGGGAGTTCAGCTCAGACAGGATCCATCGGTCGATTTCAGGGCGTTCGCTGATTTTGATTTCCGGTTCGCGGTATGTAAATCCGTCAATATTGGCGTAAAGGGAATAGAATGCATACGTGTTGTAGAGCGTTCCGAAGAATTTTCGCCTGATTTCTTCAATTCCGTCCAGGTCAAATTTCAGGTTATCCCACGGCTGCGAATTGGTGATCAGGTACCAGCGGGTGGCATCAGGACCATATTTATTGATGGTTTCGAACGGATCAACCGCATTCCCGAGTCGTTTCGACATTTTATTTCCGTTTTTGTCGAGGACTAATCCGTTGGAAACGCAGGTTTTGAATGAGATACCACCAAACAGCATCACAGCGATGGCATGAAGGGTAAAGAACCATCCGCGGGTTTGATCAACACCTTCGGCGATGAAATCGGCCGGGAAATAACTATCTAATTTGCGGGTTTGATCAAATGGGTAGTGATATTGGGCGTAAGGCATGGCGCCGGAATCAAACCAGACATCGATCAGGTCGGTTTCACGGTACATGGGTGATCCATCGTCCGATACCAGGATGATATCATCAACAAACGGGCGATGAAGGTCGAATGAGTGATAGTTCTCATCCGTTGTCAAATCAGGATGGTAGTTTTCCAGCGGATTTGATTTCATCACCCCGGCCGTTACCGCCCTGGTGATTTCTGCTTTTAACTGAGCAACGGAACCAATGCAAATCTCCTTTTGCTGATCTGAAGTTCGCCAGATCGGAAGAGGTGTACCCCAGAAACGCGACCGTGAAAGGTTCCAGTCAACCAGGTTTTCGAGCCAGTTGCCAAAACGGCCTGTTCCGGTAGATTCAGGTTTCCAGTTGATGGTTTTATTCAGGGCGATCATCTCATCCTTGAAGGCCGTGGTACGGATAAACCAGGAGTCGAGCGGGTAGTAGAGGATCGGTTTATCGGTACGCCAGCAATGGGGGTAAGAGTGTTCATATTTCTCCGACTTGAAGGCTTTGTTTTCATGCTTCAGTTTGACAATGATGTCGATATCAACAGGGGGACAATTGCCCGCCACGCATTCGGCATCATATTCCGGCTTCACATAACGGCCGGCAAACTCGCCCATCTGCTCTGTGAACCTTCCCTGTTTGTCAACGAGTGTAAGGGAACCTAAACCATACTGACGGCCAACACGAAAGTCGTCGGCACCAAAACTCGGGGCGATGTGTACGATGCCGGTACCATCTTCGGTGGTCACAAAATCACCCATGACCACGCGAAACGGATCACCCTCTTCGGGCCGGGAATATGGCAGCAACTGTTCAAACCGGATGCCTTCAAAATCTTTGCCTTTGAATTCAGCAACCACCTGGAAAGGAATGTGTTTATCTCCTTCATGGTAGCTGTCCATTTCGAGCTGACTATTCTTCTCAGGAAAATACTGGTGCAACAGTTCTTTCGCAAGTACAACAGTTTGTTCGGTAAATGTATATGGGTTGAAGGTTTTAACCAGTATATAAGTGATATCCTTCCCCATGGCCAGGCCTGTATTTGAAGGGAGGGTCCAGGGAGTGGTTGTCCAGGCCAGGATAAAGAGTTCTCCGAAGAGGTCGCTGAACAGGAATTCCGATTGTTCGTTACGGATTACCTTAAACTGAGCAACTACCGTATTGTCCTTCACCATTTTATAGGTGCCTGGCTGGTTTAGTTCATGTGTGCTGAGTCCGGTTCCGGCAGCTGGTGAATAGGGCTGGATCGTGTAGCCTTTGTAAAGGAGCCCTTTTTTGTATAACTCCCCAAGGAGGTACCAGACGCTTTCAATGTATTTGTTTTCGTAAGTGATATAGGGATCATCGAGATTCAGCCAATATCCCATCCTGATGGTGAGGTCGTCCCACAGGTCTTTGTACTTCATCACTTCGCTGCGGCATTCCTTGTTGTAATCCTCAATGGAGATCGATTTCCCGATATCCTCCTTGGTGATGCCCAGTTTTTTTTCAACACCGATTTCGATGGGCAGTCCATGGGTATCCCAACCAGCTTTCCGACTGACATAAAAGCCCTTCATGGTTTTGAACCGGCAGAAAATATCCTTGATGGCACGGGCCATCACATGGTGAATCCCGGGAATGCCATTGGCGGAAGGGGGGCCTTCATAAAAGACATAAGGAGGTTTGCCTTCGGTCAGTTTCAGACTTTTTTCAAACGTACCATGGCTTTTCCAATAGGATTGGATTTCGTCACCTATCCTGGTCAGGTCGAGATTTTTGTATTCAGTGTATCGTTTACTCATTGTTTATTTTACATCAGTCCGGCGAAAACTTTCCGGTAATCCAGTCAACCATTTCCCTGACTGTATTCAAAAAGGCGTGCAAAATTACAAAAATTTCTTTTACCTCACCATAAATGACTGAGATTAAAGACCCCATCGGGGTTGGGCGGAAAGGGGTCTCAAGGCAGCAGAATATTCCATATATTTACCGATTAAACAAACCTGCATGACCGACAAAACGACCATCGTCCTTGAGAACATTCAGTCACGTAAGAGTGTGCGAAATTTCACCGGTGAACCGGTAACCAAAGCCTGTTTGCTGGCGTTGCTGAAGGCGGGGATGGCGGCCCCTTCGGCTCGGAACAGGCAACCGCTGGCCTTTGTGGCAGTTACTGAACGAAATATCCTTCATGCTTTGGGAGAGGGATTGCCTTTTACCAAAATGTTATTCAAAGCAGGGGCATGCATTGTTGTGTGTGGCGATTCGTCCATCGATTTGCAGGCAGGTGCCACCGATTTGTGGTATCAGGATGCGGCGGCGGCTACAGAAAACATTCTGCTGGCTGCAGAGGCCATGAGATTGGGAGCTGTGTGGTCGGCGCTATATCCGATGGCGGAGCGTGAAAATCATGTGCGGAAGCTGGTGAAACTACCTTCTGAGGTAAAACCCTTCAGCATCATCCCCATCGGTCATCCCACCGGGCAGGATCAGCCAAAAGATAAGTTTAAGGCGGAGAAGATTCATTGGGAGAGGTGGTGAGCGCCATCTCTCCATCATGCTTATGAAATCAAATGGTCACAGGTAAAAGTGAGCAAGTCGCCGGATGAATTTATCAACGGCTATCCGGGCGCACGTTTTGATTTGATTGTCAGGGAGAATGTTGAAGAGTTTATTTGCAAATATTAGTGGAGGTATAGAGGGAACCAAAATCAAAAATTACCGGAATCAGGGTAAATTTAACCATCACCGATTTGAAGGATGATGCCGGAAACCCGTCTGGAACAAAGGTGGTGGTGGCGATTCCGTTTCCAAAAGTTCCCACTCCCAGCCCATCACTTTTGGCTGAATGAATAATTATCTGCCTGAATTTGTATAAATAAGTACAAATTTCGGCATAATTTTGTATGTTTGCATATAAAAATTGGCCAATATTTGTAAATATGTATCAGCGAGATTTGGAAATTACAATGATGAACTGGATGAATTCCAGGGAAATACTTATCGTTTACGGCGCCCGGCAGGTCGGGAAAACCACTTTGATAGAAATGTTCACCTCCCGCTTTGAAAATGTTCAGATATTTAATTGTGAGCAACCCATTGTATTTGATATCCTTCAGAGCAAAAATTTGGTCAGAATTAAATCATTGTTTGGCGAAAGTCAGATTGTCGTTCTTGATGAAGCACAGGTTGTCGGGCAAATAGGTGCCATACTTAAATTGATCTTCGACACATTTCCTGAGTACAAGCTGATCGTAACAGGTTCAAGCAGTTTTGATCTGTTGAATAAAGTGGCAGAACCACTGACCGGGAGAAATATCAAGTTCCGGCTATTTCCGCTTTCAGTCAATGAAATACATTCAGAAAAAAAGGCACTATGGATTTACGAACATTTAAACGATTTATTGATTTTTGGTTCTTATCCCGGTGTTGTCGATCTTTCAGCAGAAAAAAAAAATAGAAAACTGGAAGAACTTACTGCTGACTATCTTTTTAAGGATCTTCTTGCGTATGAAAACCTTAAAAATTCAGGAGTACTCAGGAATCTGATCAAAGCGCTTGCTTTACAGGTTGGCAATCTGGTCTCCTTACATGAATTATCAATCAAATTAGGGATAACTATCCCAACAGTGGAAAAGTATATTGACCTGCTGGAAAAAACATTTGTGATCTTCAGTCTCGGCGCATTTACATCCAATTCACGAAACGAAATACGAAAGAGCCGCAAATATTTTTTTTATGATACAGGGATTCGCAACGCGGTGATCAATAATTTCAGTCAGCCCGAAAACAGGAATGACATGGGGGTTTTGTGGGAGAATTTCTGTATTGCAGAACGGATGAAGATTAATCATCTGAAAACCGGTGTAGCCAACATGTTTTTCTGGCGAACTTATGATGGTGCTGAGATTGATCTGGTGGAAGAATCAGATGGAAAACTTGTTGCCTATGAATTTAAGTGGAACGCTAAAAAACAACCAGGCATCCCCGTTAGTTTTAAAGCAAAATACCAAACTGATCAGCTTTTTGTTGTGAATCCAGACAATTTTCTACAGTTCTTTATTTGTAGAGAATATCAACCATGATGCTGATTTGGCTGTAAATTCCATCCTGACGAAGAACCCCAACCTTGTGTGACAAGTGACTGGTGAAAATGATTCCAAACGATTTCCGTCCACCCGCCCACTTGCCCACTTGCCCACTTTTTCCCTACCTTTGCAAAAAAACTTCATGATAAACAGATCGGCGTACCGCACATTCCTGGCGACAGGTGTCTTCCTTATTTTAATTGCAGCCCGCTTACTTGGTCAGATCCCCCCCGGATACTATGATCCGGCGAATGGAAAAACCGGAGTGGCGCTGCAAACTGCGCTTCACAACATCATCAAGGGACATACGGTTGTGTCGTACAGTTCCATCCCGGGTTATTTTGCTTCTACCGATGCAAAACCCGGCAGTGTGGTGTGGGATATGTATTCTGATATCCCCGGTGGAACGCCTCCTTATATATACCATTATAATATGGGACAGGAGTGTGGCAATTACAATGGCGAAGGCGATTGTTACAACCGGGAACATTCATGGCCCAAAAGCTGGTTCAATGATGTACCACCTATGAATTCCGATATGTTTCACATTTATCCCACAGATGGTTACGTAAATGGCCGCCGCAGCAATTATCCTTATGGCACAGTTTCCTCTTCCAGCTGGACTTCACTAAATGGCTGCAAACTTGGCTCATGCAATTGGTCAGGCTATTCCGGAACTGTTTTTGAGCCGCTCAATGAGTATAAAGGTGACTTTGCCCGGACTTACTTTTACATGTCAACCCGTTATTATACCGAAGATGGGAGCTGGAATGTTACCGATATGACCAATAAATCGCAGCTGAAACCCTGGGCCCTGCAGATGATGCTTCACTGGTGCAGCATTGATCCTGTTTCAACCAAAGAGGTCAACCGGAACAACGCATTGTATGGAATTCAACACAACCGTAATCCGTTTATCGATCATCCCGAATTTGCCTACCAGATTTGGGGGAACCCTGTTGGAATGGCGGAGCAAGGCAGCAATGATCATCAGCTTACAGTTTATCCCAATCCTGCCACCGACCATTGTTCCATTGATCTTCCTGCGGGGTTTAATACGGATAACTTGCAACTTTTAATTATTTCCGTCACCGGGATGAAATTCAATCCAACATGGTCACAAAACGGGAAGACTCTTTCGGTAGATGTCCAATCTCTTTCAAAGGGTATCTATTTTCTGATTCTTACAGGCGGATCGGATGCCTTCCATGCGAAACTGATGAAGGAGTAAATTACCAACCACCTGTTGAAAACAGCCCCAAAGCTGAAAATTTATCCCATTGAATATCTGCACGATATGAAAATTGTTGAAAAATATTTTTTTTTTTCGTATTACCTTTTCCATTTTTTCCGATTAAGCAAAAAACAGGTTTGGAAAACCTCTTTCTGAACCTGGTTGCCGCAGTTTGTATTTGCGAATATTTTGCTATGAAGGAAAGAGTATTTTTTTTCAGAAAAACATATTGCGAACGAATTCCCACTTATCTTTGTGAGTGGATTAGAAAAAAGTTTGGTTTAAATCCGGAAGAAATTCATTGTTTCAATATTGTTTCATCAAACAGTTGGCACATGAAAGTTTTCTATACCGTTTTTCTCATTTTCATTGTGGGCAAACTGTTTTCCCAGGTTGCAATAAACAGTGAAGGATTACCTTCCGACAGTTCGGCCATTCTGGATATCAAATCTTCATCAAAGGGTTTATTGATCCCCCGGATGACTTCTGCGGAGCGGGATTCAATTATACGCCCGGCCAACGGTTTACTGATCTTTTGCATTGACAATAACCGGATTTATATAAATCAGGGAACCCCCGGATGTAAGAGCTGGACGGTTGTGGCTGAAGGTGAACCACTGGTTTGGGCAGATACACTGAATGGACTCGCTACAGATTATAAGTTGCTGTTACGGCAAAATGCGAGTGATACATCTACCACAGATGCCACACGGTTTTGGGCAGGTCAAACATTTGCCACCGTCATCCATACACATGCCATCGAATCAGTTATCACTTTGCAGGATAGTTTGCACGACCGTTACCGCAGATCAGATACTTCAGGCGTTCTGCTCAGCCGTGAGAGGGCAGATCATGAATATGAACAAGGGATTATCCCCGGAACCAGCACACAATACTGGAACGGAAATAAACAGTGGATTACGCTGAATACTGCTGTTGTCCCGGAAGAGTCGTCAAATCTTTATTTTACCGGCGACAGGGTAAGAAATACAAGTCTCCCAGGGTTGATGCTTTCGACAGATACCATTAGGACTACAGATAGTCTGATCAGTGCTTTGGGGAAATTGCAGGGACAAATGTATGGGAAGCAAAATGCCCTGACGACCGGTTCTGTTACCGCAGGGTCCAACCGGATCACGCTGGCTGGTGACCCGGTCAATTCTATCATTGGTCAGGGATTTTCGGTGGATGTTGACCCGGCAAACATTGATCACAACATTCTGCTGAATTATGATGAACGGAAACATTTTTACCAATGGGCCATCGATACGGTGAACCCCGTCCTTACAGGTTTGGTGAGAGCAAACAGTGGCAAACTGACTGCAATCCCCGATCATTCAACCGACTGGGATGCCGGGTTTACTTACCGGCTCACCACCGCCATCGGAACATCTCCGCTTACGCTGACCCTGGCATCCAACGGGTTGACCGGGTCCATGCCGGCAGCCTCGGCAACAGTTAATGGTTATCTTACCTCGACCGACTGGACAACCTTTAACACCAAGCAAAATGCCCTGACGACCGGTTCTGTTACCTCCGGATCCAACCGGATCATCTTGAGTGGCGACCCGGTCAACTCCATTATCGGTCAGGGATTTTCGGTGGATGTTGACCCGGCAAACATTGATCACAACATTCTGCTGAATTATGATGAACGGAAACATTTTTACCAATGGGCCATCGATACGGTGAACCCGGCTTTGACCGGGTTGGTCAAAGCAACCAGTGGCAAGCTGACGGCCATCCCCGACCATTCATCCGATTGGGATGCCGGGTTTACTTACCGGCTTACGAGCGCCACCGGAACATCCCCGCTTACACTGACCCTGGCATCCAACGGGTTGACAGGATCGATTCCAGCGGCATCTGCAACAGGCAATGGTTATCTTACCTCGACCGACTGGACAACCTTTCATGCCAAGCAAAATGCCCTGACGACCGGTTCTGTTACCGCCGGATCCAACCGGATCATCTTGAGTGGCGACCCGGTCAATTCCATCATCGGACAAGGATTTTCGGTAGATGTTGACCCGGCAAACATTGACCACAACATCCTGCTGAATTATGATGAACGGAAACATTTTTACCAACGGGCCATCGATACGGTGAACCCCGTCCTTACAGGTTTGGTGAGAGCAAACAGTGGCAAACTGACTGCAATCCCCGACCATTCATCCGACTGGGATGC
>CAIQUS010000010.1 GCA_903875045.1 uncultured Bacteroidales bacterium
GAACTGGTTTGCCCGACAAGGCTTACTGTCGTTATATCTAAGAATGAAGGTGTAAAAGCTAATAGAAACCGCCGTGGTACTAACAAGTATGCCCGGTGGTGTGGGGGGACAGCGGCGCGAGCCGCTTCCTACCCGATTAGCTAATGAATCAGGTGTGAAAATCAAAGCAGCGTAGCTGCGATATATATTACATGTCGCCCCCAAGGGGCTTTCTATATTTTTCGGCTTTTCAGGCTACAAAGATTACGCCCCTCCGGGGCTGATCGTTTCTTTTGTTTCCCTTCCGCCTAATTTCAGCACTTTTTTGGTCTTGTCTGATTCAGGTTACAGTGGGATTTAGAGCTCGGTATGAGATTTTATCTTAAATTTACCATGCATTTGCTGCAAGTGGAATTCCGTGGCAAATGCAATGATAAAATCCAATGCCATGGAACAAAAAATAGCAGCTCTTATTATTGAAGACAGCCAGAATGATGCTGAAATAAATGTGTACCATCTGCGCAAAGCTGGTTATGATGTTCAATTTGTGCGTGTTGAAACAAGTGAGGAAATGAGTGAAGCCCTCCGGACACAACCGTGGGACCTGATTCTTTCTGATTATTCCATGCCACAGTTCGATGTTTTGTCTGCACTCGAAATTAATCGCACTTTCGCCCTTGATATCCCTTTCATTGTTATTTCAGGTGCTATTGGTGAGGAAAAAGCTGTTGAATTGATCAAGTCCGGGGCAAAAGATTACCTGCTGAAAGACAACATGACCCGGTTTGCTTCAGTCGTAAAGCGTGAACTCAGTGAAGCACATAACCGAAAGCAACTGGCGGATACAACGATATCACTCTCGAAGAGTGAAGAACGTTACCGTACCATGATCAATGCTTCGCCTGATGGCATTGTTATCACAGACCTGGATGGTTTTATCATTGAGGTTTCTGCGGTCGGTCTGAGACTGTTTGGTACGGATAAAATGGAGGAACTGGTCGGGATGCATTTCTCAACCTTCGTCCCGGAGGATGAAAAAGGTAATCTCATCGAAATCTTTGATAAAACGATGAAAGACGGGCTTGCCCAGAATGTCGAAATAAAGTTCATCCGGAAAGACCTGTCATTGCTTGCTACTGAAACGAGTGCGACCGTTTTGCATGACTCAAATGGAAAGCATATATCGTTTATGATCATCATCCGGGATATTTCCCAACGCAAAAATCTCGAAATGCTTCTCATTCATGCCGATCGTATGGTCGGATTGGGTGAAATGGCATCGGGTATTGCCCATGAAATCAATCAGCCTTTGAATACCATTTCCATGGCGATGGACAATTTTTTAAGTGAAATTTCCACAGATGAATCGCTGGATAAAAGCTATATCAAGAAAAAATCGGATAAAATTTTTGATAATATACACCGTATCCGTAATATCATCGACCATATCAGGGTTTTTTCCAGAGCACACCACAGCCAAATCTCAACTGGTTTTGATATAAATGCAAGCATTATGAATGCCGTTTCCCTGGTTTCGGAACAATTCAAATATCACGGCATCGATCTCCGGCTGGCTTTTGATGACAAACTCCCTGCGATAAACGGGAATACCTTTCAATTTGAACAGGTAATCATGAATTTGCTGTCAAACGCAAAAGATGCACTGATGGAACGGGAAGAAAAGCAAGATATATCTTTTGATAAAATTGTAAAAATCAAAACATTCGAAGAGGACCAACTGGTGGTTGTTGAGGTGTCGGACAATGGAATCGGGATTGCCGAAGAGAATCTCAAACAGATCATGATGCCTTTTTATACCACCAAAGATCCCGGTAAGGGCACCGGCCTTGGTTTATCTGTTTCATACCAGATTATCAAAGAGATGCATGGATCAATCGAGTTTTCAAGTATCCTATCGGTCGGAACAAAATTCAGAATCATTTTTAAAAGAAAAAACGGAAAAACAGCATGACAAAACTGGAAAAGATCGAAATCCTGATTCTGGATGATGAGAAAGAATTTACGGAAGAATTATTTGAATTTCTGCAAAAGTCGGGTTATCAGCCATTTGAAACCAATACATACCCCGAAGCCAAACACGTACTGGAAAACCATGAAATTGACCTGCTGATCCTTGATGTGAGATTGCCGGGAATAGACGGGCTGGATATTTTAAAAGAGGTCAAAGTCCTGTACCCGAACCTCGAAGTGGTGATCATATCAGCACATGGCGATATGGATACGGTCATTAAAGCCATGCGGCTCGGCGCGTTTGACTATTTGCGCAAACCGTTCAGGCATATCGACATTCAGATAGTGATTGAGCGCACAAAGAAATACCTTCATTTGCAGCGGAAGCTTAAATTGGTCGAAGAACGCAATTCCCTGATTTCTAAAACACTCGAAGAGAAGATTGATCGTCACTTTATCGGGGTCAGCAGAAAGATACGCGACATTTTTGATTCGGCCATGGCAGCGGCACAATACCCCGATGCCAATGTACTCATCACCGGCGAGAGTGGTACAGGAAAGGAAAATGTAGCCAGGATCATCCATTATTCCAGCAGCCGGAAAGACCACCTTTTCTGCGCGGTAAACAGCAGTGCTATTACAGATTCGTTGCTGGAAAGTGAATTTTTCGGTCATAAAAAAGGTTCTTTTACTGGTGCCATTGCCGATAAAATGGGTTTTTTTGAAGTCAGCAACCACGGAACCCTCTTTCTGGATGAAATTGCCGACATGCCAATGAACCTCCAGGCAAAAATTTTACGGGCAGCCGAAGAAAAGGTGATCACCAGGGTAGGGGATACCAACACGGTACGTACCGATTTCCGGATCATCTCTTCAACCAACCACGACATCGAAAAAAGGGTGGAGGAAAATAAATTCCGCCTTGACCTGCTGCACCGGCTGAATACCGTCCACATACACATCCCCCCCCTCAGGGAGAGACCCGAAGACATTAAACCATTGCTGATCCATTTTACCAGCTACTTTGCCCAAAAGTTAAACAGACCCATCGCCATCAACGAGGATGTGTATAAAAAACTGGAGAAGTATGCATTCCCCGGAAATATCCGCGAATTGAGGAATATGACCGAACGGGCCATCATTCTCTGCAAATTCAATTCACTGAGCATCGAAGATTTTCCACTGATCTCAAAGAACAGTGCTGCATCAGAGGCTAGTCCCGACATGGTCAAGTTGAAAAGCCTGGAAGCAGACATGGTGCGAAGAGCGTTGCTGCAAAGCAAATTCAATCAAAAGGCAGCCGCTGATATTCTTGGCATTACCCGTGATGCCCTGATCCGGAAGATGAAAAAGTACAACATCTCGATTGGGAAGGCTGAAAACTGACAGCACATTAACTAATTGAGTTTTTCAAGGAGTTTGTATAATTATTTATTCTGTTTTCCGATCGGAAATATGACAGATATTCCGTATCTTTACAATATGAAACAAGATTTACATTTCATAGATATTGAGATAGATAGGCTAACCCGATCAATTGAAAACAAGCATACTGGTGATTGTTTTCAAACTGAGATACTTTTACTTGAACGCAATGATTTGAAATCTATAACAAAAAAAAACGGGTGGTTATTCGACTGGAAAACTGAGTATAAAATGGTTGACAGAGACGTATATAAACTGACAATTAGTGATAATTCATCCATAATTCAAGGATTAATAAGTCTTTCAGAAAGGGTAGACCATGTATATATGCATCTCATCGAAAGCGCTCCTTTTAATCGAGGGAAAGATAAAATTCATCTTGGTGTGCCAGGAAATCTTGTCGCTTTTGGTTGCAAATTAGCCTTTCATAAAGGGTTTGAAGGTTATTTGTCATTTATATCAAAATCTACCCTCCTTAATCATTATGAAAAAACTCTTGGAGCACAACATATTGGCAGACAAATTATGGTGATCAGTACTAATTCCGCTTTAAAACTTGTTGATAAATACTTTAAAAAATAATTGATATGGGATTTATTAAAGAACCGTCAGATGTTGATTTTTTTGTTGATCCTAGACCGTTGACAAAAGAAGATTGGGAAAAAATAAGTGACTTTATTGAAACGGACAAGAAAAACAGGAAACAATTAAAGTTCAAGAAAAGGCACAAACCCACTCCTTGTATTTAATAAATTTCGCACACCCGTGCGTTTAATTCATCGGCGAGGCCTTGTTGTGGCTGGCTGAAAATGCAACGGTCTTTCTCCAGAAAGATTTATTTATTTTTTTAACCTATTTATTATTAGATATATATGTTGATATCTCTGATGCTAATATCTTTCATTAACCTCTCCGGTTCAGTTATTGCATTGCCCGTTTGTAAGAGTTCACAAATTTTCCTCCTGCAAATTGGTTATGTCGTATTCAAAGGTCACAAAAATTATATCCCTGGTAATCCTCATCACGGTTTTTTCTACCGGTGATTCCTTTGGCCGCGATCCTTTTTACACGCAATTTTCAAATGTTCCATTGTTTTACAACCCGGCCTTTACGGGATTATATACCGGCACAAGGGTCCGGTTTGCTTCCCGCATCCAAAATTCTTCGCCCACTGCAGGATTGCAGGGCTATTATCTTTCAGCCGATATCGGTGACAGAAATTTACCCGGAAGCAGTGGATTTGGCATAATCCTCAACACCGATGATGAAGGGATCAAGTTTATCAAAAATTTCAACCTCGGTGTTTCATTTTCGGCAAGGGTACCATTTAACCGGTATATGATCGGACAAGTGGGCGTCAAGGCATCCTGGCTACAGAAGCGTGTTTCGTGGGATGACTTCCTGTTTTCAGAGAAAGTCACAGAAATGTACGGAAACCTCTACGATTCGGGATTTGTACGTTCTGCAAGCAGTGTGTTGAATCTCCCGGATTTCGGCATCGGTGGATTGGTACAGTTTGTCAATGCCCGGGGATGTTTATCAGGTATATTCGGTTTTTCCGTTGACCACCTTTTTGAGCCCGATGAATCATTTGTTCAAACCGTAAAGTCACCGCTGGCCAGAAGATGGACGGGGCATGCCGACCTGGTTTTTTCGGTGAGATGTCCTTCCGGGTTCAATGCCAAGGAAGATGATGCGCTGAAGCTCAATCCCGGTATTGTATTCCAGAGCCAGGGAAAGATCAATTCGCTGCAGGCAGGGATGAACATTGCCAACTATGGAGTTTATTTCGGCGTATGGTACAAAGGCATCTATGGTCAGGAAAAGACCCATTCAGTGGCACTGTTGGGAGGCTATCGATATCCGTTTGCCGAAAATATGGCCATTAAAGTTACTTACAGCTACGACATGCAGGTAAAAGGCCCACACAAAAAGACCGGCGGCATCCATGAAATCAGCCTGGTGCTGGAGTTCAGCAAACTGCATTTGTTTAAAAACGGTGGAAGTTCCTACCGGTCAATATCGCAATTGGAGAAGTATCAGTCGCAGCTGGCGTATGGCGGGTTCTAAACGAAAAGACCTGGAAGGTTTTTAAAACCTTCTACCTCTTCCGGCCTCTATTTCCCCTCCGTTTTTTCCTCCTCCGGATCCGGTACCAGCACAATTTTCTGCCCCTCCACATAGTCGCCCTGCGCCGAAGCCTTTATTTCAAATTCCAATGGAGCCGGTTTTGTTACCCCCAGAAATCCAAGTTGAGCCTCATCCACCTCCATGGTGTATTTTCCCGGTGGTATATCCATGGCATAAAACCCTCCATCATCGAAGGTTCGCAATTGTTGTTCATATTTATTGTCTATACCTTTGATCATCAGGCGCAAACCGCCCTGTCCCTGCAAACCCTTGGGCTTTTGAATTGAAACGTTCCCATCAATAATTCCACCCCGGTAGAAAGGAATTTCAATGCGTTTGTACTGATTCGGATCGGTAATAAAGGAGAATTCTCCATTCAACGGAACCAGGGTTGGATCAGCCATTGCATTTCGGTTTACCTTCAGGTTATATCTGTAGTAACTTTGCAGTTGACTTAACCGTAGTACTCCGTCTTTGCCCACATTTGCAGTAACCGGGTTGTCGAGAGATACAGAATTGTAGGGTAATATTTCATCACCCTGGTCGTAAATGCCGGAGGTATTGTTGTCAACGTAAGATACAATTGACAATGCTGCGCGTCCAACCTGCTCACGGTTTGAGAGTTCCAACCTGCCTTTTCTTGCATCCATGCCAATTGATCCGTTTAAACTTTGTCGCAGCGTTAAATAACTTCCAGTAGATTTAAATGAAGTAGTTGAACGTATGATGTTCAGATCAATGGTGAAACTCAATTCGGCCGCTAACATTTTTTGTTGAAAATTATAGCCAAGATTTATATTTAAACGGCCATTCCGGAATAGTGTTCTTGACAATTGAAGGTCAGTCTGCAAAAATTTACCGTTGTTGAAATCGTAAATCACCTGGCCCCTGATGAATGTTCCTCTGACGAAAATTGGTATACCTGGGGTACGGGAAATCGTGTAGGTTAGTGAGGTTGTTAGTGAATGTTCACTGAATAATGTAAGGTTCTGGATCCGGTTGAAGGCATTCCGATAGTTGACCCGAAGGTTGAACAGCCAGACCCTTGAACTGAAATCCACATTGAATTTTGAGAATGTTTTTCCTGGAAGTTGTGTATGTTGACCTCCAAATCTCATGCCGGTCTTCAAACCAAAAAAGTTGACTGGCAAATACACACTGCCAACTATATCTTCAGTAGCACCTGGAGCATTGAATGGGCCGGAATTAGGAAAGTGGGTGTATATAAAATTCAAACTAAGGTCAGAAGGATACATGACACTACCCGCCAACCGATAATAATTACTGGGAGCGATATCTGCTGTAACAATGTATTGTTTAGCGATGCGAGTGGAAATACTGCCGTAAAAAAATCGTGATGACTTCCATGACTTAGTCGCCGAATAGTCTGCACCCACAGAGCCGGTTAACCATTTTGTTATACCCACACCTAAATCGCCATGCCCAAGATACCTATCTGAACTAACTATACTGTCAGCCGATGAAATTTCAAGAGTACCTCCCTGAAGATTGTATGATATCACACCTGGCGGTAAAAAGGTGAAAGGTACCTGCATCTCCCGATCAATCAATTTTACCTCACCTGATGGAGTATATACCCTTGTGCTCAGTCGTGAGGTGCCATAAGATATTGGAACATTGAAACGGTAATATCCAAGTTCATCGGCCCGCAAGTAGCCTATCAGGTGATCATTAAGATAAAGTTCCACTTCCGATTGCGGGTCAGTGTGGCCGTCAAATACATAAGTATCATAATTCTGTCTGGGTTCGATAGGGTTGTTGGTGATGGCGATTCCCCTGACTTGTTTACCCTGCAATCCCGTAGTCGCGATTTGTCCGGCTGAAAAACTTGAAAAAAACGGGTTGTCCCGTACCACGAAACGCCATCGTAAACCACTGGATTGTAGGTTATTTGCGCCATCGGATGCCTTTATTCCTCCAATAATTCCCTGAATGTCCCCTCCCAGTACTTCTAAACCTCCTGTGAAAGTATAGCCAAGACTTTGCGAATTCCGGGTAATTATTCCATTCAGAGTATAATCCAACATTGCACCCCCAAGGACCTTGCGTTTTCGTTTAAATGCCAGTGGATAATCTTCGTGTTTATCCGGGTTTGTCTGCATTTTTTTTCGTTGAGCTTCACGTTCCTGCTTCTCCTCTACTGGCAGTTTTTTCTGTGTTATCAGGTTCAAGATAAGATAATTTATATTTGCCGTAAAAACCAGGCCGAACACCTTCTCAAATATAGCAGGGCTGAGGTAAAAATCCATTGCGCCAATGCGGAAATCATCAGGAGTTATTGCAAACGATTCCTTGCCCAATTGGATATTCATCGAGGTCAAGTTAATTACAAACGGATTATCCGGGTGAAGATAATTTCCACGGATAGTGAAATTTTTCACATCCGGTAAATAAGTAACCTGGAAAAGATTAAAAAGCTCAATTATGGGTAGATAGGTTTGATTCGTTTTTGAATTGAGGATGCTGCTGATATAAACAGCTCCCGTTGCCGGGTATCTGAAGGCAAGCATAACCTCCTCATCGTTGGAAGTTTGAGTGAAAACCGGAGAGTTTAGAAATAAAAAACCAATGACAAGAAAAAATGAAATATGGTTATTTTTCATTTCCTCTTTTAGTCAAACTTATTTTATCTTTACATCAATTGATTCAACAACCGCAGGAGCCTGAGTCAGGTCACTGGCAGACATATCGCTACGTTTTGTTTCAAAGGAGAGTTCCATTTTATAAGGTCCTGGAACAATTTTCGAGATACTTAAATCGAGCCGCCTGAATACTTTAAAATAGGCAGTAGTAGGACTTTGAGAAATGGCAATGACTTTTCCTTTGGAATCAATCAATTTTGCAGTCATCGTTCCAATGAATGGAGCCGCACCCATTCGTTCAAGTCCGGCTTTTACCGAAAGTACAGTGTCTTTTTGTGTCGCATCAATTTTATCAATTTTTATTCCTGTAGTAAGATTCCCACGTTTATAAAAGGCCGGAATGACCTGTTCAAAATTAAATTTAATATTCGTAGTGACACTGCCATCTGCCGCAGGCTTAGAAACATCGGGTGTCTGTGGTTTCGCTAAAACTTTTACCCTGGTGAAATAGAACCCATCTTTCATTCCAGGAGATGGTTTCACCTGGACACGAATTGTACGCTGCTGATTAGCAGGTAGTATGAAGGTACGAGGAAAAGCACGAACAATGGGATCCATGGCATATTGCTTATAAGCAGCTGAATCAGAATAATTTACTACCATGTTTCCCAAAGTGTCAGATGAGGGATAACCAAAGGCGAAGGAAATTTCAACTTCCTGGGGAATGGCGGAATTATTGCTAATGAAGATGTTCCCAACACCACTTTTACTGTCAACAGAAACATAGGGAGGGGAAATTGCCAATTGTGCGTACCCTCTTGAGAGGCTAAGTGCGAATAATAAAATCAAAATTGCAGTTTTTACACTTTTCATTGCGTGCGGTTTAAATAAATGAATTTTTGTAAATTCGAGTCATAAAAATCTGACTGTTTGCAATTGATACGTAAATGCTTAGAATAGGTTACACAAATATTCTGTGAATTTACAAAAATTTTCAATACATGATCTTGTTAAAAAAAAATCCAGGAATTTCCCTGGATTTTTTACACTTATTCTTTAATAAACACAAATGGCAGCAATTGCTGCCATTTGTGTTTATTAAATTTAAAAGATTAATTGAATTCTGCTTTAAGAGTTACGTTTGCAGTGTAAGAACCAGCTATTGTTGGATTTGCACTCTGAGTATCTGGAGTAACAGTTCCAGCAAGATGTACATAAATTGTTCCTGCAGCTGTGCCCTGGGGAACAATTGTGGTAGCATTTTGGGTAACATTGACGGAAACACCACCAATGCCAGTAGAACTGCTTGTTCCCCATGTAGACAGGTAAGTTATTGGTAATTCATTAGTTCCTCCACCGGTAATAGTTAAAACAGTGGGAATAGAAGTAAATGACAAATCAACAGATGTATTTGCACCCTTTGTTATGGTATAATAACCTTGACGTTCGGTACCACCAGTTACAGCACCTGATGCAACACCTGCAAGACTGATTGTTTTATATCCATCAACTGATAAATTGCCAAATTCCAGAGTTTGAGTTCCACCAACTGCAATTGAACCAACTACAGTTGCATTTGCTGCAATAGAGTTTGATGCGTTTTGTGGGGTTTGTCCAAATCCTATGGCCGAAAATCCTAACATGACGGTAATTGCTGCAAAAAATTTCATTGTTGTTTTCATGGTTTTTTGTTTTTTAGTTGTTTGTTTGTTTGTTTGTTTGTTTTTGTATTTTATTGCTGTTTTGAATTCAAGTTGTGATGATCTGTATTTTTGGTTGATTAGTATTCGATGGTCAGTTTAATATCTCCTGTGAAGGGGCTTTGCGAGTCGGCCGGAACATCGGCGGTACCTTTCAGGTAGAGGTAGCCCTGGCGCTGATCGTCCTGCCCTGTTGTTGATTCAGCTCCGTTATTGACCGGGCTAAAGGTGAACGTATTGCTTCTTTTCTCGTTCCATTGAAGCTTGTTTTCAGCACAAGGTGTATTGTTATGCCAGGCAAGGCTCATGTTCAGCGGCATGATTTGCTTTTCCCTGTTTGTGAGTACTTCCGGGGCGTTCAGGTTAACAAGCACATTGCCGTTTTCTTTTCCCTTGATGATAAAGGCGCCCATGGCATTCATTTTACGGTTCTTTTCATCAGAAACACTCATACCCGGGGTTGATTTTGAATCTGAAACCTCAAAAGGCTGAACCTGCTGAATCCCCACCATGGAATTAACTTTAATGTTGACTTTGCATGGCTGACCAAAAACAGTGGCCACCGAACAGATGAATCCTGCGATCAGGATCAGGGCTGCGGTTGGTCTGGTTTGGTTCAGTGTTTTCATTTTGTGGGTTTGTTAACTTTTCAGTTGGTATTTGTGCTTTTGTGCTTTATATATTACCAATACCATGCCAACCGAAATAATTTTGTAAGACATTGATAATCAATAGACGTATTTTTCTATTGGGGATGGATATTCCAAAAATGGGAAAATCGGGTTCTCAATTTAGGAATTCCGAGGTGTTAGCACTGTCACCTTCTCCTGTTTGATTGCACCTCAACCCCCGACCCCTTCTCCTCAAGGAGAAGGGGAGAGCCCTCTCCTTGAGGAGAGGGTTGGGTGAGGTGGATTAAACGCACCTCAACATCATGAGCCATTCCCATCAGGAAGAAGGGGAGAGCCCTCTCCTTGAGGAGAGGGTTGGGTGAGGTGCCATGGTATATCTAATTGATCTTGGTATACTCAACCGTCACATTGATGGTGCCATGGTACAATCCGGCATCAACGCTGCCTACCGGGCCAAGGGTTCCGTAGATGAAGAGATAAGCGGTTTTCCGGGGAGGTGTGTAACCGGATGATGGCGGGGTGGGTGGCGGGCCCGGCGGGCCATTGGTCCTTCTGAGAATTGGAAAGGTGGCTGTGTTAAACCCTGATGGCACCTGAATGGCCTGGTTTTTTGCCACGGTAACGTTGGCGGGGTTCAGGTTTGAATAGGCGAAACGGATTTGAACCGGGATGGTATTTGACGGGTCGAGTTCCAGGGTTAACGGGGCATCCACATAAACGGTGACATCGTAATATTCGGTGCCTTCTATCGCCATGACAGCGGTTTCGGCATCCTGGAGGTTGATGGTGACCGATTGATTTACACCGGGATTGATTACTTGTGTTTTGTCATTGAAATCAAGATCACCGGGAACACCTGATGTGATGGTGATGTCGCCTCCGGCCCATGTTCCGAAACTGATGCGTTGAGCGTTCAATACCTGGTGAGCGGTAACGGCGGAAAATAAAATGATCATCCAGATACCATGAAAGTGCCGATTTCCAAATGAATGGAAACCAATCATATTAGTTCTGCGCAACACTGCGTGGAAACTCTGCGAAACTCTGCGGGAACTATTGTTTCTAATACACTGCATATCAGATATATTCAATTTGAATAGTGAATTCCCCATCGTAACTTCCCGGTTGGGCATTTGAAATATCGACATGACCACCCAGCCAAAGGTAGTATTCGCCACGGTCATTGAACTGTACGATGCGTTCAATCTGGTCGAGTGGCTGTGAAGCTGCCTGGTTATCCTCCTTGTTGCCGTTTACAATATAATCAAAAGTGATTGATCCATCGCCGGTGGTGTTGACCAGGGCCAGTTGGTTCATGTAGGATAACCTGATAGAAGAGTTGCTTTTCCCCTTCACAAGCATCTTGCCGGCCTTGTCGCTGGTTAGGGGAGAGATATCAAGAGATCCGTTCTGAGCGGAAGATTCATCAACGGTTATATCCTTCAGGGTGATTAATTCGATGCCGGCGGACTCTACCACGGTGGCGGAGGCTGAGATGCTGATGGAGTTTTGTCCGTGAACGGCCGAAAGCAGAAAAATAAAAAATAGGATGGCGAGCATCCGTGGGTTGATATATTTTATTGGATGTTTTAGCATTTGTTTGTTTTTATTGTTACTCAAGTCCTGACCTTTAGCACCTCAACCCCCGGCCCCTTCTCCTCAAGGAGAAGGGGAGAGAGTTTCTTCCTGGTTGATTGCACCTCAACCCCCGGCCCCTTCTCCTCAAGGAGAAGGGGAGAGCCCTCTCCCTGAGGAGAGGGTTGGGTGAGGTTGATTTTCATATCACCACCATTTTCACAGTCTTTACGATATCACCGGCATGCATCTGAAGCAGATAAACGCCGGGTTTAAAATTATTTCTGTTCCACTGCATGGTGTAAATGCCGGTTTCAAATTGCCGGTCGGCCACTACGTAAAGCATTTTCCCGTAAATGTCATAAACTTTAAGCGTTACATAAGCTGCCAAAGGCAGGCTGAAACGAATAGTGGTATGGTCACGGAACGGATTCGGATAATTCTGAAACAGGGATGCCTCGGGTGCAAAATAGACAGGATCATCCTTTGAAGTCCCTTTTTCGATCACGATAGAGAAGGGGGGCAACTGGGTAGAACTTTTCAACATGCTGCTGACCGACACCGGGTTGATGATGGAAGGTGGAAGAGGAGGGACGGCATCACCAGAGGCACGAAGGCCGCCCGCAGCCCTCTCATCCCCAGCCTTCATGGGGCCCTCAGTCCCGGCTCCAGTCCCGACTTCAGTCCCAGCCTTAATGCTGGGGTTGGTAACACCCAGGGTGAATGCATAGGTATGATTCCTCCGCATGGAGATCGCCTTTTTGGCGGTATGGTCATTCAGGGTGATGGCCCAGTCGGATGGCCAGTCGGGGGGAAGTTCCCAGTTCATCTCATAATTGCCTCCGAGTTGCTGGCCACCAAGTTTCCCGCCTACATAGAGCGGAAGGTTGATCCATTCCGGAACATCCGAGGGGAGATTATTGATTACCAGCGGCATGGTGAACGCAGGAGAGGAGACGGTGAAAAATTCTATAGCGGAATTCGATAACGGTTCCAGACGGTAGGCATCCCAGGTATCGGGCCCGATTTTCCCTTCGGTATTGAAGGAAACCATGATGTCGCTTTCAAGACCTGCCGAGCTCAGGTTGAGGCTCAGTGCAGAAGGTGCAGGTGATATCTGCTGGGACTTGAGTGCAAATCCACCGTAGAAAATCCCGCCGGTGGTGAGAACTTCACTTGTAAAACTCAGCGCCGGGTTCGGGTTGTTTGCTTTAACCCAGAAACCCTGGTAGGGGCTGATCAAACCGTTCTGAAGTGTCCCATTCGTCCCGTTCCATACCCTGAACTGGTTGACAGCGGGATCCCATATATATATGGTGTTGTCGAGGTTTGTTTTTGACCATCCCTGGGGGGCATCCCAGTTTAAGGTTGAACTGGTAGGATTTCCCATCAGATTCCATCCCTGGTCATCGATGTTTGTGTCGTAGAATGTTGTGTCATTTGGCAGGATATGTGCTTGTCCGCCAACTCTTTTTGTCCATGTTACCGGATGATTTGCGCCGGAATAGCTGAAATTGCCGGGGAAATAGGTGCTGCCGGAAGCCGACATCTGGCGTGGCAGGGTATCACAATAGATACCTGACAAGGAGTCGAATACATAGAGGTAGAAACCCCGTCCGCGGACAAGATTATCGTTGTATATGCTTGTCCTCCAGCTCATATTGGTTGTGAGGGTATCGGTTTCGTCAAACCAGAGGAAATTGGGTTGTTTCTCAGGATAGGATGATCCGGGTACGCCCTGAGTGATGAAGTTGGAGAGCAGATCGGCACTGGTGGTGAGGGTTGGGGAGGTGATCATCCGCCAGCCTTTGTGGCCCATAAATGTCACATAAAAAGATTTTGCCAGCGACCAGCGATGATCGCCAAAGGCGGTAGCAAAATATCCAATGTCGGAAATATAGGACGAAACCCAGTTTTCTGTCGTGTTCACTGTACTGCGTGGATGTTTTTCGATCATCACCGGACTGGTTGCATGATAATCCCAGGGATAGAGTTCTGCCTCGGGATTGTCATTCAACTCGCTGTCGAGATAATGAAGGTTCATGGTGACACCGGTCGCGGTTCCTCCTGAATGGATGATGTCATACGTGCGTTGAATGGCGTCGGGTTTCCAGGTGGGTGCCACGCCAAGGGCAATCTTCACACTCATCCCGGCCGGAAGAGTTCCTCCAGAAGCAAAAGTAATAGCTGTAAACTGATTTCCAAATGTATAAGGAACATTTGCCGAGAAAGAAGAACGGGTCACCGTTCCATTGACATCTCCGGGACCGGTGGTTGTGGCCGTTGCCCCCATGATCACCGAATTGACACCCGTTTCCAGGCATCCCTGGGTGGCTGATGGATTGAATGCCTGCAGGTTCAGGACACCTGAAACAGCAAGATTGCTGTTCAGCACCACACCTGTGGCCCTGGAGATGGTGAAATTGCCTGTACTGTTGCTGGTGAAACTGTTTGCAGGAATGCTGAGTTGTGCCCCGGATCCCCCGATGACAACAGTAGAACCACTTCCGGCAGTAACTGAGCCGTTGGTCCGGGCGATGGTGCCATTAATTCCTAACGTACCTGTGCTGAGGATCAGTGCCCCGTTCACCAGGTTAAGGGTACCGTATACATAAAGATCACTATTGAGAGAAACACCACTTCCGTTGTTGTTTGAGAAATTATAAACAATGTTATCAGTAAATGTGGCTGAATTGATTGTTTGTGCGCTGCTGCCTGTAAATGCAATGGTTGAATTGGTTAACCTGGCATCGATTTGCCCGTTGTTTGTGATTGCAAGGTTTCCATTTACCGACAATTGGAATCCATTCAGGACCATTTTGTCAATTGATTGGTTAATTGTCAGGTTTCCAATGATCCTGTCGGCATCAAGGTAGCAATCGCGGTCGGGGTTATCGTCGAAGGTGATATTTTCACCAGGTTGGGGAACAATGCCATCCGTCCAGTTGCCGCCAACACCAAAATTGGTGCTGATAGAACCCTTCCATTTCCGAAGCATTCTTTCCCAGGCACCCATGGTTGGCGGATCCCCACGGCCATCACCGCCAAAATCGACCGTGATACTTGTTATGGCGATGCCATTAAGGGTTATATTGATTCTGTAATCGGTGGCAATCGTTGAACCTGCACTGACGAAGGAGGGGTTGGTGGTCACACTGTTGGCATCCTGTCCGGGGATAAGTGGCAGGGTGGTTTTATTCGTTGCGTTATAATATCCAAGTGTTCCACCAGATCCTGGTGCATAATAATCGTTATAGTTCAGGGTTAAATTTGTGCTGGTTGTATAGTTAAAATAGGCAGCATAGTGTCTCCCTGTAGCACCATTGTTCGACCTGGCATTGTCAAATATGTTGTTTCTGAAGTTTCGGGTATTCGTTGTCACAGCACTGTATAACGCATAGCTGTTTGAAGAGCCGGTTGCTGGTGATCCTGAGATATATATGCTATTGAACCAGAGGTTGTTGTTGTTCCCTGCAGCCCCTGTTTCATAGAAACCATAGATGGTGGTTCTGGTGTTTCCGCCTAAATTGATGATGTTGTTGGCGTAAGTGGCAGCACCTGAGGCTATTTTGATCCCATAAACAGTAGCTGCGGTAGAGGTAGCACCTGTTACCGAAAAGCTGTGAATAAAATTGCCTGAGACAACATTTGCACCGGTACTGCCGGTAAAATACAACCCGATCACCTGACCGGCAAAGGAGGAATTTGAATTAGACAGATTGTAAATGGTATTTCCGGTTATGGTTTTCAACGTGGCACCGGTCAGCACGATTCCACCTACGGAGGCTGTATTGGTGGTGGTCGTATTTCGGTTTGCAATGGTTAAATCGTGAATGGAATTGTTTGATATCGTTGTTGCACCATTTATGGAGGTTATGCCATTGATGAGCCCGGTTGTTGAAGTGGTTGTATTGGTTGTGCCGTTTTTCATGTTGGCGACTGTATTGCCGCTTATGGTAATGGTACCTGTGCCTGCACAATAGATTCCATAAACATTTTGGGCACTTCCGGTACTGGCAGATGCGGACTGGATGCTGTTGGCTGTTGTGTTACTTCCAATGGTATTGTTCACAATAGTTGTGGTTCCTGCCGAGGCACTTTTATTAATCCCAAAAAAGTGACTTGATCTGGAGGATCTGTTGCTAACCGTTATAGCGCCAATGAGGTTGTTTTGACAATCGACCGTTCCTGTACCCGAAATGTTAATTCCATAAACATTCGTGTTATTTGCATCTCCGGTTATGGTAGTCAAGTCTGTTCCTGCGGAAGCTCCAATGGTATTGCCTGTAACCGTGCCAACATTCACCATTCCGCCTGCGATATTGATGGCGGTCCAGGTGGCTGAGCTTGTATTAGTCCATGAAAAGTTCCTGATCGTATTATTTTGAACACTGCTCGGTGAGGTAGTTCCCGTAGTCAGATTAATGGCAGTGAAAACGTTATTTTGTGCGGTTTTCGTCCAGGATGTACCTCCGCATTGTGCTGCCTTCCCGCCGATGTAGTTATTGCTGATGGTATAATCTGTTCCTGTGCTGTTATTAACATATATAATATTGTATGTTACACCGGCGGAAGCAACAAATGCGGCTGATTCATAAAAACTGTTGCCTGAGATGGTGCAGGAGGTGGTGTTAGCGGCGAGGTTTATTCCGTTAGAAGCTATTCCCCGGTTCAGAAAATCATAAATATTGTTGTTACTGATGGTGATTCCGCTATTTTCTTTGGCTGTTGTTCCGGCAGAATAGATGGCATTGAGAGGCCTGTTCGCATCGGCGGCATTTGTAATGTTGTTATTGTCAATGGTAATGCCATCGTTTCCTGTGGTGCCTGTAGTGGTTGAAAAAAGGATGACACCGCTGGTCGCAGCCGTTTCAGAACCTTTGATATTGCAATATTGAATGGTATTGGTGGTGGCATCATTTACAAATCTGATGGTGGATGTTCCAGCTGTGGTTGAGGTGTTGGTATTGGTAATGACCAGGTCTCTTACAGAGCCGCTCGCATTGACTCTTCCATCCATGGTTACATTGTCGGCGCCATTAAAATCAATTAAGGGACCGGGTAAATTTCCAGTTACGGAGATACCTGTTACTGTTGGAAAAATATTGACGGAACTGTAATTGGATATTCCGCCTGCGCCGGTATATCCTGTTTGATATAGCACAGCAGAAGCTGTTTCAATGGTGCTTCCCTTAATTCTGACATCAAGAACACCGGTATGCGTGCCGTTGTTGATTTTGTCAAAAGCATCCTTAACATGATAGTAAGTAGATTGAAAAATCCCGGATTTATAAACATCTACATTCAGATTTAATGCTCCTTCAAATGCACCCATGGTGGGTGTAGCCAATCGTAAAGTACCGGAAAAATCTGTTGTAATTCCTGCGATGGTAAAACCTGCCAGTAAAACGGAGGCAGGTTCATAATTTGTTGCGATGGTGCCTCCGGGATTAATGAAAGAAGGGTTGATATCTAAGCTGTTGGCATCCTGGCCTGTAGCAGATTTCCATGCACTCAGGGTTGTTCTGTCGGTGGTTAAGTATCCCAGAACTCCATTGGTGCCAGACGTATAATAATCATTGAAGTCAATAGTCAAACCTGTTGTTCCGGCAATACGGACAGCATAATGTTTTCCTGTGGTACCGCCAGAACGGGCATTGACCAACACATTATCCCGGTAATTTCTGGTGGAATTATTGTTGTTGTTCCATAAAGCAGATGTTGGTGAAGTAGCGCCTGCTGTAACAGTCCCACCAATATATACCGTGTTGAAATACAGGCTGCTATTGCCAGACTGGCCCTCATCCCAAATGCCATTTATTAAATACCCGGTCGTGATGCCAACGCCTAAGTTTACGATGTTGTTGGCGCATGTTGTTAAACCGCCGTTAAGCGCAATGCCATCCATATCACACAAAATGTTTGAAGATGAAATGGATAAACTATGGATGAAATTTCCGGAAACGGTATTAGCGCCTGTAGTCGGCCCTGCATAATAAATTCCATAAACATCAACTCTGGCGGTGGCATTTGTGTTTGAAATATTATAAACAGTATTTCCGGTAACTGTTTGAGTTGAGCCGGCAACTACACTTTTTTGCACAATGCCAATGGCTGAGGCAGCCGCTGCTACAGTGGGTTGCGCATTTCCACTTGAAATATTTGCAACTGTATTGTTTTGAATGGTATTGGAACCGGCAGAAGTTTGAATACCTATGGATTGCGAGGATCCTGTAAATGTTGTTTGTGCATTGGTGAGATTATCTATGTGATTGTCCGAGATGGTTGTTGTTCCTGTGCCCTCGCTATTAATCCCATTTACAATTTGTATATTACCGGTACTAATAGAACTGGCTAGAATACTATTGGCTGAAGTTGTACTTCCAATTGAATTGTTGCTGATGATTGTTGTTCCCGCAGAGGCAGTTTTATTTATCCCATAAACGTTGGTTCCTCTGGCTGGATTTGAATTGGCAGCAGTGATTGAGCCAATGTTATTATGCTGGCAATCAACCGTTCCTGTACTTGCGATATTAATCCCATATACGTATGGAGGTGTATCCCCAGCGGTTACTGTTATTGATCCCGTGCCGATTGAATCTCCAATGGTATTACCGGCACTGGTACCGATGTTTACATCACCAGCTGCAATATGGATCCCCGTCCAGTTTGCAGCGTGGGAATTTGTCCATGAAATGTTTTTAATGGTGTTATTTTGAACACTGCTTGCTGTGCCGGTGCCGACATTCAGGTAAATGGAATTAAATGCATTGTTGGAGTTATCGTTTGCAATGGTCTTGGTCCAGGGAGTACCACCACATGAATCTGAAGTTCCACCTATAAAGTTATCTGAAACGATAAAATCAACTCCTGCAGTATTGTTAATCCTGATCACATTGTATTCAACCCAGGCTGTTGGGGCGAATGATGCAGTTTCATAAAAACTATTTCCGGAAATGGTACAAGCGGTGGTGTTTGATGCAAGGTTTATTCCATTGGAGACAGATGTAAGATTTAAAAAATCAAAAATCTTATTGTTGAGGATACTGTTTCCACTGTTTTCGTAACCGGATGATCCAAGAGAATAAATTGCATTTACAGGTCTGCCGGCCAAATTGGCGGTGATATTATTATTATCAATGGTGTTGTCATCATTTCCATTTCCGGAGGAGGCTGTTGAGAAAAGAATGACCCCACTTGAAGCCGATGTTTCTGAACCTTTGATGGTGCAATATTGGATGGTGTTGTTGTCGGCCGATTCGATAAATCGGATGGTCGAGGTTGAAGGTGCGCCTGAAATACTAGTATTTGAAATGGTTAAATCCATTGGGCCAGTTTGATTCACCCTTCCATCGATGGTGACGTCATCTGCTCCATTCAAATTGATGAGAGGTCCTGCAACATTTCCACTTATTGTCAAACCCGGGGCAACGGGATATATAGTAAGTGATGACCAGGAACCTGCATTTAAACTATTGGCTCCGGTTTCAGCGGTTGAATTTCCAGCAATGGTAATTGAAATTACATTTCCTGTCTGGTCAAATGCGTTTATGGATTCAAATGCAGCTGATGCATTGGTTAATGAAGAATAATATCCATCTGCGCCCGTAGAACCTGAAACTACGATGATATATCCATTTTGAATGGTCACCATGGTAGTTGCAGTTACTTCTTCGCAACCACCTGATGCAGCGATCGTATAAGTGACTGTGTAAATTCCCACTGCACTGGTACTTGGTGTAATGGCACCTGTTGCTGGATCAATAGTTAACCCCACAGGAGATGAAGAATAAATACCTCCCGTTGTGCCTGTCATTGTAACGCTTTGTGGAGTAGTTATGGAGGTGTTGAATGGTGATCCTGCATACGAGATCGTTGCAGCAGGCAGGGTGGTAATAGTAATGGAACCTGTTGCGGTTACCACGGCACATCCTCCTGATGCAGCGATGGTGTTTGTGACTGTATAGGTACCGGCTGTGCTTGATGCCAGATTTACCTGACCTGTTGAAGGGCTTACAAAGACTAGCCCTGCAGTGGATGAGAATGTTCCTGGAATGCCACCGCCACTGTATGTTGGCGTTGGA
>CAIQUS010000011.1 GCA_903875045.1 uncultured Bacteroidales bacterium
AGGGCACTCCGATAAGTCTGCTAACAAATAATATAACCGCAGAGGGCCGCAGAGTTTTTTCGCAGAGTTTCGCAAAGTTATAATTATCTGCGAGTTATCTCTGCGGCCCTTTGCGGTTTCTTTGTGTTCTTTGCGGTTTAATAATTTTTTAATGGTGATTTGATGAATAAACGACTTTTCGGAGTGGACTCAATCTTCAAATTTTCAAATTTTCAAATCTTCAAATTCCCTGTCAAATAATACCCCGTATATGAATCATCCACGTTGGCAAGTCCCTCCGGAGTTCCTTCATATACCACATTGCCTCCTTCATCGCCGCCCTCTTTTCCGAGGTCGATGACCCAGTCGGCGCATTTGATCACCTCCTGGTTGTGCTCAATCACCAGGATGGTATGGCCGATAACGATCAGAGATTCAAAAGCGATCAATAGTTTGTGAATGTCGTGTATGTGCAGCCCGGTGGTAGGTTCATCGAAAATAAACAGTGTAGGCTTCTCACTGATTCCTTTGGAGAGAAAAAATGCCAGTTTGATGCGCTGCGCCTCACCTCCCGACAAGGTACTTGAAGATTGGCCAAGCCGGAGATAGCCCAACCCCACGTCCTGCAGTGGTTTCAGCCGGGCCAGGATATGCTTTTCATGCGCTGTTGCTTTGGTGTTCTGCTGAAAAAAATCCATCGCCTCATCCACGGTCATATTAAGAATGTCAACCACCGATTTTTCACGGTATTTTACATCCAGCACCTCCTCTTTGAAACGCTTTCCATGGCAGGTTTCACAGGGCAGAAACAGATCGGCCATGAACTGCATTTCGATTTTGACCACACCCTCACCTTCACATTCATCGCAGCGGCCACCCGGGATATTGAAAGAGAAATAACCGGGTTTGTAATTCCTGACTCTTGCCAGTGGCTGATCTGCAAATAGATCGCGAATTTCATCAAAAGCTTTAATGTAGGTGGCAGGGTTTGAACGAGAAGAACGTCCGATGGGATTCTGATCCACCATTTCGACAGATCCGATTTTTGAATAATCACCATCGAGCCGGTCAAATTTGCCGGTTTTGTCTCCATACCCACCGTGGATTTTCTTTAAAGCCGGATACAGGATCCGCTTGACCAGCGAGGTTTTCCCTGACCCGCTCACTCCGGTGATCACCGTGAAAACATGCAGCGGAATTTTGACATCCACATCTTTCAGGTTGTTCTCCCTGGCCCCCTTGATTTCAATGAACTCCATCCACTTGCGCCTCTGGAGGGGGATTTCGATTTTACGGATATGGTTGAGGTACTGCCCGGTTAAACTTTTGGTATCTGCATTCAGTGTTCTGAAATCTCCCTGGAAAACGATCTCCCCGCCGTTGTGGCCTGCCATGGGGCCAATATCGATAATCTGGTCGGCGGCTCTGATGATCTCCTCATCATGTTCCACAACGATCACCGTGTTTCCAAGGTCGCGCAACCGCTTCAATACCTTGATGAGGCGTTGGGTATCCCTGGGATGAAGCCCGATGCTGGGCTCGTCGAGGATATACATCGACCCAACCAGATTGCTGCCTAATGCGGTGGAAAGATTGATGCGCTGTGATTCACCACCCGACAAAGAAGCAGACAACCGGTTCAGGGTAAGGTATCCCAGCCCGACATCGTTGAGCACCTCCAGCCTGTTGTTGATCTCTGTCAGTAACCGGCGCGAAACAGTCAATTCATAATCGCCAAGTGAAAGATTGTTGCAAAAAATGGTCAGTTCGGCGATGGGCATTAACACCAGGTCACTGATTGATTTGCTGTTGATTTTAACATACGAAGCATCTTTCCTCAGCCGGGTACCCTTGCAGTCAGGGCACACGGTTTTACCACGATACCGCGACATCATCACCCGGTACTGAACTTTATAGTTCTGACTTTCAACAAATTCAAAAAAGTCATTCAACCCTTTGAAATATGAATTACCGGTCCAGAGCAACTCTTTCTGTGCGGGGGTGAGATCCTGGATCGGTTTATGAATCGGAAAATCAAACCGGTAGGCATGAATCAGCAATTCAGATTGCCATTCATTCATTTTTTCACTTCGCCAGCACGCGATGGCGTTTTCGTAAACCGAAAGCCGTTTGTTAGGGATCACCAGGTCTTCATCGATTCCGATCACACTGCCAAAGCCTTCACATGCTTTACACGCCCCGAACGGGTTGTTAAAACTAAACAGGTTTTCCGATGGTTCTTCAAAAATCATCCCATCGGCCTCATACCGGTTTGAGAAGGTAACCCTTCTCTTTTCAGTGTCGGATATTTCAACCATGCAGTATCCATGGCTTTCAAAATAAGCTGTTTGTACCGAATCGGCTACACGTCCGGGCAGATCATCGTCATCATGGGTCAAAGAAAAACGATCAACCAGGACAAACAGCTCTTTGAATTTTTTCTTCCTGATACCTCCCACCTCATCCAACCGGAGGATTTCCCCATCCAGCATGACCCTTGTAAATCCTTGTTGCATCAGTACCGTGCATTTCGCGGTCAGATCACCATTTTTTGAAGTCAGGTCGAGTGGGGCAAAAATGCTGATTTTAGAATTTTCGGGTAGTGCCAGAATTTGGTCAACCACACTTGTCACCGTATCCCGTTTTACGAGATTGCCTGAAACCGGTGAATAGGTTTTGCCAATGCGGGCAAACAGTAATTTCAGGTACTCATATATTTCAGTGGAGGTGCCAACCGTCGACCTTGGGTTTGAGGTGTTTACCTTCTGTTCAATGGCCACAGCGGGTGAAATACCCTTGATATAGTCGACATCGGGCTTGCTCATTCTTCCAAGGAATTGCCTGGCATACGAACTCAGGCTTTCCACATACCGGCGCTGCCCGTCGGCATATAGCGTGTCGAAGGCCAGGGATGATTTTCCGGAACCTGACAAACCGGTGATCACCACAAATTTGTTGCGTGGTATGGCAAGGCTGATGTTTTTAAGATTATTGACCCGTGCGCCTTTGATGATGATAAAATCCTTTGGGTCCAGTGTGTCTACATTCATTTATGGGAGCGTTCCAGCGTATTTTTGGCAAAATTATAAAGAAAACTTGCTTTTTGATTTTTTTTATTTATTTTTGCAGTAACCAAACACGGGAAAACTCCGTATCAGGTATCAAATTGTGCAGCTACAAACCACCTGCACCTAACAATAGGAGGGACACTATCGACTTGACTTCTACTCTTTTTTAACTAAAAAGGAGGCCCCATGCAAGCCCATGTCATTAGTGATCAGGAGTTAATCGGCAAATATCTTGCCGGTCACGAATCAGCACTCGAAAAACTTATTCTGCGCCACAAGAACCGCGTTTTTGCGTATGTTCTGATGGTTGTCAAGGATAAAGAACTCGCTGAGGATCTGTTTCAGGATACATTTATCAAGGTGATCAACACCTTTCGTTCAGGACAATACAAAGAGGAGGGCAAATTCATCCAGTGGGTGATGCGTATAGCCCATAACCTCATCATCGATTACTTCCGCAAGGCCAAGAGAATCCCCATCGTCGAAAACAGCGATGATTATGATATATTCGATAAGGTTAGGATTCCGGTCGAATCAGTGGAAGAGCAGATGATCACGGAGCAAATCCATCAGGATGTTAAAAAGCTGATCGATTACCTGCCAAAGGAACAAAAAGAGGTTCTCGTTATGCGCCACTATGGCGACATGAGTTTCAAAGACATTGCCGAAGTAACCAATGTAAGCATCAATACTGCCCTGGGAAGGATGCGGTATGCTTTGATCAATCTGAGGAAGCTGGTGAAGGAGAAGGAGGTGATTCTCACTGCGTGAAATGGCGAAATGGCGAAATGGTGAAATATTTTTCAACCAATAAAATATTGGGAAATATATTCCGTTTTTTAGGTATGAATTACATTTCAAATCAAAATTCGGCCTATGAAGCGAACTGCTACATTTTATTCTTTGACACCATTTCCATCAAAGGTAAACGATCCTTCTGCTGATAAACGAAGGAGAAGAAAGGTAGTTTCTCCCAGCGAATCGGTGATCCGGAATCTGCTAAATTACTCGAAAGCGCTCACTGTACTCAAAACAACTGAAACCGGATACATCAACATGGTGATGAACTAAAATAAGAAACCCCGCTTTTGGCGGGGTTTTTTAGTGGGATCAAATTCAATGTTAGAACCGTTGTTCTTTGATACGGGCTTTCTTGCCTTGCAATCCGCGAAGGTAGTAAATGCGTGCCCTGCGGACAACGCCGTGTTTGTTCACTTCAATTTTGTCAATAAAAGGGGAGGTGCATGGGAAAATACGCTCAACACCAATGTTCCCTGAAATTTTTCTGACAGTAAAGGTTTCGTTCAAACCTTTGCCGGCACGCTGTAAAACCACGCCCTGGAATGTCTGAATACGTTCTTTGTTTCCTTCCTTGATTTTGTAATGAACCGTGATGGTATCCCCTGCTTTGAAAGAAGGTAATTCATTCTTCTGAATCACTGTCTCTTCGACAAATTTCATTATTTCCGCTTTGTTCATGGCTTTCGTGTAATTAGATCAGTTACGCACTAAAAAGTTTGCAAATATATGTTTTTTTTTTCAAATAAAAAAGGAAGCGGAAAATAATTAGGTGTTAAGGCCTGTAGGGACATGCCATGGCATGGCCATTTACCGATGATGTTAACATTCTGCATCTGTTGCAGTCAGCTTTAGCTGACTGCAGAGAATCTGAATAGGAGTTGTTTTTAAGTCCGGAAATTATTCAACAGGAAGTCTTTCAAATGCATTTGTTCAATTCCTTTGTAGTTGCTTCCTGAATCATATTCATCCATCGTAACCACAAATTTCGGATAGTTATCTCCTATCTTTATTAAATTTCCAAACTCCCTGTTTATCGTGTTTTCATCTGTCAGCATATATGCTACCTGAATGTAAACAGATTTGCCATCTTTCTGAGCAATAAAATCAATTTCTGTTTTACCTAGAAGTCCTGCATAAACGCGAAATCCATGCCTGATCAGGTGTAGGTAAACGGCATTTTCCATCACCTTATTGATGTCTTTGATACGATCAAACCCACGGATAGAATTCCTTAAGCCGATATCCTCAAAATAATATTTCTCCCCGACTTCAAATATTTTTAATCCGGCAATATCGAAACGGGATAATTTATGAATAAAATACGCATTTCTAAGTGGCTTAAGGTAGGCATAAGAAGCATTAAATCATTACCTCAATCCGTTGGCTGAAGCCAACGGCAATAAATGGGTTGATGGTTAGTAGCAGGGCATCTATTGCCGTCAGCTTTAGCGGCAATAAATGGGTTGATGGTTAGTAGCAGGGC
>CAIQUS010000012.1 GCA_903875045.1 uncultured Bacteroidales bacterium
AAACGCCAATTTTGCTGATGGCTTCCTTCAGATTTCACCTCACGGTGAACACCCTTGCCATTCGCTAACACTTCCTATCAACTCGGTGTGTGCAGGGACTTACACCCTGCCAGTCAAAGAACTATGCCCGACATACAAAAAAAGCCGGTTCAAAGTGAACCGGCTTTTTTTATGCTTGTGTTATTTACATATTTGACATGATCTCTGTGCCGAATTCAGAACATTTTAATTTGGTGGCACCTTCCATTAATCGCTCAAAATCATACGTAACCCTTTTGTTTTTGATAGCCCCTTCCAGTCCTTTAACGATCAGGTTTGCTGCCTCGAACCAACCCATAAATTCAAACATCATTGCACCCGACAGAATCACCGATCCCGGGTTTACCTGGTCTTTCCCGGCATATTTAGGCGCTGTACCGTGTGTAGCTTCAAAAACCGCATGACCGGTTACATAGTTGATGTTCGCACCCGGGGCAATGCCAATGCCACCGACAATTGCCGCCAGTGCATCGGAGATATAATCGCCATTGAGGTTCAGCGTTGCAATCACTGAATAGTCGGCCGGACGTGTGAGGATTTGCTGAAGAAATGCATCTGCAATTGAATCTTTTATAATGATTTTCCCAGCAGCAACGGCCTCTCTCTGTGCGGAATCGGCAGCAACTTCTCCATCCCTGGCTTTGATTTTATCATACGTCAGCCAGGTAAACACCTGATCTCCGAACTCGCGTTCTGCAAGCAGATAACCCCATTGTTTAAACTGCCCTTCGGTGAATTTCATGATGTTCCCTTTGTGAACAAGGGTAACGGAAGGTTTTTTGTGGGTAATGGCATAGAGGATTGCCGCCCTGACCAAACGCTCCGTGCCCTCTTTTGAAACCGGCTTTATGCCGATGGAGGAAGTTTCCGGAAAACGGATTTTTGTAACCCCCATCTCTGCCGTGAGGAACTGTATAACTTTTTCAACCTCAGGAGTTCCTTGCATCCATTCAATTCCTGCATAAATATCCTCTGTATTTTCCCTGAAAATGACCATATCGGTGGTTTCCGGATGTTTGACCGGAGAAGGAACACCGGCAAAATAGCGAACGGGCCTTAAACAGGTATAAAGATCGAGGATTTGACGCAAAGCCACATTGATTGAGCGGATTCCGCCACCTACGGGTGTGGTAAGCGGCCCTTTGATTGCGACGAGATACTCACGAATTACATCCAAAGTTTCCTGAGGCAGCCATTCGCCAGTTTGCTTGTATGCCTTCTCCCCTGCCAGAACTTCCCGCCAGGCGATTTTTCGTTTGCCGGAATATGCTTTTTCAACAGCAGCATCCAATACTTTTACGCTGGCATTCCAGATGTCGGGACCAGTCCCATCACCTTCAATAAAGGGAATGACTGGATTGTCGGGCACATTGAGTTTCCCGTTTACCAAAGTTATTTTTTCTCCATTCATAAATTAAGGTTATATGATTATTGATGCAAAATTACAACTATTTTAACTTTTTTATGAGTGCGCCCCATTTCTTATCTACTTCAAAAAAATGTTTGAGGTAATAGTTCCCGAAAAGGAAGTGGGCTTTGATAACCTCAATGCCATGAGCCTCCATGCTGGCAAAGAAATTTTCGATCATGCAGGAAGCAATGCCTTTGCCTTGCAAAGCAGAGGTAACTACAAGCCCGTCGAGCAGGATGTTGTGATCCTCCAGATACCTGTATGTTATTCCGCCGACGATCTTTTCATTTTCATCGGTCAAAACATACTGATGGTCGTTGTCGGTAATATCTTTGGGGTAATTTTCGCGAAAGAACAATTGATATAACTGACCGATTTCACGTGCAGCAACAGGCTCTCTGAGAATGTAACGTTTGCCGGACTTGTCAAGGAAGGGAAACCGAACGACGAGATGTTCCTGAAGGCTTTCACCAACTTTCATCAAATCAAACCCTTGTTCTCCCTGCAAGCGGGGGAAAACCATCCGGCTAAAAACATTTTTATCCTCCGGATCATCAATGCCTGATTGTAGATCTGAGAGTTCAAGCAATTGAATAGCCATTCCTTCAGGCTGTTCAGCCATGCGGGCTAAAAGCTTATCAAATGCTGATTGCATCGCAAGCGAAGCACCGGAAAAACAGGTATGCCGGTATAGGAAATAACGTACAAGTTCCGCATACTCATGCAATTTATAAAGTTCGAGCAGTTCAAGGCAAGTTTGTTCCCTGGCAACAGCAGTTGTAAGCGGATTCATTTTATGCCAGTCCTGATACTGGTCGATCGCACTGAAAAGCGCAACCGGCATATAATACCGCTTGATTGAATTTTCAAGGTATTGATCAAGTTCCGGTTCAATCGCCATCGAATTACAACATGTTAACTGTTTTGATTTCAGTTCCTGCCTGAGTGTTTGGAGAAAAGCAGTTGCTTCTTCTTTTCCAAGCGCCTCAATGCAACCATCAAAAATCCAGGTAACCTGGAGTTGTTGGCGGCACCAAGGATAAATGGAAGCCGTTTTAGCATAATAGTCCTCGAGCATCGGTTCGATCAGAGATAAAGTGTTTTTATACTGAGCCCACCCGGCTAAAGATAATATCACGGCACTTTCGCGAAAATCCATCTCGGGAATTGCAACATTGGCAGGAGATATGGCCCCGGGAACGATTTGGTAACCGCTATGATGCCATGCATTAAATATAACAGCAAACGACTTTATGAAAATCTTTCTCCAGGCATTTCCTCTGACAAAACCGGATGACCTGTGAATCTCTGATAATTCACGGATTCTATCCCACGCTGTCAATCCTCCTATATACTGTGTGGTCAGAACTCCAAGGTTCGGCCGGCTGCTGCCGAGCATGGGTGCTACGGCCGGCCCGTGCGGAAACCCTGCCAGGGAGGCGAGCCAGTAAAAGGTTTCCGGTTTTGGCCTGAAAGCAACATTTCCGCTCATCACCATGTGAAGATCAAAATGTTTATCATCCCTGGTATTAATTGAAAGCCGATAATGGTTGAATTCTTTGAAAGCCAGTAATCGTAACACCCAGATTCCCTTATCGGCAACCGTCTCGAGTTCAAAGTCACGTTCATTGAACGTTAGCATGATACTCTCTTTAAGAAAAGTCGTTGACTGAAATATTTTTGTAACACGTTGCTTTTCATCGTCCGAAATTCCATGTTCAAAAACAAGTTTTGATTTCCAGGCCGAAATCGTGTAACTGACTGATTTTTTCTCCATTTCCTTTTCAAAAACAGCAGCCAGCGAGTAGAAAAGCTTTTCTGCCAGTTTCGAGAGGAATGGATCCTGTTTATGCAGAATCCAGCGCGAAAGTTCAGCCCTGACAGGCACGTAGTATTCAAGATGAAGTACTGCAAAGTTGTACAACATTCCCAGCACATCCCCGAATGCCCTGCGGTGCTTTTTTGTGGCGGGCCAGCGGAGATGCGTCCGATACCAATAAAGTCGTTGCTTCAGGGCATCAAGCCGGTGTTTGCCAAAATTGCCGGAAGCAATTTCGCGAATTGATTTCTCATTGAGAAATGAAAGCCCGGATTCGATGAATGAAGGCATGTTTTGAATATCCTCAGGGTTAGGTGCCTTGAGCAAGATGAGCCGGTAAGCCAAGCAGCGGATCTCCTCATCAGGATGATATGCAAGGGCTTCCAACCGGTGCCTGATGACAAAAGCCAGACGGGGCTCAGCATTCATGAGTACCTTGCCAAGATCATCCACCGCCTTGCGTGCTTCCTCCCATCCACGGAAAAATGTGATAAAAAGCAGGTTATTCACCTCGATGAGTTTTTGATCACGAATACCATGAATGACTGGAAAATTATTTGTATCCAGCAATTTAAAACCCGGAAGGTACACATTTGAAGAGCAGCCTTTCATAGGAGTATCCCACCCCTCTTTGACCGGGCAGAAAGCAATCATGGACGGATTTCCTGTCCAAATTTTCGGCTGGCGGGCCAGGAACCCCAAATCGATGCTGGTGGAATCAAGATAATATTTTAAATGACCGAGCTGAAACCATTTCCCTTGCATTTTCCTGATAGAGAGCTTCGAACCATTGCATCGGTTGGTTAAACAACGACCGTCGTAAAAAATATCCGTTTCAAGAATTCCAAGGTCACGAAAGAACCATTTGGGGATTAAAATTGTAAAGCTGCCTGCATCGATACGAACGATGTTACTCTTATATAAAGATTCAATAACTACATTAAAATTGGTCTCAATGGCTTTACGGTTAAAAGAACCTTTGGGTGTCAGTTCTCCCTTATCAACACTGAAATCACGATCGAGAAGGGTGAAATTTATCACCCTTTCGTAAGGTGCCACATCGGTGTTGGCAGCCATTACAATCTGGTGAAAATATTCAGCGAGGTTATCCCCATGCAGCGCTTTGTAGATTGAATCGGTTTTATCAGGTACGATTAGCAGAACATTGTAAGGGCGGTTGTCGCCAACAAGAAAAACGTTTTGAATTCCGGGGACTTTGTAAAACTGCTTTTCAATGACCTGTGGGGCAACGGTTTGTCCACGGTTATTTTTATAGATATCTTTAACCCGGTCGACGATCTGGAAGTAACCATCTGCGGAAATTTTAAAGACATCGCCCGTTGAAAGCCAGGTATCTTTTTTCTCAGAAACAGGGTAAGGAATTACCTCGTCAGGTCCTGCCATTTCAAGGTATCTTCCGATATAATGCCCGCTGATTTCAAGTTCTGAGGCACTTCCGAGCCGTGTCCTGACACCTGGCAAGGGTATTCCAACGGTGAAATCCTTGTATTGTCCGGGGGGCGTCATGGTGATGCCTCCTGTGGCCTCTGTCATGCCGAAACCACTGTTGAGATGAATGCCATATTGATTGAAAAACCTGAAAACTTCAGGATCAAGGTAACCGGCTGCCGATAAACCCCAATGCAACCTATGACCAACTACCTCACGAACAGCTTGTTTCCTGAGATCAGGATGATCAATGGTGCTGATTAATTCCTGGCATCTTTCAAAAAGTTCCTGCCAGCGGAGGGGAATGCTGATAAAACCGGAAGGGTTCATTTTTGGAAACAGGGAGAGCAGGGTCTCTGAGGATGTGTTGCCAACGAAAATATAGGTACCGTTCCAGAAAATAGCGCCGGTCATTTCCAGGTACCGGCCAAAGGTATGAAAAAGTGGCAGATAGCCTAAAAAAACCTCATTGCCCACTTCTGGCAGGGCAGCTGCACGGGCAAACCTTTTCGATACAATGTTATAAATGGAGAATGAAACGCCCTTTGGCAGGCCCGTACTTCCGGAAGTGAACATGGTCGTAGCCACCTGATTATTCGGCCTGGCATTCAGGCGGCCCAGTATTGCGTCAACATCCCACCTGGTTGTTTTTTTACACTCCTCCAAAAGATAGGGGATATCGCGTGTTTTTGGCGTAACCGGTTGCAATGAAAAAATAATGAACTTTGTTTCAGCCTTGTCACGAATCTTTTTGAGGACCAGCAAACGGTCTTCTGTATCAGCCAAAGCGATGTTGATGTGTAGTTCATTGAAAATGGGTACCAGCACATCGATCCTGAAATGAGGGCTGAGCGGTGTATCGTAAATGTCGAACATCAGGCAGGCCAGATCGGTGCAGGCTCCTTCAAGACAATTTTCGGTATATATGGCAACACGCGGAGTCCCAGTAACAGCTTTATAAAACACACCTGCTATTTCACGGAGATGACGGTATATTTGTTCATAAGTCCAGTCAATGGCCAATGCTGATGACATATCTTTAAACAACACATGACCTGGATGTTGAATCACCCGCTGTTCCATCATGTCTCGAAGGGTGTAATTGGTAAACTGCATGATATGGAAAACTATTTCGGTCCATCGTATTCGATCGTCATCCAATTCCAACGCACTAAGAAAAGCGGGACTTTTTGTAATTTCAAGAAAATTGAACCAGAACGATTTCTGCAATAAATTTTCCTGATGATCCACGAAAATCCGTTCTGTTCTCCCAATAATTTCAACTGCAATCAGGTGGCTGTTCCGGTCATGATTTTCGAGACTTTTCCATTGTTCGAGAAGTGATTCTAATTCCAACATGCGAATATTGGTTTGAGGATGAAATTTTTTATAAATTTATGACGTTATTTATTCATAAATACCTTTACTTTTAAACGTTCAAAAATATCAGTTAGTTTACAATTCAAATAATTCATTTATGTTGGTAAATACTACATTAATTAAAAACACCTACGAGAAAATTGCCAAAGGCGTTACATCTGCCAAAGTGTTGCTTGACAAGCCATTGACCCTGACCGAAAAAATACTTTACGGCCATTTATCAGATTCAGATCCCGCGAAGCCCTATCTTCGCGGAGTTGATTATGTCAATTTTTTACCCGACAGGGTTGCGATGCAGGATGCGACAGCCCAGATGGCACTTCTACAGTTCATGACTGCCGGCCGCGACACTGCTGCCGTTCCTTCGACCGTACATTGCGATCATCTCATCCAGGCGCAGCTCGGGGTGAACACCGATCTTGCAACGGCAATGGTCCAGAACAAAGAAGTTTACGATTTTCTTGAAACAGTTTCGGCCAAATACGGGATTGGGTTCTGGAAACCAGGTGCCGGCATCATCCACCAGGTTATTTTCGAAAATTACGCATTTCCGGGCGGAATGATGATTGGAACTGATTCTCATACCCCCAATGCGGGAGGACTCGGCATGGTGGCCATTGGTGTAGGTGGTGCTGATGCTGTGGATGTGATGTCGGCCATGCCACTTGAATTGAAAATGCCAAAAATTCTTGGCATTGAGCTTACCGGAAAATTAAATGGCTGGGCTTCCGCCAAGGATGTGATCCTGAAAATTGCAGGAATTCTTACCGTAAAAGGCGGAACAGGCTTTATAGTTGAATATTTCGGAGAAGGCGCTGAGTCGCTCTCCTGCACCGGCAAAGGAACCATTTGCAACATGGGAGCCGAAATAGGGGCTACATGTTCATTGTTTACTTACGATGCAAAAATGAAAGCCTATCTCGAAGCTACAGGGCGGAAAGAAGTTGCAGCCCTGGCAGATGCATATTCGGGATTCCTGGCACCGGATGCAGAAGTCCGTGCGAACCCTGAAAAGTATTATGATCAGTTCCTCAGGATAAATCTTTCGGAGGTGGAACCCTACATCAACGGGCCTTTTTCACCAGATATCGCACATCCCATTTCAGAATTCAAGGCATTCGTCAAAGAAAATAATTATCCGGAAACCCTGGAGGTTGGATTGATTGGTTCCTGTACGAATTCATCTTATGAAGATATTTCCCGTTCAGCTTCCGTAGCAAAGCAGGCCGGCGAGAAGAATCTGAAAGTGAAGGCAGCGTTTGTGGTAACACCAGGTTCAGAACAGATTCGTTATACCTGTGAGCGCGATGGCTTGTTGGAGATTTTCAATAACATTGGCGGCGTGATCATGGCCAACGCCTGTGGTCCCTGCATCGGCCAATGGTCGCGGAAAATTGACAATCCCGATCGCAAAAACTCCATTCTCAACTCATTTAACCGCAATTTCGCCAAACGCAACGATGGCAACTCCGGAACCCATAGTTTCATCTCTTCTCCGGAAATCGTTACCGCGCTGACCCTGGCCGGAAGTCTGATTTTTAACCCGATGACCGATTTTCTGACCAATGAATCGGGGCAACAGGTTAAACTTGATGAACCACACGGAGAGGAACTTCCGTTGAAAGGTTTTGATGTGAAAGATCCGGGTTATCTTGCCCCGCCTGCAAATGCTGCATCGATCACTGTAAGTGTAAATCCTGAGTCAGACAGGCTGCAACTCCTCGAACCATTTACTCCCTGGGATGGCAAAGAGATCCACGGGATGCGTTTGCTGATCAAGGCAAAAGGGAAATGTACCACCGACCATATCTCCATGGCAGGTCCCTGGCTGAAATTCCGCGGGCATCTTGATAACATCTCTAACAACCTTCTGATGGGGGCTGTGAACTTCTTCAACGATAAGACAAATGCAGTTAAGAATCCTGAAACAGGAGAATATGGCGAAGTGTCTAAAACAGCCAGGTATTACAAAGCCAAAGGCATCCCGACCATCATCGTAGGTGATGAAAATTATGGCGAGGGTTCTTCCCGCGAGCATGCAGCCATGGAACCACGTCACCTCGGGGTTCGGGCAGTGCTGGTAAAATCATTTGCCCGTATTCACGAAACCAACCTGAAAAAACAGGGGATGCTGGCGCTCACCTTTGCCAACCCGGCAGATTACAATAAAATCAGGGAAGACGATATACTAGATCTGAACGGACTTGAAACATTCATGCCCGGAAAGCCACTGGCGTTGATACTTAACCATGCTGACAGAACCAAGGAAGAAATCGCATTAAATCACAGTTATGGCGAACAGCAGATCCATTGGTTTAAAGCTGGAAGTGCACTAAATTATATGAAAACGCTATGAATCGTGATGCGTGACGCGTGACGAGTGGCGCGTGACAGGTGACGGGTTATACGATTAATGCCTCACGGAAACTTTCGAAAGGAATTTTCCTGAGGCATTTTTTAGGCATACAAGGTAAATTCCCGAAGGCAATGTTGATACCGGGATGGTTAATTCATTTGATTTACCGGGAGGAACTGACAGTATAATTTTTCCCATAAAATTCAGAAGTTCGCACGATTCAACAGGACTTTCACTGAGTATTCTGATAAATTCGGAGGCAGGATTGGGAAAGATTTGGATGCCTTTATTTCCGGCAAATCCGGTTCCCAGCGACAAATCAACCTCCAGTGTATCACAGGGAGCTTCACATAATACCATAAGCGTGGTTGGGTCATGGTGAACCGCGGTGATCACATACCTGAACTGATTGTAAGGATAACCAGCCGGAATGATATCATTATATGCAGTGTCGGTAATCAGTGACGCATTAAGCTTTGCATAAGGGCTAAAAGCGGGACCATGGCTGCGGTAAATGTTGTATCCTAAAAACGGTCCTATGCTATCACATTGCGGATTCTGCCAAAAAAGATGGACTGTGTTCCCTGGTTTTGTATAGTCGCATGCCACAGGGCCTTTGCACACCGGTGTTACCCTGATATTGTCGACCGCCCAACTGGTTATATTGGCACTATTGAGCCCTGTGGCTAAAAAACCAATCCTGAACCACTTTCCGCCAACCTCAGAGATATCTATTTTCTGATGTACCCATCCGGTTGAACCTTCGTTTTTTACTTCAATGGCATGATACCATGCATTATCAACAAAAAATTCAGCAATCAGTTTTTCTGTCCCACCTGAAGCAACATCGGTGAGTTTGTAATCAAATTCAAGGTATATATTTGCACAAATCCACGGTTCGCCGTGCTGTGCAGAACTCTGCATGGTGAATTGATAATCCTGAACGGCAGATGTGCCCGTAAAAAAAACTGCCGGGGCAGGGTTCCCCTGACTGGTATTCATGGTCCAGTTTCCTTGCGTGGGGATGAATGTCCAATCCTGGAAAGAAAAGGTACCGGTATCCCAGGGTTCATAAAATGGTAACGGCTGACCAATGTTGAGTTTTGGAAAACCTGCCATTGCTGTCAGCAACAGGAGCATGATCAGTTTTTGCATGGGTTTCATGGGAGAAAGGTTATATTATTTCGTGGAGATGGTATGAAAATTAACCGTAAAGGTAGTGCAAAACAGGGCGGAATGCAACAGGCTGAGGAAAAAATCCGCCCCCCGGAAGATCCCAAAACCAACTAATCCGGGGCTCCTTTGCTATACAGATTCTGTTTCTTCAGCCGGTTGCTGCCGGGAGGCTGCATCAGCCTGTACACCACCTCCTTTTCAGAGATTCTGAAGAGCCTTTCCGGCTCGGTACGAAGTTCCTCCAGGTATGGCTGAATTCTGAAAAACGGAATAAAGTGAACAGTAGTTGAGTCGAGCACCATTTTCCCGGCGAAGGTGAGATTGATCACCCAGGCATCAGTTGGATGATAATGGTCGATAAAACTCCGTAGTGACCGGGTTATTTCCGGTTTTTTCAGGGAAGAGTATTTTACTTCCACCGGTAATGGATTTTCGTAACGGTCGATTACAAAATCTACTTCCGCCTTGTTGATGGTACGCCAGAAATGAAGATCATAAATGTGGCGCTGCAGGGTATCCAGTAAAATGGAACAAACAAGATTTTGAAATACAAAGCCATAATCGCGGTGGTTATGAACGTTACCAAACATGCGGATGGAAAAGTTACGCATCCCGTGATCTACGAAATAAACCACCGGGGATTTGGTGATCTCCTTCACCTTGTTGCCGTGCAAGGGTGGTATCATTTTAAGGAACCAGGTGCGGTCGGCATACCAGAGATATTTCTGGATTGTTGCCAGTGCAGCACGTGTTTCATTGGAAAGTGTTGATAAATTGATCATTCCGCCGGTTTGGGCTGCCAGCAGGGTAATCATACGGCTGTAAATCTCCGGCCCGTGCCCCTTGAGCAACAGTTGAATGTCCCTCGTCATGTAGGACTGGTAAATTTCATTGATCACATCCATTTTTTCATGAAGGGTCGCAGCCATGATGACACGCGGATATCCTCCGAAATTCAGATATTCATTGAGCAATACCAGGGCACCTTCGAAATCATTCATTAAATGAGCATCAAGCCGGCCTGAATGAGCATAATCAGTACGAAAATCAGCAAATTCAAAAAAGCTGACCGGCATAACCTCGAACACCCGCTTTCTTCCGGCCATGGATTCCTGAATATTTGCACGAAGTTCCATGCTTCCGGAGCCGGAAAGAATGAACTTGACCGGAAGGTTCATGTCATACAATCCCTTCATGAAGCGCCCGGCATTTTCTTTCAGTTGAATCTCATCAATAAATACAAATACTTTCTGATTGGCGGATTCTGTTTTTATCCTTTCGATCAAAGAGGCCTGGGAGGATAATATTTTGAAGTCGGCTTCATTGTCGAGGTGGAGAAACAGGGTAGGTTTACCTTCGGCTGACAGCTTTCCGGCCATAAGATGCATCAGGGTCGTTTTTCCAACCTGACGTGGCCCGGTGATCAGTGTGATTTCAGGCTCAATCAGGTGATCCAATAACCCTTTGAGAATGCTTCGTTGTATCATTGGAAACAAATTTAACCAGATAATACCCGCAAATATACAAATTTATTTGGTTAAATCACATCTTTCCATACATTTTTTTCATTGCATTGTTGACAAGGCGGTTTGCCAACCGGCGTGGTATCATTTTCATCAGGAAGAAATATTGCAACCGGTTTGTCAATCCCGGGATGGAGATTATTTTATGGCCAAGTTTAGTGATGGCATAATCTGCAACTTCTTCAGGTTGCATGACCGGGGGTTTCATTTGATCAAAGCTTGGCTTGCTTTTCCAATAAGTTGGTGTGGAAACCGTTCCTGCGCAGCAAACCGATATTTCAATTCCATGATCCCTTAATTCATTATGGAGGGCCTCCGTGAGGCGGATACTGAAAGATTTTGTGGCGGCATAGGTAGCGACGTATTGCGGACCGATCAATCCGGCCAATGACGACACCAGGATGATCCCGCCGGTTTTTCCGGTGGAAATCAGCCGGGTGGAAAAACCGTGAACAAGATGAAGCAGCGTTCTGGTGTTCACCGAAAGGAATCCATCAAGTTCGTGATCGGCAAGTTCCGTAAAACGGCACACACGGCTCCACGCGGCAACATACACCATGAGCCGGCAGTCGGCAGTTACGATTGTTTTCAGGCACTGATCAGCAGCCTCCGGGGCAGCGAGATCGAGGTGAAGCTCCATCGTCTGAACATGATAGTCCCGGATGATTTTATTGGCAAACTCGTGCATGGCTTCCAAGTTTCTGTCAACCAGAATGATATTAAATCCCCGTTTTGCGAGGATGGTGCAAAACCCTTCCCCGAGACCTTCGGCAGCGCCTGCTACCAGTGCCCAATTGCCATAACGTTCATCAGATGATCCCATGATTTTTCTATCTTTGCCGACTGTGCAATGATAGGCAATTATTTTCAACATGGGGAATCTGTTATTTCTGTTTTTGCGTTTGCTCAAATTTTTTCGCCGTACCGGATTAAAAATTCGGGGAAAAACGGAGGCTGACATTCATGCGGAACGTGTTATTTCGGGAAAAGCATGGGAAGAATTCTGCGACAATCTGAAATCCGCAGGTGCTTCGCTGATGTACCCCGGCGCCCCACGCGATGCTTTCAGCCAGGCAGAAGGGCTGCGTTATTTATCACGGCTTACCCGCGGTGGGCTCGAAGCGTTTGTTGAGTATTGCGATCCGGCATTCCCGGTACTTCGCCGCATGGCCCATGAAACCGTTAAGCTTGGGGCTGACAATCCAGACAATTACTATTTCAACGCCCAAATCAGCGGGAAATACAATTATCGGATTTGCGGAAAGAGAAATTCAGTTCATTATATTGGTTTTTTCACACAGAACGGGAATTATGGAACGACCGGAGGCCTTGCACCCTGTGGGACCCTGGAACATTTCAACCTGAAGCTGGAAGATGATGGCAGTTTTGAGATCATCCTGAGTGAAACGCCCACAGGGAAAAACTGGTTGAAAACCGAACCTCAAACCACCATGGTGATGGTACGGCAAACTTTTTTAAACCGGTTTACCGAAACGCCTGCCGAAGTCACCATTGAAAATCTTGATGGGCGCAAAGCTCCTGAACCTTTAACCCCCACCATGATAGATGAAGGGCTGAAAACTGCCTCCATGTTTGTTGCCGGTGCCTCCATCATGTTTGCAAAATGGGCAAACGGATTTCAGCGGCATACCAATCAATTGCCACTTTTCAGCCCGGAAATATCAAATGCTGCAGGAGGTGACAACAACATCATTTATTATCACAGCCACTGGAAGCTTGAAGACCATGAATCCCTCGTGATCAGGGTAAAACCACCTGATTGTGATTCGTGGAATTTTCAACTCAACAATTACTGGATGGAGTCGCTTGATTACCGGTATTTCACCATAAGTATCAATAAAGCTTCGGCTCATTATGAACCAGATGGTTCTGTTATTGTGACCGTTGCCCATAAAGATCCGGGAAAGCCCAACTGGATCAATACCTGTGGCCATCATAACGGCACCATGTTGTGGAGGTGGTATCGGCTGGCTGAGGGGGTTGTGGCGGTGGAACCGGGGTGTAGGGTGGAGATAACTTGATTTACGATTTACGATTTACGATTTACGATTTACGATTTGGGATTTATGGGAAATTTCCGTCAGAGCCCCTGGTGGTTCAGTGCATTGAATAAGAGTTGGAGTGGCACCTATTTTATGGGGACAGAGATCAGGCTTGAAAAGAATGATCTTATCAGAAGAGCCAGAAAAATAACTGGTTTGCAGGATCTGGGCAGGGACTTTGATGATGGGCCGCTGGAAAGATTGTTGCGGGCAGCCAACGAGGAAGCCCGACTTCATCCCATTGGCCGGTTTATCACCCGTGAACGATTTGTAAGTTTACTAAGCATCCGGCTAAGAGCCGAATATTACTTTAAAAAGTATCCGCATATTCTCGAACAGGAGTTATACCCTGCATGGATTATTGTTGGGTTGCAACGCACCGGCACCACCAAACTGCAGCGCCTGCTTGCCGAAGACCCTGATCACCGTGTCATCCCAAGTTGGGAAGTCATCAACCCTGTCCCCATCAACCTGAATTTATACGATCTGACACGTGTTCACCAGGTTACCCGTTCACCAGGTTGCCCAACCTACCCCCATCCCAACGACAAACGCATCGCCATTGCCAACACATCGGTGAAAGCCTTAAAGTTCATGTCGCCGGGATTTTTCGCAGTCCATCCCATTGATGCCATGGCACCAGAAGAGGATATCCTCATGCTTGATGTCAGTTTCATGAGTACAACTCCTGAAGCGATGATGCATGTTCCATCGTATGCTGAATGGCTTGAAAAGACAGATCAATCGCAGGCTTATGCCTATTCGGTGAAGTTGTTGAAATTCATGCAATGGATTAAACCGGCTAAACGCTGGGTTTTGAAAACCCCGCATCATCTGGAGTTTCCCGACCTGATTGAAAAACATTTTGGCGAGGTGCATTTTCTCTGGCCACACAGAAATGTCAATGAATCAGTCCCTTCATTTATCAGCATGGTGGTCTACAACCGAATGATTTTCAGCAACCATGTGGATGAAAGGGAAGTTGCCAGCCATTGGGTAAAAAAGGTTGGTTATATGCTGTCCAAGGCTCTTGAATACAGAAATAAAAACGAAAACGATGCTAAATTTACCGACATAAATTACAAAAGGTTCATTACAGATTCAGCTGGCGAACTGGCAAACATTTACAAACAGAATGGTGGTTTGACTTCTGAGTTACTGGAACTTTTCAAACAGCATGAAACCCGGCATCCGCACCAAAAACACGGTGTCCATGAATATTCACTTGCTGATTTCGGACTAACTGAAACGGATATAGCATTGCAAACAACAGCCTACCTTAAATTTTTCACAGAACTATATGGAAGTAACCAGGCAAAAAAAATACAATAATCCAGTTACTGCAACCCTCACAGGTATCAGTGATCTTTTCCGAAAGCATGTTCCTGCAGGTGAACTGAAACCATCAGATCGATTGGAAGGAAAAACCGTGCTGGTTGATGGTTCCAGCTCAGGGCTTGGCTTTGCCATTGCCGTGGATGTTGCCCGCAGAGGTGCCAGGGTGATTATGGCATGCCGTAGCGGCGTTCCCGAGATGGCGGAGAAAGTAAAAAAACTTTCAGGCAGTCCGGATGTCCATATACTTCATGTCGACTTTTCCGATATCAGATCAATCAAACAATTGGTTGTCAATCTTAGATCCCCGTCACTGTGCGGGGATGGGCCCGGTGAAGGCTCAAAAATCGATATCCTCATCTGCAATGCCGGCATCGTGCCAAAAGAAAGCCGTAAAACCCCTCAGGGTCTGGAAGAGATGTTTATGGTAAACTACTTCTCCAAGTTTATATTCGTCAATTTATTAATAGAGAACCAATGCTTTTCGAATGGAGGGACTGCTTTGCCGGATCGAAATTCGAAATTGGAAATTGGAAATTCGAATATTCCGCGCATTATTTTTATTGCCTCTGAAAGCCATCGTAACCCGGAAAAATTTGAATGGAATGATTTTGGGAAATACCGGGATTACAAAATCGGAAAATCGATTGAACTTTACGGATACTATAAATTGCTGCTTACGACATTTTCAGTTGAACTTTCGAGGCGGCTTAATCCTGATTGTAAAACAAATTTTTCTGTTTTATCGATGTGTCCCGGCCCGGTGAACTCCAATATCGCACGGGAAGCCCCAAAAGCATTCATCCCCTTGTTGAAAACAGTGTTCGGAATATTTTTCAAGTCACCTGCCAAAGCTGCCATTCCTGCTGTTTACCTTGCAGCATCCAAGGATTTCAATGGCATTCCATTCGATTACCTGTTTCTGATGAGCCGAAAAGAGGTGGATGAAAAAGCTGCCGATCCGGAGAACGGGAAAAGGCTTTGGGATTTGTCGCAAAACTTGTGGAAGGAGCTTGATGGTTCGTATCGGCATTATTAAGTGGTAAGGTGGTAAAACAGTAAAACAGTAAAACAGTAAAACAGTAAAACGGTAAAACGGTAAAGTGGTAAGGAAAGATCTACTAAGCACCTTCCTTACCACCTTACCGTTTTACCACCTTACCGTTTTACCACCTTACCGTTTTACCACCTTACCGTTTTACCACCTTACCGTTTTGATCAGACGAAGGTATAATAAGCGTTGATGAGAAAGTTCCACAATGTAACCAAAAGTGTGGCCACTAGTTTTGAAACGTAAAAATTTACCTTAAATTTTCCGGTCATAGCCCAGATTATCAACAGATTGATAATCAGTCCGATGAGTGCAATGATAAAAAATCGGGTGAATTCAAGCATTACGTTTGGATTGGTACTGTGAAAAGTCCACATCCTGTTCATCAGATAATTGGTAGTGGCAGCAAGGGCAAACCCGCAGGTATTGGCCACATATTTCTGAATTTTCAGGATCTCCTTGCATAAAAAAGTTACTCCAAAATCGACAAACACCCCGGAAAACCCAACCAGGGAAAATTTGACAAACTTCAGCAGGAATGCTTCTGTAAAAAATGTCTGTAATATCATAAAGAAATGATCAGAACCTCGTTCTTTCCATCGCGGATTATCTCAACATTCACGGTCATACCCTTTTTTAGAGATTGGAGCCGTGTCATATATTCATAAATGTTTCCGACCGATTTCCCATTTAATCCGGTGATGATGTCGCCCTTTTTCATCCCTCCTTGATCTGCAGGACCATCTTTGTTTACACCATCGATGCGCAAGCCTTTTTTTTCTGTTCCGGCAAAATCGGGCATGATGCCAAGCGTTACTTTAAACCTGCGGCCTGACCTCCCGCCTTGTTCTTTTTTGCCCGACTCTTTGAAGGTCAAGGCTTTCGGGAGATTATCAACGGTCAGAATGATATTGGTTGCAAAATCGCCAATCTCCTTCTCCGCATCGAAATCGAGTTTTTCTGTATCATCGAACGGCGTATGATAGTCGGTATGTACACCGGTATTAAAATAGAAGACCGGGATGTTGGAAGAATAAAAGGCAGCATGATCTGAAGGGCCATAACCATCTGGAGAATGGACAACAGCAAATGGCAAGTTGGTTTCCAGTGGTTTCAGGAGTGAGTCTGACTCAATGGCAGTGCCGGTACCACTCAGAGAGATGGAGTTTTTATCTTTTTCGAATCGTCCAACCATGTCAAAATTGAACATGGCTTTTATTTTTTTTAATTCAACCGGAGGATGGTCAACAAAGTACTTGGAACCAAGAAGTCCCAACTCCTCGCATGTGAAGGCCACAAAGATGATACTCCTTTTGGTCTTCCCTTTTTCCTGGGACAACCGCTTTGCAAGCGCCATAACCATGGCTGTTCCTGATGCATTGTCGTCGGCCCCGTTGTGAACTGCATTGGTATCGGGCATGCGCGAACCGGAACCCGTACCACCAAATCCCAGGTGGTCGTAGTGACCGCCAACAACGAGATATTCATCTTTCAACAGAGGGTCGCTTCCTTCAAGGAGAGCGACCACATTGGCCGTTTTTTCCCGTTTCTGAACAACTTCGGCCGTTCCATTCAATGTTACTCCGGTTTGAAAACTGTTCGGTGCCTTTGATGAAATAATAGTGCGATCAAGACTGTCGATGGAAATTCCCGTTTTTTTCAGGATTTTATTTGCCAGGTCACGGGTTATATTCAGGATAGGAATCCCGGCGGTGACTTCATTGTTTTCAACAACCAGTGGCATGAGTTTGTCTTCCTTTTCAAATCCTTTGGGGGTGATCAGTAATACGCCCGCAGCACCCTTATCTTTGGCAATCAAAATTTTGCTCCGTACATCGCCATAGGGGATGAATTTACTGTTTGAATTATCAAGATCCGGATCCGACCTGAACACCATCACCCATTTCCCCTTCACGTCAACGCCCTTATAGTCGTTCCACTTCAGGCTGTCGATGTCAATATCGAACCCATATCCGGCAAATACCACCGGGGCATTCACCGTGGCACTGCTTGAAAAGGAGAGCGGGATAAAATCCTTCATGATGGCAGCATCGAATCCGTCGAATGTAATACTGTTTTTATCCCCGAGTTTCACGTCGGTAACTATCTCAATCCACTGAAAACCTTTTTCATCCATCGGTTTGAGACCTGCTGCTAAAAAATGGCTGAGGATATAGTCTGCCGCCACCCTGATCTCAGGAGTGCCTGGTTTTCGCCCCTTCAATGAATCAGAAGCCAGGAATTGAACATACTCTTGCAAATCCTTTGCAGTGATTTTGGCGTTCTGTGAAAAACCAAGCGATGCCAGAAAAACCAGCAAGGGAAGGAGAAAAAGTCGTTTCATTTGGTATGAGTGTTAATTGATGAATGAAAGCAATGAAAACAATGCAAATAATGCAGGCAATGAAAAGAAAGTCGAAATTATAGTAAAGTTAATCGTAAATCGTAATTTCTAATTTGTCACTCCCCTGATGATCCCTCCTCCCAACACCACATCATCTTCATAGAATACAGCGGATTGGCCTGGTGTAATGGCATCATTCGGATGAAAGAATGTAACTTTCACATCGCCGTTTTCCAAGGGTTCAATTCGTGCATCACGTTCTTTTTGAGCCGAACGGATTTTCGCGGTACAGTCCATGGGTTGCGACAAACCCGAAAGGGCAACCCAGTTGAGGTCGGATACAATAAAAGAAGCATTGTAGGTTTCTTCACGAATGCCCACAATGACCGTATTTGCCTCTTTGTTGAGCCCGATCACATAGAGGGGTTCGGAATAGGCAATGCCCAATCCTTTTCGCTGACCGATCGTATAATTCCAGATACCCTTATGTTGTCCGAATACCTTTCCTTTCGAATCGACAATATCCCCAGGATGATCCTCCACATCCAGGAGATCCTTGTAGTCGCCGCTGTAGAAATCCTGACTTTCTTCCAGATCTTCGACGGTAATGCCCACCTTACGGGCCAATTCTTTGATTTCAGGTTTATTGAACCCTCCGATAGGAAGTAAAACCTGTGCCAGCTGATCCTGCGACAACCTGTGAATGAAATAAGTTTGATCCTTCTTCAGGTCAGCTGCTTTTTTCAACACATAACGCTGGTATTTTTCGCTGAATTCAACACTGGCATAATGGCCAGTGGCGAAAAAATCGAAAGCAATCCCGCTTTTCCGGGCCATGGAGGGCAACATTCCGAATTTGATCAGCTGGTTGCATTGGATACAAGGGTTAGGCGTTCGTCCTGCAAGATATTCCGATTTAAAATAATCAAGTACGGCCTGCTTGTATTCCGCCGAACAATTGAATACATGATACGGTATATCCAGTTTTTTAGCTACCTCGCGGGCTTCATGAATTTCCTCCTCCTCATCAGAGCCATAGCAGGCATGTTTGCCTGTTGATTTATATTGACCGTCCCAGATCGCCATGGTGACGCCAATTACTTCGTAACCCTGCCCTTTAAGAAGGTAGGCTGCCACGGAAGAATCAACACCACCGCTCAAACCCACGATTACGGTTGGTTTCTTTGTCAAGCTATTGTGATTTGATTAAAATTTAACTGGCTGCAAAGGTAGAAATTATTTGGTTTCCGGCACTTTGAACCGTTCACCTGTGTTTTCGATCATCTTCCGTTCCCACTCCTTGCCATAACCGGGTTGTGATGGCTTCTTCGGTACTCCTTTATCATAGCCGTTATCGAGCAGTTGAAAGCCCTTTGTTTGCTTCACATTTCCATCAATGTATTTCATAAAGAGGTAATGGTAGAAGTTGTTCCACTGCGTGACAAGCATATTTCCGGCAAACACCGAATAATCAGTGATATAATCCAAACCGGATGATGGATTTTCCCGGTAAAGTAATCCGGCTTTGGCATCTACGATTTCTGTTTCGCGAATGAACCGTTTTTCCAGTTCGGCCTGGTATTTTTCCACCTCGGGATGTATCAGATCGTAGCGGGAATAAGCCCAGTTATTTACCTGGCTGAAAGTCCAGTAGGCAGAGGATTCCGACCACCTGATCATGGAGCCGTTTCCACGTGCATAGCTTTCGGGTACCTCCTTTATCCCACAATACATCGGCGCATAGACACAGCCATCGGCATCGTCAACCCCAAACCAGAAAATGCCACCGATCGGATCAGGCAACCAACTTCTCGACTGTGCAACAAAACTGTAACCTGTTTGCTGTGTGGCAATGGCGCGTTCGTTCAAATACATCATGCTGTCAACCGTAAATTCCATCGGACGCCAACGGTATGGCGCATGAAACGGACCTGCACCCAGGTCGTAACGCATGTCGAGCGGAGTATCTTCGTAATGATCGCGCATACCGGCCATTACATCCTGAAGCGTCACAGGTGCATCAGGTTTCACCCACAATGGCAGGCGATTTGAAACAAACCCATTCGGATTAGGGCTGCCATCCATCAACCGGGGCTGACGGGATAATTTTCCCAGGGCATAATTTGTACATTCAGGATTGTCGCGGACAACCTTGTTTATCTTCCTGAAAAACGACCACACCCGTGCATCGCAAAAGCGTGCTCCTCCGAAATTCAATGGATTATATACATCCGAAAAGCTGAATTCGCCATCATTCCCCTTGTAAAAGCCATGAGTCCTGGCAAAACTGATAACATCGGCTGAATGAAACACAGTTTGCTGAAGATCATTCCATTTGTTGGTTTTCTGAAAAGGGAAAGTGGTGATCCGTGCCTGGTTGGCATGGCCACTTACATAACCATCGGGTATCAGCCTGGCAACCCACACGGCACCTTTCTCATACTTCCCTTTGCCGATAATCTCCATGATCCAGGCTTCATTGGCATCAGATATGGAAAATGACTCCCCTCCGGAAGCGTAGCCATATTTTTCGACCAATCCGGTCATCACCATTATCATTTCCCGGGCTGTTTTTGAGCGCTGCAACCCGATTTTCATCAATGACCCGTAATCCAGTAATGCACCAGGCTGACTGGCCAGGGAATCCAATCCACCAAAGGTCGTTTCACCTATGGCCACCTGATGTTCATTCATAAACTGGATTACTGAGTATGTGTGGGCTGCCTCGGGAATAATGCCGAGAAACGCCCCGCTTTCATAATGATAAATCTCGCACCTGTCGCCAGGTTTGTGATCGGCAGCCGGGTAAAAGGCGATCGACCCGTACCGGGTATGCGAATCGGCCGCGTAAGTGATCATCACCGAGCCGTCTTTGCTGGCTCCTTTGGTAATGATGAGGTTCGTACATGCGTAGGAACTTGCGTGTTCCAGGGCAAAAAGAAAGAAAACGATGAAAAAAAACGGGGCTTTGGTCATTGGCTATTATCTTTATTGTCTGGTAATCGGTTCGTTCCAGCAGTAGTTATTCTACTAAGGAATTAGTCGTTTCTCTTGTATTTAATATTGGGGAATTTTTCGGTAACTTTCTCAATTAATTTTTCAGTATTATCAAAACCATTCACTTTCCCCCAATTTCTTGCTACATAATATCTTTCTCCTTCATAAATTAATTCGGGTTTTCCATTTACACGATATTTTTTTAATTCAGTGTCCGTATTAATTTCCTGTTTGGTTCTTATTAATTGAAAATTACAACTTTTATCTTCCCGTAGAAAATTAAATACATTTTCGTCAATTAAACCTTTTTCGTCCAATAACTTCACCGTGAAAAATCCAATATCAGACTTCCTGAAATTGGCAACAAACAGATTTTCGTCAAAATACAAACTGATAGTACTATAATCTCTATTGGTTGATGTTAAAGCATTTAACGCTTTGTTAGTTGTTTCTCTAACTTCTTCGTCTTGCGTGTCGTCTGTACTTATAGCGTACATTGCAGACATGATTAGCTTTTCGTTCTTTTTCCAAAAGTTTGAAAGCAATTCTTTTTCCTCTTTACCAAGTGCCATGATTAAACCTTGTTTTTGGTTTGTAGTTTCGTCATCAAGTGATGGTTGACTTAATGATTGCAAATATTCTTTTATAATGAATTTTGTTCTATCGGAAATGTTTTGATTTAATGCTGGTTCAAGTAAATAATCTACTAAATCTTGATAATTGATTTGGGTGAAATATTTACAACTACATTCTGGTTCGTTTAGTTGATTTAGTTCTAAAGTTGGAATAGCAGTTAAATAGACATACAAATTTATTTCATCAACTTTATTGTTTTTTTCAAAATATTGATAATAAACATTTGTTTGATCATTATTTTCTTTGCTTTCAACTTTGTTCTCAATAATAAGGTTTACTTTTTGTTCTTTGTTTTCAATTATTAGTAAAACTTCTGCGTAAATATCAAGTCTGCCAGCCCTACCCAAAGCTTTTTCCTTTTTGATAACTACGGATTTTATTGAATAATTGTCAATCAAAATTGAATTATAAAAAGCAGGATACTTTTTTTCAAATTCAGTCGAACATCTTACGATAATTATTTCTAAAAACTTTTGAATTGAGAAAAATGACAATAAATGGTTTTCTCTATTATCAAGCAACCACGCAAGAAAAGAACTATGACTTATTTCTCGTCTGCTGATAGATAATATTTCAGAAAATGATTTTGAAAAGTATAAAGATTGAAGTTTTTGAACATCAATATCATTTTTAAAATTAATTATGCTGTTGCGTATTTCTATCTTTTTTGTCAGCATATTGTTTTCATCCATTTTTCTCCTTGGTTTTAGTCGTTCTTTCAATCCCCCATTGCTTGTAATAGCTATAATTACGCGTACATTCCATTTTTTAAAGCACTAATAAAAACAGGCCGTTTCTTTCTCCTTGAAATGGGTTCATATATGAAATAAAATGATTATCCACACATTATCAACTAAGTTTCGGGGGTTGAAAAAGTAATATCCAGTTTATTTGATTAAAATCTGAGATCAAAATTTCCTTTAGCCCTGAAAGGGCGGAATCTGTCAACACAGGGTGAAGCCCTGTGTGTAAGGAAAATGAAAAACCATCAAGCCCTGAAAGGGCGGAATAACTAATCCCAAACATATCGTTCATCATATTCGACCTTATACTTCTTAAGAAAAGCTCTGTACTCTTGCTGAAAAGTTTTTTTACTGTGATGTTCCTGTTGATTATCAATATAGGCTATTACAGTATCCACTTCTGTAGGATTTACCGAAAAAGCACCATATCCGTCTTGCCAATAAAAGTTTTTCAACGATTGATCTCTGGTCTTCATCCACTTTGAAGAATGTGATTTCAACTCTTCTATAAGTTTCGTAAGCGCAATTTTTTTTGACAGCATACAAAATATATGTACATGGTCGGAATAACCACCAATTTTTACAACTTGTGATTCCAAATTATTACAGATTCCACCTAAATAACTATAAAGTTCTATATTGTATGGCGGATGAATGATTGGAGCCCTAAGTTTGGTGCTGAAAACTATATGCAGGTAGTTTTTCACAAGTGACTGTCCCATACTATATCGATTGCGCCCTTTCAGGGCTTTTAACCAGATTCTTGTTTCCTTCGATGGGCTACACCCATCGTTAATGTATTCCGCCCCATTCGGGGCTGCGTTGAATATGCTTTGCAGGACTGAACTATTGCCACTTCGAGTCCGCTTTCTGCACTCATAATAAACCCTGAAACTTGAGTTATAACATATTTCAAGTCAATCTTATAACAAATATCTAAAATAGTATCCTCTTCCAACTTTGAATAATCCCTGTTGAGCAATATCAGAATGTCGTAATCTGAAAATTCATGGGCACTGTTATTTGCCTGAGAACCAAATAACACGACATTTTAAATCGCCTGTGCATCCTGCTCCAGCAATTTAACCTTCAAATCATTTAGAATCAAACTAATATCCCCATCTCAATTATTTTTAGCGAAGTTACAAAATTTTCAACGACAGGATAAGCAGTTGTCACCAAATTGCCTGCAGAGAATATAGATGGCTGGACCAGACCTATTGTTTCTTAACGACTTTGATCCGGTATACCACTCCCAATTCATCGGTGAGTTGTATCATGTAAATTCCGGTGAGGCAGCTACCAAGGTCGAACAACCATGAATCAGAGGGATTTTCTATCTTGCCCTGACTGACAATTCTTCCGGTGGATGAAATAACCAGGTACGTTAAATTCTTTCCGGAAGGCAGTGAAACCTCCACCTTTCCATTGGTTGGCACTGGAAATGCGGTTATTTTATCTTTGAACTTTTCCGGATTGATTCCAACAGGCCAGTCAACACAACCTGTCAAACTGAATTCTGCAGCAGAAGTCCATGCATTGCCATTCACTTCGGAGCGTGCGACCAACCGGAAATATCTTCCTGTTTTGATACTGTCCAATATAACCGTCTGAGGCGCTGCCGTATTCACAAATAGGCCTGTCTTCACAGGAACTCCCCAATCGAGCGTATCCTCGCTCACGTAAAGTTCATAGTTTTTAATCCGTCCGTTTTCCCCATCCTGACGTGGCAGGTAGGTGAATTTGCTAAGTTTATATCTGTCTCCAAGTCCGATCTGCATTTCGTGTGGATAAGGATCACTGCCTGTACTCCAGCGGGTATGCCAGATGGTGGCAGGATCACCATCGAAACTCATGGTGGCCAGTCCCGGGTAGTTGATCTCTTCACTGTCGACAAATATCAGCGACCACTCACTTTTAGGAAGTTCACCAGGATTGCTGCAATCGTATATCGACGGGCAACTTGCCGCGGTTACCATATCAGCAATGGTTTTGGAATAACTGTGACCGTTTTTTGTAACTGTCAGACTGACCTGATAGGAACCGGGGTTGCCAAGCACCACCCTGGGATTGCGTATATTGACATTATCAATCCAGACTGGCTGTGGTGTGAAACTCCATTGCCATGTTGTACCAGTGTGATTTAAAATGGAGTGGTCTTCAAAATATAATGTATCGAACATACAGTTGTAATGAGCCTTTTCGATCCACGGATTGACGATTGTTGTGAAGGAAGTGTCGGCCATGGGTGATTCCCACACACCGCCATTGCCGCCAACGCGTAATTTCCCATCCCTGAAAAAAGGCAAAGACATGTTTACAACCATCCCCGCAGGATAGTTGTTGCTGAATGAAGACCAGTCGGCCATGCCCGTTTTCCGGTAAAAAACCTTTGCAGATTTGCCGTTGGTGGCATTGGTAAAAAGGTAAACAAGATCATTCCCGGCAGAATCAGGCTGAACAATGAGACATTTCATATATTCAGAAAGTGTTCCAGTCCAGTCTTCCCAGGTATCGCCACCATCGGACGACCGGAAAACTTTGCCGATATCGGCCGACCACGTTCCGTTCTGCAGGCAGGCATAGATCAAATTTTCATTGTTGGGTGAGATCGCGAAAAAAAGTTTGCCTTTCCAGTTTGAAGTGCCAAATGGCGGACTGGTCAGCGCAGGTTTTAAAACCCAGGTTATCCCGCCATCAATGGTTTTACACAAACCGGCACCCACGATGTCGGCATAAATAACCTCAGGGTTGCTATAGCTTATCTGCAGGTAACGAACCTTCGCCGGAAAATTATAGAGCAGATCCCAGGTCACCCCCATATCCGTACTCTTCCAGAATCCTGTTCCTTCTCCAAGATAGAGCGTACCGTAGTAGTTTGGATGATGCACCAGGTTGCTTCTGCGTCCGCCGTATTCATCCATATTGGGATATTTACTGAAGATGAAACGCCCCTCCGGTTTACCCTCGGCGGTTTGAGGCAATATCCAGCCATTTCCCAGGTCGTCGAATGCGACATGACGGCTTTTTCCCTGCAATACCCATCCGGTGGGTGATTCTGCACCACCCATGCGCAGTGCCTTGGGCTGGTAAAAATCTGCAATTGACGTATTCCCGTTATGATATCTGCCGCCTACCACTACATCCTCGTTCCATCCCTGGTCAAAACCCCACATGTCGGACCCGGTAAGGCCATTTACCCTCACAAAATAGTTGGAAGCAATTCCAAAATTATCGGTGGTGAGATTCATCCCCCCGTCGGTGGAAACCCAGGAATCTCCATTTGGCAGCATTTTTATATCCTGGATGTCGGGGTGAATGCTGAAACTTCCGGAATAACCGCCCACAGCAGAAAATGTGCTGCCACCATTCAGCGATTTATACAGGGTTGTGGTGCCAACGAGGATGATATTTTCATTCACCGGGGAAATGTCAAGCACCAGATCGAAATAACCCTGTCCGTTATTCATTGGAAATGAACCAGATAAACCGGTAGCCTGCAAGGCCCATGTCCAGGCCGATCCCGAAAAAGTGCCTTTGAGCAGGTATGGTGTGTTGTTGGCGCTCAACAAAATAGCCAGCATGATGTTTGGGTTGACCGGAGTCATGGCGAGCAATCCTCCGCTTGATTCAACAATGGTATTTGGGAAACTGTTCTGCACCTGGAAAGTCTGTCCACCATCGACCGACATGATCACAGAAAACTTCCCATTCGCTTTGGTAAGGGCGAATACCTGGGAATTGTCATTTGGTTTGATCTCAATGTCATAAGCCGGATCTGACCATTTTTTTGACCAGGTACCACCACCATCGGTACTGACATAAACCCCGTTGGATGAGGCAGCAAGGATCTTTTGCGGATTCACAGGGTCGATCTTCATCCGGTCGGCATTGAAAAGATTGCCGGAGGGTAACAATGGTGACCAGGTAATACCCCCGTCGGTAGTGCGGTGTACCTGATTTCCGGCGGCAACATAAACGATATCAGGATTCGACGGATGAACAGCCACGGCAGTCACTCCTCCTCCAAAAGGATAATTTTGCCCGACGAGTTGCCAGGTAACCCCTTTGTTGATTGATTTATTAACATAGCCGGTTTCGGTACCGCAATAGAGGATGTTGTTATCGGAGGTGGCAACATCGAACGAATAGACGTTGACCTGCCAGGGACAGGAAGACGGTACCGTTGCGGAACCCGACTCATTCAGCCAGAAGGTTTCCTTTGGCCCCAGAAAGGTCCAGTCAGCACCAGTCACCGGATTTGATAATTTGTTCCGAGGTTCATCCAGTCTGGATTTTCGCATGTTTTCATAATACAGGCCCAAATCGGGTAATTCAATGGTTCCATCAGGAAGCACATTGGATCCGATCGCCCTCTGCCATATCTTAAAATATCGGATCACCGCACTTTTTTCTCCAGAATGCTGCAACATATATTGATCAAATTCGCGGTTTATCACGTTAAAATTTACCGGGTATTGGTACAACATTTTCGCCCACAGGGGGAAATTGTCATCGTACGATGGTTTACAGCTTTTATAAATCCCTGGTAAATCATCATACTGCGTATACGGTACCTGTGCAGATGCCAGTAGATTCAACATGCAAATGGCAACCAATATCGTTACTTTACGGGTGAATGCTTTCATGTGCTTTCTATATTGCTGTTATTCTGAAGTTCAAAGGTACCCATTCTTTTTTGACCGGCAAAGAACAGGATTCAGGTCGGGAATAAATTGTACCTTAGCATCGTTGTAATTTTTTTCATCCTGCTTGCATGGTAAATTTCGGATAACTCATTTTTTCGTTATGAAAAGAGCAATCTTATTTATATTTCTGATAATTCCCGGTTTTCTTCAATCCCAGATCACCTTCCGGGACGGGGACCTGATGACCATCTCCAGGGCGGAACAGGATGCTCATCAGGGAAAACTTCACTCCTCCGCATCAGAAACCACTGCAAACTATGATGTGAAGTGGTACAGGTGCGAATGGAACATCGATCCCGCCGTCAAAAAAATTTCCGGGAATGTCACAACCCTCTTTACACCGCTTCAGCAGGGATTTGATACGATGGTATTTGATCTGAACCTGGTCCTTACAGTCGATTCGGTGCTTTACCACAACCAAAAGATGGTATGGAATCATTCCTCGGATTTACTGACGATCCATTTCCCATCTGTCCTCCCAAAACTTATTGCCGACTCCGTTTCAGTATTCTACCATGGAATTCCGCCCGATAACGGGTTTGGCTCCTTTGAACAGCAGACTCAGAATGGGATCCCGGGTGGAATACCGATTATATGGACCCTTTCCGAACCTTACGGGGCAAGCGACTGGTGGCCATGTAAAAACGGATTGGCAGACAAGGCCGACTCCCTTGATATTTTCATCCGGGTTCCTTCGCCATTCAAAGCTGCAAGCAACGGCACTCTTGTGTCGGCGGCACCTGACGGGCCCAACACCATTTACCATTGGAAGCATCGGTACCCTATCGCCACCTATCTTGTTTGCCTGGCCGTGACCGATTATGCGTTTTACACACATCAGGTTCCTTTCGGTGGTGATACGCTGGAGGTCGTCAACTATGTCTATCCCGTTGATTCGGCTTCCTGGGTTACAGAAACGGCGAATATTGTACCGATGATCCAGGTATTTGATACCCTTTTTGGCATCTACCCTTTTCAACTGGAGAAATATGGTCATGCTCAGTTTGGATGGGGCGGCGGGATGGAACATCAAACCATGACCTTTGTGGGGTCGTTTGGCTTTGAGCTGCTGGCCCACGAACTGGCCCATCAGTGGTTCGGAGATAAAATCACCTGCGGAAGCTGGAGTGATATCTGGCTAAACGAAGGATTTGCCACCTACCTCTCCGGACTTTGTTATGAGCACCTCGCCCCCATCTGGTGGAAAAGGTTCAGGGAGGTCAGGGTGGGTAGCATTACTTCCCAGCCAGGCGGATCGGTATTTTGCACAGACACGACAAGCGTCAGCCGCATTTTTTCCAGCCGTCTTTCTTATGCCAAAGGCGCCATGATCCTCCATCAACTCCGATGGATCATGGGGGATCCGGCATTTTTTACCGGTTTGAACAATTATCTCTGCGATGCAAGTCTGTCGTACGGATTTGCCCGCACAACCAATTTGAAATCGCACCTCGAAAGCGCCAGTGGCCAGGACCTGACCTGGTATTTCAACGATTGGGTTACAGGGGAAGGCTTTCCTTACTATTATGTCAGCTGGAATCAATCAGGGAACGTTGTAACCTATACAATCAGTCAGGCTCAATCACATCCATCGGTGGCCTTTTTCAAAATGCCTGTCGCTCTACAGTTCAAAAATGCGACCAGTGATACGGTCATCCGTGTCTGGAATACTTTTTCCGGTCAATCATTCACCGCATCTATTCCTTTTACTGCGGATACGGTTATTTTCGATCCCGACTGCCAGTTGATCTCACGTTACAGCCCCTCCGGAGGAATTGCGGAACGATCGGGCCGATACAATTTACTGATTTTTCCCAACCCTGCGAATGACCAGGTAACGGTTTCATTTTCTCTGGATTCTCCGGAATTGATCAGTCTGGATTTATTGAATCCCGAAGGGGATCAGCTGGAAATACTTACGACCGAGACAACCTCCCCCGGCAATTATTCAAAGAGTTTCAATATCAGTGAACCACCCGGAATTTACCTTGTAAGGTTGAAAGTGGCCGGTAAGGAATATTACAGAAAACTCATTGTAGCGGATCAAACCTATGACAGGTAGAAACCAGCTGCAAATGATTCCAATTGGCCCGTTATTTCTTCACTATTTCAACCCGCCTGTTTTTGGCCCGGCCATCTTCAGTTCTGTTATCGGCAACCGGTTTTTCCTGGTCCCAGCCGATAAACGATAGCCTGGCCTTATTGATCCCTTTGGCAACAATCGCATCCATGACCGCTTTCGCACGATCGTTGGAGAGTTTTTTATTGCTTGCACCGTCATAAACATTATCGGTATGGCCTTCAACTTCCATAGGTACAATCCTGATTTTTAAAACCAAACGAATGTAACCGTGGCTGATTCAGGTTTTGAATTGTCGCTTTTCAGGCCTGTTTCCTCCTCACCGGCATGGTCATACAACGTGCACCGCCACCACCACGGGCAAGTTCGCTACCTTCAATGGCAATGACGCATTTTTTATAGTCGTTGATATCGGTTTTACATTTAACAATCGATCTGGCCTTCACAATTTCAAAACCATGTTTCGATAATTCGTCAAGTGTATAGGTATTCCGGGCATACCCGATCACTTTACCGGGGGCGATGGCAAAAAAATTGGCGCCTGAATGCCATTGCTCGCGCTGTTGGGTCCACGGATCGGCCGTTCCGCCGCAAATCACCGGTTCAAGCGCAAATCCAAGTTTGTTTAACGCACTAATCAGATTTGATTCATTGAAAATGGAGACTACTTTTCCCTTTTCCACAATTATGTGAACTGTTTGCAGTTTATTGGATTTCAGGATGACGGGTTCATAGACCATGCATTTGTCGTGGTCGAGCAGTGTGAATACCATGTCGAGATGGATGAAGGATTCGGGTTTCAACGGAAGTTCCTGAACCAGGATGTGTTTCGAAAGGTTTTCCTGCTTATACCAGTTCAGCAGAAAGTCGATCCCCTGCGAAGTTGTGCGCGTTCCGGTGCCAACCAGCAACACATCCTCGCGGGCAACGATCACATCGCCACCCTCAATCGTAATATTTGGCATTTCAGGAAAATGGGCAGGATTGATGGTTTCGATGCCGAAATTTGAGTGGTGCCTGAAAATGCTCTCCATGATAATCGACTCCCGCTCGCGGACAACACTCGCCATTTTTGAAATCAGTACTTTGTTGGATAAACATACGGCTGAGTCGCGCATGAAAAAGAAATTATGCAGCGGCATCAGTTCATAGCGTACTTTGCTCAGGAACCTGGTGAGGTTGTCTTTCGCCATCAACACCCCTTCGATGAGGGCAGTTGAAAGGTCTCCAGCCGGCAGGTCGAGTAAATAGTCGTGAATTTCTTCAACTTTTTCGTTCCGGCAAATATTGGAGACCAATTCCATCCTGGCTTCAGGGAGTTCTACCACCTCCCTTAAAAGATCCCTTACTTCAAAGGTTTGTGCAACTTTCGAGAGTACGCCTTGCAACTGGCTGTATTCCGACAAGCCAATGTTCAGATTGAGAATGTCGCTGTAAAGAGCCCGTTCAGCATTTTCAGGGGTCATATTTTCCACTTCGGCCCCCGGAGAATGAATGATCACAGATTCCAGTTCACCGATTTCTGAACGTATATCGACAAATAATTTTTCAGCCATGGTTTACAATTTAGTGCAAAAGTAATATTTCCGTCCATGGTATGCCAATAGTCCAGGGATATTCATCGAAGCGATTGTTTTCATACCTTTGCGATTGATTTTAAACAATCACTTTATGCGTTTCATTTTAATTTTTCTGTCCGCCATGGGATTATTTACCGGATTGGCCCCTGCTCAGAACAGCAACCCTTTTTTTGAAGAATGGAAAACCCCCTTCCAGGTTCCACCTTTTGAACAAATTAAAAACGAGCACTATTTGCCGGCTTTTCAGGCCGGAATGAAGGAGCATCAGGAAGAGATTGATGCCATTGTGAATGATACCAGGCCACCAACATTCGAGAATACAATTGCCGCATTTGACCGCAGTGGAAGTCTACTGCGCAAAGTAAGTGCTGTTTTTTATGCTTTGAACAGTGCCAACACCAATAAAGAGATGCAGGATCTTGCACGAAAACTTTCACCTCTCACAACAACGCATACCGACGATATTGACTTTAATCCCAAACTATTTCCACGTATAAAGATCCTCTATGATCAAAAAGACAATCTGAACCTTGACCCGCTCCAAATGAGGCTTCTCACAGAAACCTACAAGGATTTTATCAGATCGGGTGCAGGACTCGACCCTGAAAAACAGGATCGGCTTCGAAAACTGAACAGCCAGATTGACATGCTGCAACTTTCGTTTGGTCAAAATCTGCTGTCTGAAACCAATAATTACAAATTGATCATTGATAACAAATCAGACCTGGCTGGATTGCCGGAAGATGTTCTAAGGATTGCAGCGGAAACAGCAAACCAGGATAGTGCTACAAAAGGGAAATGGGTTTTCACCCTGCAAAATCCAAGTATCACCCCCTTCATGCAAAGTTCGGAAAAGCGTAACCTGAGGCAGCAGATATTCAATGCTTCGCATAATCGCTGCAATAACAACAATGAAAAGGACAACAAATCGATTATCCTTCAGCTTATACAACTCCGAACCGAGAAGGCCAGGCTGCTTGGTTATCCAACCTGGGCCGAATTTGCACTTGACGATCGTATGGCGAAAAAGCCTGAAAACGTATATAAATTGCTTGATCAGGTATGGCAACCCGCAATTATCCGGGCAAAAAGCGAATTATCCGCCATGCAACAGATCATTGACAGGGAGAACGGAGGGTTCAGTTTAGAAGATTACGACTGGCAGTTCTACAGCGAAAAACTTAAAAAAGAAGTTTACGCCCTGGATGAGGAAGTGATCAAACCCTATTTTAAACTTGAAAATGTCAGGGATGGCATTTTCTATGTGTCTGAAAAACTTTACGGGATCAAATTCACTGAGATTAAAAATGCACCGAAATATTACGGGGATGTCACCCTTTACGAATGCAAGGATTCAGATGGAAGCCATCTGGGAGTTGTTTACCTTGATTTCCATCCCCGTGCCGGCAAACGGGGCGGTGCCTGGTGTGGAAGTTACCGGCCGCAATCGTGGCAGAACGGAAAGCGCATTGCCCCGGTGGTAACTATCGTAACCAATTTTTCGCCTCCATCAGCCGGGAAACCGGCCCTCCTGACATCAGATGAGGTTGAGACCTTTTTTCATGAATTCGGCCATGCACTAAATGGTTTGCTGAAAAATGTCAAATATAACGGATTATCAGGGGTGCCGCGCGATTTTGTTGAGTTGCCAAGTCAAATCATGGAGCATTGGGCGTTTGAACCTGAAGTGCTGAAAGTTTACGCAAAACATTTTGAAACCGGGAATATCATTCCGGCAGATCTGGTTGTAAAGATCAAAAAAAGCGCAAATTACGGCCAGGGGTTCAAAACCTCCGAATACCTGGCGGCCTGCTACCTGGATATGGATTACCATACGACCACAGAACTTTACCATGAACAGCCGAAAGGTGATCAGGCAATGTCCGCCACAGCAAGTGAAATCAATCCTCCGGATAATTCCAGTTCTGGAGTGATTGGTTTTGAGGAGACCTCCATGAAGAAGATTGGCCTTATCCCACAAATCCCGCCCCGCTACAGGTCAACATACTTTCAACATTCAATGACCGGTGGGTACACCGCCGGATATTACAGTTACATCTGGGCCGAAGTCCTTGATGCCGATGCCTTTCAGGCTTTCAAGGAAAAAGGCGATATTTTCGACCGCGAGACTGCATCGAAATTCCGACGTTATATTCTTGAACCCGGCGGTTCAACGGATGCAATGAAACTTTATCTCGAATTCAGGGGCCATGAACCCGGAATTGAGCCCCTGCTGCTGAACCGCGGTTTGAAATAAAGGCAGCGACCGGCTTTTAGCAATTTATTTGGCAGCAATTTTCAAGGTGGGTCATAAGCACCCTTGCCAGACTGTTAAAAATTGTTAAGAAAATGTCTATTTAGACTAATTCTACGTATATTTGTGTTCTGAATAGTTCGATATCTTCTTTTCTACATCTTGTTTTTTGAGATTTCCGCGTCACTGGCGGCGCCTCCTTTTGCCAGAGTATAGTTTTCATTTTTTTAACCCCGCTACAGCGGATTAACCCACAGGAGGAATTATATGGCATTTGTAAATACCATTTCCGGCAACACTGCGTTGTTGCGGTCTCTTCATATTAAAGGAAATACCGCGGCCATTGTCCGGACATTCATTTTCCTTTTTTCATTCATGGCAATCGAATCCTTTGCACAGGTAGTTTGCTGCCCCGATTTTTATTTAAAAGATGCTGTTGAAATATGTGCCTCAGATTTTGCATGTACAAGTTCAACCCCTGCAGGAGGCAATGGACATGCAATGGCTGCCTGCAAATTAAGTGCACATACTTACACTGTTTATCCCAATACAGCACCATATACGTATACCTGGACTGTAACCGGTGGCACACCAGCGAATTTCACCGGAAATCCAAACACGATTTTATGGGGATCAGGCACCACGGGATTTATCAAAGTAGTCATCAGCGGGGGCGGTTGTCTTGACTCAATCACGCAGCAAATTTGCCTGATTGATGGCCCCAAGGCCAATTTTACAGCACTGCCCAATCCTATCTGTGCCGGTGGCCTTGTTCATTTTACAAACACATCAGCAGGCGGAGGTAATTACGTATGGGATTTTGGTGATGGCACGACTTCCAACCTTGCCGATCCGCCGGATCATAGTTATGCCTTGCCAGGCACCTATACTGTCATCCTTACCGCCTACGACATGGGTCCTCCCAAACAAGGCACAGATCAACGGACACCCTGCGGTTGCTCAGATACTGCATCAGTGGTGATTACTGTGTTAAATGGCACAGGTCCGAGCATCGAAAAAACATGCTGTTTCGGAACAGTCTGTCCCGGAGATACTTCTTCATTTTGCACGCTCGTGGTTTGTGGTACATACAACTGGACTGTGGCTGGCGGAAGTATCATCTCAGGAGCCGGGACCAGCTGTATCAAAATCAAATGGGATGCCGTTTATACCGTTCCAACCACTGTGTCACTTGCTGTACCAGGCTGCGGCGCTGCACCATGTCCAGGCACTACAACCCTGCAGGTACCTGTTTTGTACCCCAATCTTCCCATCAGCGGGCCCAATCCGATCTGTGTCGGATCTTCCGCCAGTTTTTCCCTTCCTTCAATGCCCGGAACCTATTATACCTGGACTACAACAGCTCCGGCAGGGACATATACTTTTAATGAGGAGGACCGCAATGTTGCCAGTGTAAACATGACATTCAACCTTGCCGGAACTTACCAGATCAAATGTGTTTACAACAATCCGATGTCTGGCTGCAGTGGAACAAGTATTTTCACGCTTGATGTGCTGCCGGTGTTTTCAATCAGCGGAACTGAAATGGTATGCCAATACTCAGCTCAAACATATTTTGCCACGGGTACTGCCAACTGGGTTGTTACACCGGCCGGCGCAATTGTTCCTCCGGGTTCGGGAATTTCAAAAACAATTACCTGGAATACGCCCGGAACTTATGTAATTACAGCAACACCAACCATTGCCGGAGTTTATTGCAATGTAAATGCCATTAAGATCGTTCAGGTGGTGGCCATCCCGGTTCTCGGACCGATTACAGGACCAACCCTCGTATGTCCCGATATAAACTCGACTTTCAGTATTACCTCCAACATGCCAGGCAATCCTTTTACCTGGCTCATCGTAAGTGGCACCGGAATCGTTCAAACCCAGTTTGGTGCAGACAAGGATTCCGCGATCATCAAACTCACCGGAACAGGTCCGACCTGGACGATCGGGGTATACCAGGAAATAGAAATCAGTCCGGGTGTTTTATGCCAGTCATTGACACAAACACTTGTTGTTAACCGGTATGGCGCCCCAACAGTGACAGGCCCTCCGGTTGTTTGCGTGGATGCAATTACAACTTTTACAGCAACCGGCCCCACCCCACCGGGCGGATACCAATGGTCGATACTTCCTCCATATTCCAACCGGGGAACTGTTATTGGTCCCCAGGGGTTAAGTACCGCCAATATCCGTTGGCACGGGCCACCAGCAGTTGGTGTGACCGTTGTGGCATCGAATTGCGGAGGATCAGGGTCTGCAACGGTTACCATTGCAAACCCGCCTGCCATCCCTCTCATCACTGCGAGCGGACCTGTTACCTACTGTTACCCCGCGCTGCCTGCAAGTACTTTCGCGCTTAGTGTTCCGAATGTTTATGCGTCTTACCAATGGTACGGCCCGGGCGGACTTGTGACCGGAGCAACGAATTCTTCATACACGCCAGCCCCGGGAACCTTCCCGCCTGCAGGTGGTTCATTCATTTTTACAGTAGTTGTTTCTAATGGGATTTGTTCTGTTTCGGCAAAAATACAGATACTTATCGGCACCTGTTCCGGGGGTGGTGGCTCACCGCCGAACCCGATTACCTGTGCCATTAATTTTACGCCACCCACTGTTTGCGTTAACCAGCCGGCAACTTTTACAGCTGTGCCAGGGGGTGTATTTTCATACCAGTGGGACTTTGGTGATGGTGCAACATCATTCGAATCACCAACACAGCATTCATACTTATCTTCGGGAATTTACAGCGTTACGCTGACAGCGACACTGGGGACCTGTGTTGCGACAAAAGTGCTGAATGTAACTGTCAACCCATCGCCAAGTTGTTTGATCACTGTGTCAGATACCAGTTTCTGCCCCGGATATTTTGTAACTTTTTCCGGGTGCACCGGCATGAGTTCCTATCAGTGGTACAAAGATGGGAACCTCATTACCGGAGCAACAAGTGTGAATTACAACGCCTATCAGCATGGCGAATACTGGGTTGAAGTGACAAACGGTTTTGGTTGTCCAAAAACATCAAACCACATCTACATTTATAAGAAAGCTTTGCCGAAAGCCAAAATTACAGGTGACGGGTTAGTATGTTCCTACGGGGGAAGCGTGGCAAATTTTCAGCTTTCTGCCTTTTTCGATCCCAATTATTCATATTCCTGGTCAAGTAATCCGGCCGGTGCCTCGTTCAGTCCGAACAATAACAATGCGAGTTACATCACTACTGTCAACCTTACTTTGCCCGGTGTTTTGCCTTATACGGCTGCCTTTGTTGTCAAAGTTACTGATCTCATCACGGGCTGTGAAAACCGTGACACCCTTTGCGTAACATTCTTTCAAACACCATCCTTAACGGTGAATGCAACTTATTTCAGTGGTTGTGAGGGAACTCCCGATACATTGAAGCCCATTCCCAACAATCCCGCACTCTATCATTATCAGTGGAGCAATGGAAAAACTACACCCTCTATCATTGTAAAAACGGCAGGAAATTACAGTTTAACCATGACGGATAAATTGACCGGTTGCTCTGTAACTGTATTGGCAGCCATGATTCACCCCAAACCAGACTTGAGCCTTTTTGCCAGGGGTTGCGATACGATATGTGATACGGCTTCCATGCGCTTTTATATTCCTTTGCCGCTAAATGCCTTGGCTCCATTTAACACTTACCCGGGTGCATATCCGGTGATAAAATGGTTTGACAATGGCAATTATGCAACTCCGGTTGGGACCGGGCAAACCTTTTCCTTCACAACCGGTGTCCTCGGAAATCATCAGATTTCGGTAGTTGTCGGGAATTCTTACGGATGCTATGACACTGTTGGCGTTTTTTGCCTGAATGTGAAGCATTGTGAACCATTTACCGGACTTGATTTCGGTGATGCACCTGAAAACACTTCCGGCACCTATAATTATCAAACCCTGCTTCCCAACGGGGCCCGGCACAATATCGTTGCCGGGGTTTACCTCGGAGGAAAGGTTGACCCAGAACCCAACGGACAACCCAGCATCGGTGCAGATTGTGATGACAACGACTGTTTGTATGCCTCCCTTGGAGATGATGAAGATGGTGTGAACATGCCGGCAGTTATTGAGATTGGCAGTACCATTAACATAACGGTACAGGCCAGTATTGCAGGATTCCTTGATCTGTGGATCGACTATAACGTCAATGGAAATTGGACAGGGCCGGGCGAACATGTCTATAACACACAATTTTTGGCTCCCGGGCCAAACCCATTGTCATTTACTGTACCGGCAACTGCGACGATGGGTCAATCGTATGCCCGGTTCCGTTTCCGGACTGCACAAACGCCCATCAGTTTCAATGGATTGGTGAGCGATGGCGAAGTTGAAGATTATCCTGTGTATATTGATGAGTGCTCACAAGGTACTGAATTGGACTTTGGCGATGCCCCCGACCTGCCCACAGTCGGGTTCAATTATCCAACCCTGTTATCCAGCAATGGAGCGCGGCATGTCAAATATTTGAACATTCGCATGGGAACATTGATCGACGCGGAACCCAATGGTCAGCCAAATGCCCTGGCACTGGGCGATGACCAGTTCAACCTGGCTGATGAAGATGGTGTGCAGTTTGTCGGGACGATGTATGTCGGATTACCTGCCACCATTAAGGTAACTGCATCAGTCCCCGGATTCCTGAATGCATGGATGGACTTTGGCAAAAATGGCGACTGGGCCAACCCGGGAGAACAGATCTTTGTCAACCAGCCATTGTCAGCGGGCGTCAATAATCTGACCTTTAACATACCTGCTACCACTACACCAGGAAAAACCTTTGCAAGATTCAGATTCAATACCATCGGGGGGCTGAATTATTTCGGACTTGCATTAAATGGCGAAGTTGAGGACTACAGGGTCCAGACATGTCCACACTGGTGGCCGGTTCACACCAATCTGAAACATTATATCACCATTCCTCACAACCTCTCTAACCTTTATGCCGGTGATGTTCTGGGGGTATTTTATCACGATGCCGAAGGGATGCTGGTGTGCGGCGGATTATCGGAAATCAATGGCACTGATGACCAGATAATGATTGCTTATGGTGATGATCCCAACACTCCTGTAAAAGATGGTTTTGTGGTAGGTGAACCCATCAACTGGAAATTGTGTTCGATTGTGAAAGGTGATGCAAATCCGATTGATGTGGTGTATGATTTCACCTATCCGAGCCACAATGGGCTGTTTACGCTGAATGGTTTGTCGGCACTGTCTGCAATCAACGGTTTGCATGTCACTGCTACCGCGGTTCCCGGTACGATCTGCAGTGGAGAAACGGTGCAGCTTCATGCTGATGTCGGGGGAGCTGATGGCATTGCGTTCACCTGGACTTCATTACCTGCCGGCTTTACTTCGGATCAGCAGAATCCTGTAACCAATCCGGCAGGCAATACCTCCTACATTGTTCATGCTTTTGACGGAGTATTCCATGCTTATGATACGGTTGTGGTCACAGTAACACAGGTAAATCCCCTGGTTGAGGTGCTTCCGCTTAATAATGTTACCATCCCTTCCGGTCAGAACAGTTGTTACAATGCAACCATGTTCATTACGGCGGCTGGCAATGGAACTACTTTTACCGTGGAGAACGGTGGCAATGTTCAGATGATCGCAGGCCAGAGAATCAGTCTCCTGCCGGGAACCAAAGGGAATCATGGTTCATACCTGCATGCTTCCATTACTTCTACCGGGGCATATTGCTGCAATACTACGACATCACCTCCAAACCTTATGACCGGGGTATCAACCGGAGACCAACCCGATGGTTCAAAACCATTCTTCAAAGTTTATCCAAACCCGACAACCGGCACGTTTACACTTGAACTCAACGGAATGGCAGAGTCTTCCAAAGTTTCTGTTGAGATCTATGGAATTCTCGGTGAACAAATTCTTAAAAAGGAGATGTACGGTTCAAAACAACAGGTTTTTGATCTTTCCGGTCGTCAACATGGCGTTTACCTGATCCGCGTGATGAATGGTACGGAAATGGGACTTTCGAAAATCATCAAACAATAACAATTAATTATTTAGTGATCTGATTTAAAGCAACTTGTCAATGACAAGTTGCTTTTTTTTCTATTTAACCAGGAATAACAGACATCAAATTATGATTATCTTTGCCGGATGGACATCTGGCTGGAGAAATACGTGAAGGGAAAATAATGGAGGAGCCGAAAAAGAAAATTACCCTGTCTGGCTTACATGAGCTTTTTAAACTATACAGCTATTTAAAGCCCTATAAATATGAATATGGGCTGGGCTTGTTATTCCTTCTGGGATCGAGTGGGGCAAGCCTGGCGTTTCCAAAATTGCTGGGCGAACTGGTTGACCTGGGCAACCAGGGAAAACTTGCTTCTGAAATAAACCGCATCGCACTGATCCTGATAGTGGTATTGATAGTTCAGTCGGTGTGTTCCTATTTCCGGATTTACCTTTTTGTTCATGTAGCCGAAAAAACACTGGCTGATCTCAGGCAAAGCACTTTCAATCATTTGATCCGCCTTCCGATGAAGTTCTTCCAACATCGGCGGGTCGGAGAACTCAACAGCAGGATATCTTCCGACATCACCTTGTTGCAGGATGCTCTGACCAGTACCCTTGCTGAGTTTCTTCGTCAGGTGATCATCATCATCGGAGGAATCAGCCTTCTGATGGTCACTTCATTTAAACTCACCCTGTTTATGCTTGCCATTGTCCCGGTGATCATGATCCTGGTTGTGTTTTTCGGAAGGTACATCCGGAAATTAAGCAAGCAGGCACAAAGCCAGGTGGCCGATTCAAATACCATCGTTGAAGAAACCCTGCAGGGAATCCAAAGTGTGAAATCCTTTACCAACGAATTTTTTGAGATGGCCCGTTATCGTGGCAAAACCATTGAAATTGCCCATACCGGCATTCAAAACGGCAAATTTCGCGGAGCTTTTTCATCCTTCACCATCCTGGGTCTTTTTGGCGCCATGGTCGCGGTGATATGGAAAGGGTCGGCATTGCTGGCCGCCGGAGAACTGGCCACCGGCGAACTATTCTCCTTCGTAATCTATTCCATGTTCATTGGCGGTACCATCGGGGGCATGGCCGATGTATTTGCACGTGTGCAAAAATTCATAGGCGCCACCGAAGATCTGCTCGAAATATTTAATGAACCGGTTGAACCGGTCGAAGAGATAATCCAACTATCTTCCGATCAGCTGCTTCACGGAAATATCCGTTTCGAACAGGTTTCATTTCACTACCCGTCACGCCCCGATATGCTGGTGATTTCAGATTTGACAGTCACTATTAAACCAGATACCCTGGTTGCACTGGTCGGTCCGAGTGGTGCAGGAAAATCCACTTTTGTGTCGTTGCTGCTCAGGCTGTATGATCCCTCAGATGGTAAAATCCTTTTTGATGAAAAGGATAGCCAGACCATTCCGCTTTCTGCATTACGCAACCAGATGGCAATTGTACCACAGGATATATTCCTGTTTGGAGGAACCATCCGTGAAAATATAGCTTACGGTAAACCGGGGGCAACAGAGGAAATGATTGCAGATGCGGCACAAAAAGCAAATGCGTGGGAATTTATCAGCCAGTTTCCCGAAGGGTTCAACACCCTTGTGGGTGAACGCGGCACCCAGCTTTCCGGTGGTCAGCGCCAGCGGATAGCCATCGCCCGGGCCGTACTGAAAGATCCGAAAATTCTGATCCTCGATGAAGCAACCTCCTCACTCGACTCCGAATCAGAACGGCTGGTGCAGGATGCTCTTGAAAAACTGATGAAAGGAAGAACTTCCATCGTGATAGCCCATCGGCTTTCGACCATCCGCCAGGCCGACCATATCCTGGTTCTCGAAAATGGCCGTATCGTGGAACAGGGCACGCACGAACAACTTTTACTGGTAACAGATGGGTTATACAGAAATCTCAGTGAGTTGCAATTTACCGGATAATAAAAACAGCCACGCATTATTTTCTTAATCAGATTACCAGGCAGGAGCTTAAGTCATGGCATCAATAATCTCTGATGCAACGGATGGAATAGCCGGTCGACATAAAATTCCCGTTCATGGCGCACCATAGACTACCGAAGAACAGGTTTTTTCCCCAATCTCCTACAAGGTTAGTACTGCTCCAATAGTTACCATAAGAGCCGCGATCAGTCAGCGCGCCTGAGCTGTAGTACAATTCTCCCGCCGCATGGAGTTTTAGTGCAGAATTCCATGGGCCATTCCAGTTTGTCCAGGCACCGACTGCATTAACATTCGTCCATTCAGATTCTGAAGGGATCCGCCAGGCGGTGCCAAGTTCGAGGGTGCAGGGGTCCTTAGCGCTGATCCAGTCAGAGCGTTCTGAGATGGGTGTTATCCAGGCTGTGTTTGGTGTTCGGTTCGCGCCATCATGCTTATACCCCTGTTTGCGGTTAAACTGCCAGTACCAGCCTGCCGAAACTTCAGAGCCATCATTCACGGCGGTAGCCTGCTGATTTGCACCAAGGTTACGGGTAATCCAGCACTTTGATTGCTCGCCAGGTATCCCGGTAACTGTTCCATAAACAACTGTTTTAGTGACCGGTGCCACCACTCCTGCCACATGATTGACAGTGACCGTAGTACCGCAGGGAAATGCAGCCTGCCCCCAGACAGGTATCCCATAGCGAAAAGTCAGGAACTGCCCGTTTATACCCGCCGGAATGATGACCCATCGTGTGCCATTCCAGAATCGCATATCTCCAATGCTTGTACCCGGGTCGACTGATAAAGTAACCCACGCCGTGCCGTTCCAGTAGTAATATCCTGCCGTAACATTGGTTGGGTAGTTACCGGCAACAGCAGTATTATAAACCAACAGGCCCAAGGCAGGAGCCGTAATTGGTGAGGCAGAATTGGTTGACGTGAGTGCAATACGGGGTGGAAGAAATCCTTTGTCAGGAAAACTGATGTCTATGCCGGCTGACGCATCAGGCTGGCTGCCATTGTCATTAATGCCCATCTGGGCAATTATTGTACTGCTGTATAGCAGAAGCAATGAAATTAAAACGGGTAATTTTTTCATTTACGCCGGTTTGGATAAAATAAAGAATCGAACAGATTAATAATTGCGGACGCAGCGCATAGCGCAGCCGTAAGCCTTGTTGATGTTGCTCATGCCGCTGGTGCCAACACTGAAACCCAAGGGACTGCCCCATGTGTTATCGTACTGTGCACTACTCCAGTAGTAGCCCGCAGAGCCGCGAGCGTATAGCCCCCCTGATACGACATGCAGGTATCCGGCGGGGTGTAATTTTAAAGCAGAACCATAAGGGCCATTGTAGTTGCCCCAGGGTCCATCAACATTACTCCATTCAGTATACGTTGGCATCCGCCAGCCATTGCCGATCTCAATGTTACACGGGTCGTTGGTTGAAGTCCAGTCAGAATTTTCATTGATCGTATTGATCCAGGTGGTATTTGGAGTTCGGACAGAACCATCATGTTTATACCCCTGTTTGAGGTTAAACTGCCAGTACCAGCCTGCTGCGGTTTCAGAAACATCGTTCAGAGATGTTGCCTGATTGTCGGCACCAAGATTTTTAGTTATCCAGCATTTGGCCGTTTCTCCGGGAATATTTGAAACGGTGCCATAAGTAACTGTTTTGGTAACCGGGCATACATTACCTGCAACGTGGTTGACAGTGAACGCAATGCCGCAGGCAAATGAAGGCATGACCCACCTGGGCATGCCATCGCTGAAAATCATGATTTTTCCGTTGGTCCCCGCCGGAAGTATAACCCATTGGGTCCCATTCCAGTATTGCATATCTCCATAGGTTGTCCCCTGTGGAGTTTCAAGAGGAATCCATTTTGTCCCACTCCAATAGTAATAACCAATGGTTACATTATTGGGGGAGGTGCCGGCAACAGCAGTATTGAAAACAATCAGGCCAACTGCAGGCGTCGCCACAGGGGCAGCCGAATTAGCGGATGTAAGCGCAACACGGGGCGGAAGGAAGCCTTTGTCGGTAAAATTCACATCAAGCCCGGCAGAGGCATCAGGCACCGCACCACTGGTATTGACACCTAACTGGGCAAATAGTGTTGTGCAAATAAAAAAAAGGAAAACAAAAACCAGGGAGGATTTTTCCATAGATCAGGGTAGATTGTTGAGTGATACAAGTGTTCAAATGTACAACATATTTGCATTTACTCAAAAGTAAATCTGGCGACGACCTAAGGAAAGGCAGATCCTTCCTGTGGAAGGTGTTATGATCAGATAAAACCGTTACAGCCCCTGCAACATACTGATCATTTTAGGCTGCGGTGAGATATCGCACTTATCCGACCTTACGGAATTATGCGTATATACTCCGGGTTCACCTTTCAATGCCCTTGTTGTAACATCCCAGATATCCGGATTGTAGGTGAGCGGAATACCATATTTATCTTTCCAAAGCAATAAAAGTTGATGAACCGATTCGATCTGAGCATCGGTATATTTGTGAAAATATTTGAACCCCTTAAATGGTGTTGCCAACTCACAAACCTGATCACCTGGAACAATGCTGTTTACATAGGTATAAAACTTATCATCTTTCAAAGTCAGCTGGCCCCAATTGCATATTTCAACCCCGATTCCAATCCGGTCAAGGGATTTATAAGGCACACCAAATTTAAAAAAGATTGATTCTTTCAACCCAAGATGCCATGCCCAGTTTTTTGATGAAAAACCCTGTATGATATCACCATCCGCCCAGGAATTGCTTTTATCAGGTAATCCGCCAATAACAACACAGGTTGCAATCCTTTCAGTATTGGTTTCCCATCCTTTATAGGTTTGTTGCGGATTTGGATTCCCGGCAGTGTGATGAAGATAAATTTGAGTTTTGGTTGTTTCCTCAACAACATATTGTGTTGCAGGAAAAGGATATTGAGTTATTTTCATGTTTCTGTTTTTATTTGGTTAATACTCATTTAATTTAAAATCAGGGAACCTGATGCTTTCATTCATTCGTTGTCGTTCTGCAAGCGGGCAATGAGAACAGAAAGGTAGATCCTTTACCTTCTTCACTCTCAACCCTTAAGACACCTCCATGTTTCTCAACAAACTCTTTGCAAATGATCAAACCAAGGCCTGTACTGGGTTCCCCTTCGGTACCTTTGCGGTTGGTATGCTCATCAAGCCGGAAAAGATTTTCGATCATGTTCTTATTCATACCGATACCCGTGTCGCTGATGGATATTTCAACTGACTGATCACCATCGGTCTTTGCCGAAACAGTGACAATGCCTCCCCTGCGGGTGAATTTCATGGCATTGGATACCAGGTTACGCACGGTCGATCCTAACATATACCGGTCGGCAAAAACTTCGATGGTTTCAGGAATTTCATATCTGATCTCTACTCCCTTTTTATTGGCCGGTTCTGAAACAGATATCAGGCTCTCTATTCCAAAGGACTTCAGCAAAAATGTTTCAGGCTCAAAAGTAGTCACACCCCGGCGCAGGAGTGACCACTCCAAAAGGTTTTCGAGTAACCCGAAGAGATTGGTAGCGGAGTTCCGCAAACTCAATGCAATCTCCTGAAGCTCCTTTAATGAAAAAGTATCCAGCTCATCCACCAGCATGTTGGTAAAGCCAAGGAAGGCATTGAACGGGCTTCGTAAGTCGTGGGCAATAATGGAAAAGAATTTATCTTTTTCGTTATTTGCCTGCAATAGTTGTTCGTTTTTCAGAATAATTTCTGCTTCATCTTTTTTTCGTTCTGTGACATCGCGTACGATCGTAGTCACTTCATCAGGTCCGCTTGGTACCATCCTGGCCTCAAAATCACGTATCCCAACCGATGGCAGAGGAAGTTGATATTCAAACACCTGCATTTGTCTGGCAAGGAAGGTTTGCGCTATTTTTTCATCAACCATACCGGCAAATTCAGGTGAAGTCATTTCACGAATATTTTTACCTATGATGGATTGGTTCTGATAAGCAAGATCTTCTTTTGCAGCTTTATAATCAAGAAAAACGCCCTGGCTGGTAAGCCTGAACATCAGGTCAGGAATGGCATCTATAAGGGCGTGTGCATGACTTTCACTTTCCTTGAGTTCTTGTTCTACTTGTTTGCGGCCGCTGATGTCGGTGTGGGTACCAAACATCATCAGCGGTTTGCCATCGTCGGTGCGGGTAATTAACCGTCCACGGTCATGAATCCATATCCAGTGACCATCCCTGTGTTTCATCCTGCATTCACAATCATAATAGGGAAGTTCACCTTCAAAATGTTTCTCAAGCAATTCGTTAGAATGGATCAGATCATTGGGATGGGCCAATTTTTCCCATGTTTTAATGCTGGTTGGCAACAGTTCCTCGAGTGTAAACCCAACCATCCGGGCATACTGTTCATTGAAGACAGTTTCACCGGTTTGTACATTCCATTCCCAGGTACCGGCACGGGTTGCTTCAACGATATTCGCAAGCCTCCAGCGTTCTTCTGCCAGTTCCTCATCTGCCCGCACACGGTCGGAGATATCCCGAACGATGGCCTGTAAACACGACTCCCCTCTGATTTCGACCTTATTCAGACTCACTTCCGCATCAAAAGCAGTACCGTCATAACGCTGATGCTTCCAATAAAAAAATTGAGGGTCGCCGACAAATGCAGCATGAATTTTTTCAGCCGATTTTTCAGAAGATAGCCGTCCATCAGGTTGCAGCAGTGGTGAAAATTCTGCAGGAGAGTGACCAACAATATCCTCCTGCCCGCATCCAAAAACAATTTCTGTTTTAGTATTGCAACCCAGGAACACTTTTTTATTCATAATGAAAATGGCATCATTTGCCGATTCATACAAGGTCCTGAATTTGATTTCGCTTAGTTTGAGTTCATTTTCTATTTGTTTACGTCCGGTGATATCAATGGCGGTAAGGTAATATTGATTCCTATCCCCTGAAAAAATACCTGTAAGATGAACATTCATTGGTGGATTATCCTTTGGCGAAAGGGTTATCTCACAATCCCCTTTGGCATTGCTTGCATGCAGATTCCTCAGAAAATAATTGAATGTGGGTTTGGTGTCCCTGGAAACAAAAACGCCAAACGGACGATTTATTAAGTTCGTTCTTTCCTTGCCCAGCATTTGTGATGCGGAGATGTTTAACCCGATAATTTCACCATCTCCTGCAAGTGTAAAATACCCTGTTGGTGCAAAATCGTATAATTCAGTATATTTTTCACTTGCAACATCCGACTGTTTTTTTGCCTCAACGAGCTGTTCATTCTGCATTTCCAGTTCGACCTGGTGTACCTCCAGTTCATAAATAAGTTTCAACATTTCGACTTCTGAAAGTGACGATGTCATTCCTGCTTCTTTCTTTTTCAGGAGTTCTTCGGCTTTTTGACGCAGGAGAGCAGCGGATTCTGATTTGATATGGGAATTTTCCAATAGTATTATGTTATTGCGATGACATTGTTATCTTTGTTTTATTTGACCCAACTAAAACATCAAAAGCAACACACTTTGTTTGCTCTCTCTACGTACAAAGATAAAACATTATACCAAGAAATATTCATTTTCCGCCTGTTTTCCGGAAGATGTTAATATTTACCGGCCCTGCGCAAAGCTTCAAGATAATATACCATTGGATACATCCTTTCTGAATACCATAGCGAAGCAAAATATAAACCGATCGGTTTCGCGGGAAGACCCTTCTCCTGAAATTCATGATCAAGCCAGGCAAATCCATCTTTACACCTGTCAGGAGAGGTGACTATCAATGCACTGAGAGCCAGTGCAGTCTCTTCCATACTGCCCTGAACACCTCTGCCGGCCCCCCAGCTGCCATCTTCATTCTGCTCACCTGCCAGGAAACTCACGGCGCAGGCCAGCATCGGTTCAATCCGACCATGGATGGGATTGTCATGGCTCATGCCGCCGATTGCATCCTGAAGATAAACTGCCACACGGGCGGTTCCGTAAACCGGATTGGTTTTATCACTGGTCATCTGGTTTCCAAACCACAATGGCAGCCATGAACCATCAACCCGTTGCTCCTTCTCCAGAAACCGGAGTGCCCGGCTAATGCCTCTATTCAATTTTTTAAATTCACTATCCTTTAATTGAGCTCCGTACCTGACGATTGTTTTGATCCATGCTAGCAATGTATGGCCGGTAAGGTCGGCGCAACTCTGATCGAATGGCAGACGACCCCAGCCTTTGCAAAACGTTGGAATCCCGCCATCACGATTCTGAAGTCCGGCAAGCCATCTGCACCCGTTCATGATTGCCGGCTTAACTGCCGGATCTTCCTGCTCCAGTTCAAGCAATGCCAGAATAGCACCCGCCGTATCATCTGCATCGGGTACCGAACCCGAAAAAGAGCTCCAACCCCACCCTCCCGGACTGGCATTGTTGAACTGGTGCGGTAACTGATACTGAAGGTTGAGCAGATGTGAACGTAACCGGACTCTTTGGTCAATCGGCAGAAATTCAGAAAGATGTCTTCCCATTGCTTTTATACCCAAAGTTGTCACCCAGGTGGACAAGTCGGTATCGATTGGCCAGCTTCCATCGGGCCGCTGAAGTTTTTTTATAAACATGATGCCCCGGATGACAACCTGGTTGTCACTGAAACCAGATTTGATCAGGCACATCGATACAAAAGCCGTTAAAGGCACAGCTTCGAGAAATCCGCCACTTTCGGGCATCATCCTCCCGAGTTTGCTTAACGCCGGTTTGATCGCCTTTTCCCTTGTAAACGAAGTGAGCGGATCAGGGCGGCTTTTATGTTTAAACAGATAGATCCCAACAGCCACAAGAGCAGGTATTGCATAACTCACAACCTGAAGATTAAAAAACCTGTACAGGGAAAACGGAAGCAATGCTAATTCGTAAGGCAGCCGGGGAATGAGTTCAAGTGCCTTGGCATCCAACACCTTGCAGATTACAAGCATCGAAAGGATGGGTACCGAAAAAGTATAATCTTTTCCATAATAACCAAGGATGGATGCTACCATTGCATCCGATTGAATCTCAACACCCTCACGGACGAGATATTGCTCCATTCCGCAGATGATGTTGGAAAAATCAGTCATACAGACAACGTCAGATCCAGCCGCTACGGAATGTCTTCTTTTGTCATACAAATCAGCAAATTCTCTGGCACAAAACCGGAAGGCCGCATAACAGAGTAACGTTGTACTGACATTACTGAGACTATCCGGCGAATCGCCAAATCCTCCATCTGCATTGATGGTATCTGTAAGCCAGGATAATCCTCTGACAATCCCGGGTTGTAATTGTTGCGGATCACCCAGTTTGAGTGCAACAATGGAAACAGCAGTTGCAAGCGCACTTGAAGAAAGTTCTCCCGACCAGAATCCTTCATCATTCAATTCTGAGGTGAGTTTTCTTGCAAGTAGCTCAAACCTGTCTGTATAATTAACTAAGTCCATTCAAAACAATATCGTAAATGTAATACTTATTAATCAGCATTTTATTTTGAAGGCCGTTTGATCGCCCCCAACGCCAGCAACCCGTAAAATGTATATTCCACATCAACTTCCGTATCCTGCAAAGCAGCCCTGAACCCTCCCTGGTAATATAACCCATTGATAAAGGTCATACAGTCAGGCCGGATAAACCGCAGGTCATATCCCTTTAGTTGTAAAGCGAAAAGTGCCACTGAGGTTGATAATAAATCTGGTCCGGGCGTATCTGAAAACGCTGCAAAACCGCCATTTTCCCGATAATATGTCATAATAGGCTCTGCATCTGCCTGGGCCAATCCCGATTTTATAAAATCCAGAATCCCTTGTGCAGCTACAACCGGGCATGGCTTGCCAATTCCGGTTACACCCTTTCCAACAGATTTCAATTCACGCAACACACTGGCAAAATCACGGAGATACATCAGCGACAGGATTACAAGGAACCGTTGATATCCATTCTCCTGCGTGGCACTTTTTCCTGTTAAATTTCTGATTTTTTTCACAAACCGCCCCGTTTCCGGATCACCGGGGAAGAGTGAAGCATGAAGAATTGCCAGGCAAAACAAGTCTGTTCCCTCATGATTTCGTTGCCTTACAATCGTTTTCACATAGGTTTTCAACCTGTTTAAAACGATTTCCATATCAAACGCCTCCGCCAGAAAAAAACCAAACAATGTGTAATAGAGATCGCATTTCCCGCCACGGTCAGGGAATCCGCCCTCCAAAGTTTGCTGTGAAAAAAGCCATGCGCGACATTCTCTCCGGGTGACATCATCGATCAATGCCACTCCCCTTTTGAGTACGTTGCCAATCGAATCAGCATCGCGAAGCTTCAGTAGCCGGCTACCTTTCTTCCACCATGAAAATAAATTTTGTGGCAAAAGATTAAATATACTTGTCGAAAATTTTTCCAAGAATCTCATGAAGCGCCAGTTTTAATCCCATATTTTCGAGATTTTCGAGATTTTCCTTTGCCCGGTCAAGATGATCCTTCAGCAATCCGGCGCAATGGTCATTCGTTTTGTTGGTATCGAGATAATGATAGATCAGGCTGAAATCACCGGCCAAAAATGCCTGCTCAACAATGGCTCGCTCTTGATTTGGAAGGTTTTCCAACAGCATGGCAAGCATCACTGAAGGTTTTCTAAACCGGATGTCACCCTGCTGCCCTTTATAATCTTCAAGGTCATCCATGATTTGATATGCAATCCCCGTGAAATGGCTGAAACGGCCTAACCGATCAAGGGTTTCCGGACTGGCATCACCGATGATCCCGCCCAGCAGTAATGCAACCCTGAAGGCTGAGGCTGTTTTGTTTTCAAAAATATGCAGGATTTCAGGCATGGACAATATCTTTCTGCCTGCAGTTGCCAGCAATTCGGCTCCCTGGCCCAGTGTCATGGCACGGTGTCCGGATGCGATAACGCGGATGCATTCGCCGATAATGGCAGGAGGCAATCTGCTTTCGGCAATAAGCCTGTATCCCTCTCCAATAAGTAAATCCCCGGCATTGATAGCCACAGGGATGCCATATTGTGCATGAATGGTTTGCTTGCCATACCTTTTGGGATCATCGTCTTCAATATCATCATGAATAAGCGATGCCTTGTGAAAGCATTCCACTGATAACGCCAGCCGGCTCAGGATTGCCGGATCGGGTTCCCTGCAAAACGCCTCGTATGTTAAAGTAGCAATAAATGGCCTGATGCGCTGACCACCTGCCAACAGTGAATCGATTACAATTTTAAGGGTCTCATCCCGCTCAGGTGCGAGAAGCCGGTGTAGTTGCTCCTCGCCGAAGAGTGATGCGGTCTGGTTCCGGATGTGGTTCAGATTCAGCAACCTGACAGATGGATCCTCCTGAAAACGGTAGAGCTCCTGCCTGATCAGCGACAGATCGGCCCGGGTATCTTTGCATCCGCAGGTAAGCAGGGGGATTCCAATGCCCGGTACGGCGAATTTGCTTACCGACCGGAACATCTTTTGCAAAACATCCATGCATCCGACCCCTATTACAGCATCCACCTTCCCGCTTTCGATCAAACGGGTCGTTATGGTGGTCCCCTCTGTCACAAGTGCCACATAGCCCAGGTTTTCTGCCTCGTGAACGATTTCAGGGATGGAGCAACTGCCACAATCGTTGCATAGCAATCCGATATTATCCAGGTCGGCCTTACAGGAATGGCTGTTCTTAAGGCACTGCGGCAACAGCAGGATCCTCCGGTGAAAAGGAACCGTTTCCACAACTCTTCTCCACACGGCATTTCCGCAACAGAGCATGATGAAACCCAGATTGGCTTGTTCCCACTTATTTTCATGCATCAACACAGAGGAGAATTTCGAGAGTTCATCCATGGTAACCGGTGGCCATACAGGATGGTTTGTGAAATAGTCATCGATCTTTTGGCGTATGTGGTTCCGAAAGTCGATTGCCTCAGGAATCTGCAACGATATGGTTTGTTCTAAAATAGTCATCATGATCTGGTTTGATGTGTTCCCACCCAAGGGGTTGGGCAAAAGTCATTTTTGTTTCATTCCGGAAATTATCCATACGCACCAAGGCCAAAAAAAGCCCTCCGCTTTGCAAACCGGTATAAGCCGTTCCGTTCCGGAATGACCGGGCATTCGCCGTGGCTGCAAACCTTGCAGCCTGCCTTCAACTGCTCGTCCATCCCAGGCCTACCCGAAGTATTCTGAGCATGGTGTTCTGCTGCAAGATCGGTTAGCCAGGCCGGGTTTTCCATCAGGATACATCCATTGGTCTTGTTGTGTATGCCAGCTTTCAGATTGCGAAGGAACGCTGATTTTTGATAGGTCGTTTTCAGATTTTCCTCACCAACCACTCCACATGAATATTGTATCACCGGGCAGGGCTCAATGTGCCCGTCAGGGTTGATATGATGACTGAGCCCTTCAGCAGCCGGGCAAAACGGACGACCATCGGCATCCCAATATGAATCGATGATGACCATGGGATACTTTGTCCTGCCTTCAACCAGGAATCTTCGGAGCCGCTCAATCTCATGGGCGGATAACGCCAGTTCATAACAAGGTTGTGCCCCAACAGGCCGGTAGATATAATACCATAAATACACCACTCCCAGCCGGTGCAACATATCAACAAACGATTCAGAAAGCGCCATCTCGATGTTCGATTTACACACGCTGATAGCCACACCGGTGATGAGTCCATGAGATACAGAGGTCTCAATGGCACGCAGTGTACGTTTGTAAACCCCTGATCCGCCTCTCCGGATGTCGGCCACTGGTTCATCGCCCTCGAAACTGATCAGCGGGGTTACATTGGCACATTGACGAAGTTCTTCTGCCATCGCATCGTTCAACAGCATGCCATTGGTGAAGAGTTGAAAATACGACCGCGGATGTGCTTTGAAAACGGAGGTCAGTTTTGGATATAAAAGTGGTTCACCTCCCAGGATCCCAAAAAACCAGGAGCCATTTTCATTGCTGTCGCGGATGATGCGGTCGACCTTTTGCAATTCAAGTTCCCTGATCCCGTCTGTTTGCGACACCCAGCATCCCTGACAGGTCAGGTTGCATTTGTTGGTTACAGAAATAAACTGAAAAGCGGGAAATGCAGAACCCTTCTTCCTCTCCCGATCAAACCGGGTGAAAGTTCTGGCTCCCTTCCAAACGAGGTTTACCAGAAAAACTCTGATACATTTCAGGTCGGCACGTAAAATATTTCTTAAAATAGACATGTTGTCGTTTCGAAATTTATTTGTTCATAACATTTTTCAGTGCCTCATCACGTTCCCGGATGGCCTGCTCCATCTCATCCTCTCGGATGACCAGGCGCCGTTTCAGTTTCCGTTGTTCGAGCGCCTGGTAAATATCACTTCCGAGAATTGCGTCTGTGTCTTGCTGCAACCGTTGCATTTCAGTTGTTTCATCCATGGATTCAGAACCTCCGATCGCCCCACCGGGAGCATACTTCGGAAAAATGATGGCCACCCGTGGGCAAATGCGGGCACAGGCCGGACAATTATTTTTACAGTTCTTAGGATTGACCACAGAAACTTTACCCTCCGTTTTCTGATAAACACCAAAAAGGCAGAAATCTGAACACTGCCCGCAGGAATTGCAACGGATTTCATCAATCACCGGATACCATGCCGGCCAGGATGGGTCGCTGACTATTTCTCTCGCTTGAACAGTGTCGGGTCCGGGAAGCCTGTAATTCTGAAGAACAGTCATGAGGTCATCAGGGTTCTCCTCCACCAGGTTAAAAAACCGGACATGATCCGTTTCGCAAATGCCGGCCTTGTTCAGCAGGAACCTGACTGCACGCGGATGACACGCAATCAGCAACACTTTTACCGGATGATTGATAAGTCCGGCCAATTCATCCGGGTTCATGGCGCTGACACCACAAAGGTCGGTGAGGGTTATCTGACGAATATCATCCGTATGATTCAGTCGTGTGGCGGTTTTGATCCACGCTGAATTATCTTTTTTTATTTGGCAATTGCAGAAGAGAACAATATTTTCAGACATTTATAACAAAATTAACTGGTCGATTTCCGCGCAAACGTATCAAAAATTCCTGATTTTCATGCTATGAAAATACAACCATCTGAAAACGTGAATAAATAAATTACCTGATATCTGGTAAAAAAACGATGAACCTGAATAACAGAGGGATTATCTTTGCATCATGATGCTTTATCTCAAGGCTATATTGTTAAAAGCTTTTTTCGCTGTGTGGATATTGTTCCTGCTGCAATCCAATGCATACACCCAGTTCCCTGCCCCCGAAATGGTTTTTGTGCAGGGGGGCATCTTTAAAATGGGGTCAAAAGCGGGAGGGATTGATGAACGGCCGATTCACGATGTGATGATCGATGATTTTTATATTGGCAAATATGAAGTACCCCAGCAGCAATGGCGAGAAATCATGGTCCAGGATACCAATAAATGCTATTTCGCCGGGTGCGATAGTTGTCCGGTTGAACGGGTGAGTTGGTACAATGCCATGGAGTTTATTGAAAAGCTAAATGAGAAAACAAAGTTAAACTACCGTCTTCCCACGGAAGCGGAATGGGAATATGCAGCAAAGGGAGGTGCTTTGTCGAAGGGTTATAAATACAGCGGGAGCAATGCAGATGTTTCAGTTGCATGGAAAGTCGGGGTTTCAAATGGGATGACCCATCCTGTTGGTCGAAAAAAACCGAATGAACTGGGAGTTTATGACATGACTGGAAATGTATTTGAATGGTGTGCCGACTGGTATTCCCCGACATGGTACCAGGTATCACCAAAAAGGAATCCGGTTGGTCCTGGCCTTGGTAGTTTTCGGGTAATCCGGGGAGGAAGCTGGTTTTATGACCAGGCAGGCCTCCGGGTCTCAGATCGGGAGAGTGCCAATCCAACTTTCAGATATGGATATGTAGGATTCCGGTTATGCCGCCCGGCAGATGGAGGAAAACAATAATAATGGCCTGTTCAACCTGCTGATCTTCCTGTTCAGCGAAAAGTTTTCCGGTTGGTCGATTTCATTATGTTTTAATTCAGATGCCATATTATCTTTATTCTCAAAAAAAAATATGGCTGGTTTAAGATTCTTTCTTCGAATGATGATCATTGCATTGGCAGTGGTCATCCCAACAACTTTCATGGCACAAACCCAGGATGTGCGCCTGGTTGATAAGTACAATGATCCAACGGCTCCGGTAACCCGGTATTCCGAAACACCAGGTGCCGGCGGGAAGTTTACCCGGGCCACCGATCCTGCCATCGCCGCCATGGTGAGTGCCATCAATGCCGACACCCTAAGGGCAACGCTGCAGGAGATGCAACGCTGGGGATCACGGTTCTTAATGAACGATAATAAAAAGGTAATTGCCACTTCCCTGATGAACAAATTCCTCTCTTATGGATACACCGATGTAAAACTCGATTCCTTTTACCTCATCATCCAGAATTGGGGCGGTTTTTCCGACAGTTCATGGCAATACAATGTGATATGTACAGTCCCTGGTTCCTCTGCCCCGGAAGAGATTTACGTGGTGGGTGGACATTGGGATTCGATTTGCCTGCCCGACCCGGTCAACGATGCTCCCGGGGTAAATGACAATGGCACTGCCGTTGCCGCTACCCTTGAAATTGCCAGGGTGATGAAGCAATCCGGTTATATCCCCAAAGCTACCATTTGCTTTACGTTGTTTGCAGCAGAAGAACTGGGGCTGTTCGGATCAAGGTCAGCTTCATCAAAGGCACGGTTTGCCGGAACTGATGTGCGATATATGCTGAATATGGATATGATCTCCAACAACCCTGAAAATCTTCCCGAAGTGAAAATCTACCAGTATTTAGGTTTTGAATGGGCCGCTTTGGTTGCGGCAGAAGCAACTGAACGATATACTGATCTCTCGGTCGTATTCCCGCAGAACAACATGAATAGCGGCTCCGACTCCTTTCCCTATTGGTTGAATGGCTTTCCTTCTGCTTACTTTGAAGAGATCGTTTTCAGCCCAAACTGGCATTTCCCTTCCGATACCCTTGGTAACTGCAATGTTCCTTACCTTACAAAGATCACGGGCGGCGCCCTGGCCACGCTGGCTGAGCAGCAATTGTTGCCTTACCCGCAGAATCTGAGGGCTCAATCATCCAGAGAAGAAATTACCCTGCATTGGAAATCCACCAGGAATTCATTTGTAAAAGGGTGCAACATTTACCGTTCCGACAGTCCCGGAGGCACTTATCAAAAGATCACTTCAGTCCCTGTGGCCGACTCAGTTTTCAAAGATAAACCGGCAACCCTGAACAAAGAGTATTACTATGTGGTGACCACTGTGAATAATGCGATGGAGGAGAGTGCATTTTCCAATGAAGTACTCGGGGCCCGATTCAGCTTCTGCGATACCCTGCTGGTAATTTCCAACATGAAAGGGAATAAAACCACCCCCGACAGCGTGCGGGCTTTTTACGACGCAGTACTGGACACTATTCCATATAAATGGATAGATATCAATGCTGTACAAAGGATAAATCTATCCATTTTGTCGCGATACCGCTCAATCCTGTGGATGTCAAACACCCTTGAATTTGAACCATTAACAGAGGAAAATTACCAGGCTGTGATGGCTTTCAAAGACAATGGAGGGAACCTGTTGTTTGCCGGTTTGAGCCCCAGCCGTTTCTGGATAAACGGTTCCCTCACCTACCCTTTCTATATTCCCGATATGCTTTATTTTCATCAGCTGTTTAAAGTTGACACTGTTGACCGAAAACTGCAAAGTATGATGTTCAGGGCCAATGCTGTTGCTCCCGGATATAACACCCTCAACATAGACCCGTTGAAACAAATGGACAAGAACTATCCCGGTCAGATATACAATGTGGATGTTTTTTCCCCTGATCCGGAAGCTTCCATCATCTATCGGTTCGATTCTAAATACGACTCTACCACCTCCTTTGGAAAGATGAAACACCGGCCTGTTGGCCTTGAATACATGAGCGCAGGGTATAAGAGCATTCTGCTCAGTTTCCCGCTATATTACCTCGACACCAATGATGCCCGTGAATTCATGCATTACGTTGTGACGAAAAAATTTGGCTATCCTGTTGGAATTACCCCAAAAGCACCTGCTGAACCATTTGCCATGCATGTATTCCCCAACCCCGTCTCAGATGTCTGTAATGTAACGTTCACACTTGATCAGCCTGGTCGTGTAAAGCTGTTGCTGATGTCGCACCTGGGGCAAACCATTGCCACATGGCTTGACCGAAAGCTGGAAGCCGGCACCCATTCATTCTGTTATCCAACCACCTCACTGATTCATGGTCTTTACTATGTTTTGCTGCAACAAGGTAACACCGGAACAAAAACAAATAGCGAAATAGTGAAATAGTGAAATAGTGAATGTGGATTTCTCCCGTCCTACACCTCAGAATTAGCAAATCAAAAAAAGTGTAACTTTGTGTTGAATAATATAAATGAAAACCGATGAACGAAATAATCTTTCTTGTTGAAGAAGCGCCTGAGGGTGGTTTTACTGCAAGAGCCCTCGGGAATGATATATTTACTCAGGCGGAGACTGAGAAGCAATTGAAAGAGGTGATAAGAGATGCTGTAATATGTCATTTTAGCAAGGAAAATCTACCAGGTGTTGTACGGCTCCATTTTGTGAAGGAGGAAATTTTTTCATTGGCCGTATGAAAATTCCGCGAAGTATCTCGGGTGTAACACTTGCTAAAAAACTAGAAAAACTTGGTTACACGATAACCCGGCAGTCAGGCAGTCACATCAGGCTTACCACACAACTTTCCGGCGAGCATCATATCACTATTCCAAGGCATGATCCATTAAAGGTCGGGACACTATCGTCAATTATAAATGCTGTTGCAGAACACTTTCTCACAACAAAGGAGGGCATTGTAAAAGATCTTTTCTGATTTTCTACTGGTACTAACTTTGTTAAAGCGGAATAACCAACTCCACCTTGGTACGTTTCTGCATCAGGCCGTGCCAGATGGCTTTTTCAAAAAAAGGTTGAATAAGCATCGGAGGGATCATAATGGAACCTGTACTGGTATTTTCGGCAATATTGACTGCATACTGATGGGAAATCATGGTTGAACCAGCCTGGTGGGCCTGACTCAACCATGAATATCCAAAATTATTGTGAATTGAATATAGGAAACAACTGCGAATTCTATTCCAGTTCCTTGATAGATCTGCGGATAATCTCAACCGCCTCATGGATTTGCTCCTCGGTGATTACCAAAGGAGGTGCAAACCTGATAATGTGATCGTGTGTTGGTTTCGCAAGAAGGCCGTTGTCACGCATTTTCAAACATACATCCCAGGCCGATTTGCCATTGAATGGCTTGATAACGATGGCATTCAGCAATCCTTTGCCACGAACCAGTTCAATATACGGAGAGTTGATTTTCCGTAATTCGTCACGGAAAATGACACCCATTTTCTCGGCATTCTCGGCCAGTTTTTCATCCCTGACCACCTCCAGAGCAGCCATGGCCACCTTAGCAGCAACAGGGTTTCCACCAAAGGTTGATCCATGTTCACCCGGATGAATGCAAAGCATGATGTGATCATCGGCAAGAACGGCAGAAATGGGATAAACCCCACCAGAAAGCGCCTTCCCGAGGATAAGCACATCTGGTTTGAATCCTTCCCAATCACAAGCTAACAAACGCCCGGTGCGGGCAATCCCGGTTTGTACCTCATCTGCAATAAACAACACATTCTTTGCCTTGCACAAATCGTAGGCTTTCTTCAGATAACCTTCATCAGGTACAAAAACACCTGCTTCACCCTGGATCGGTTCAACAAGGAACCCGGCCACGTTGGGATCTTCCAGCGCTTTGGCTAAAGCATTGAGGTCATTGTACGGTATAGACTCAAAGCCAGGGGTAAACGGCCCGAAATCTTTCCGTGCATCGGGATCATTCGACATGGAAATCACGGTAATGGTCCTTCCATGGAAGTTATCACGGCAGCAGATGATTTTAGCCTGGTTCTCAGGAATGCCCTTCACTTTATATCCCCATTTACGGGTAAGTTTAAGCGCAGTTTCATCGCCTTCTGCACCTGAATTCATCGGAAGAACACGTTGATATCCAAAATATTCGGTGATGAATTTTCCATAAACACCCAGTACATTATTATAAAAGGCACGGGAAGTCAGTTCGAGGGTTTGTGCCTGCTCAATGAGCGCACCCACAATTTTCGGATGGCAATGACCCTGATTCACAGCCGAATAGGCCGATAAAAAATCATAATAACGCTTGCCTTCCACGTCCCACATAAAGACGCCTTTTCCTTTTGCAAGTACAACAGGCAATGGATGGTAATTATGCGCCCCGTATTTATCTTCGAGGTCGATCGCCATTTGAGAGTTTTTTACTTCGATCATAAGAGTAGATATTAGTGTTAATAATTTGGAAGAACTTCCCCTTCTCCTTGAGGAGAAGGGGTCAGGGGTTGAGGTGCTTTTGAGGAGAAGGGGTCAGGGGTTGAGGTGCTTTTGAGGAGAAGGGGTCAGGGGTTGAGGTGTAATTACCTGTTAACCACAAACGATCCTGTGTTCAGCAATTCGGTTCCTGAAACCAACCGGAAGTAATACAGTCCGTTCACCAGGCTGTAAACCGGTATGGTATTGCTTTTTTGAGAAACGCTGTATGAACCAGCCAATTTCCCTGAAGAAGTATAAACTTCAAAGGAACCAGCCTTAACTTCCTTGCTTAAATCAATGTGAAGAATATCTGATGCGGGATTCGGGTAAACACTCACAGCCACCTCAGGCATGAGGACTTGCTGGATCCCTGAAGGATAATCAAGGGTAAGGTTATCAACATACATGGTGCTTCCAACCTGACCTACGCTGCCCAAAAAATTGACTACATTAAAACCACCGCTTGAAACAACCAGCATGGTCATCGTATCAACTGTTCCGGAGCCTGTGTAATTTACAGTAATATCGAATTGGGTATAAGTACTCACTGCGTTGTGCTGTACCATTTTACCATAACCAATGGTATCCCTTTTTTTTGTCACGGTATTCCATTTCGACAACAAAATGACTGCAGCACAGGAATCGCCGTTCACAGGTTCAAACTTGTAATACCCTTTGAAATGTGACGGCTTGCAATCGGCGCAAGGTTTTCCCAACAATGCACGAACACCAACCATGTCCATTTGAGCCGTGCCGATCATCCCCGGGATAAAGATCGTAACAGGACCTAAAGGGAAGTTGGCCGAAACAGCCTTGGCTGCATAATTGCCTGCATATTTATCGGTTGATTTAAATACAGTCACCGGTCCAGGGCCTCCTGCAATAGGTGGCACTGCTGCCAGTGAGTTCAGTGTTGCTGTCCAGTTATCGGTTGGACCGGTGCCAATATCATCATATTCAAGGGTAGGATTCACCACTACGTGATACCAGTTTTCAAAATCCCCGTTGGGAATTTGAACATTCTCTTTGAGAATATTCGACTGGGAAAAGGCAGAATTCATTGCCAGAGCAAGTAAGACAAAGGTAAGAAGATGTTTCATTAGAAATAGGGTTAAGTGTTAAGTGTTACGTGTTAAGTTTTAAGTTTTGGTCCTGCACTTCAAGTTTGGTGAGGGAGACCTGTCAGATATTATAAATCACTTGTAACTGGGTCATTCTTGGTGGCTCAATTGTAAGAGGTCGCAATGAAAACTCAGTATTCAATAAATTGTTCACAATTACCGAAAACTTGAAGTTTTTTAAGGCATAGCTCACCCGGTAATCAAGGATGAAGGTGCCTGTATTGTGTTCTTCGCGATACTTTTTAATCCCTGTTTTCACGCCAAACATCTGACCATCCATGATGTCGTAGAAAAATTTGTCAATGTTTTTCATGTAACTATAGTAACGGCCACCGAAACCAGTGGAAAACCTTTTAAAGGTAACCTGTACATCTGCTTTCAACAAACTCTGAACACGGTATTTCAGAATATTACCAGTGGTGTCGGAGGATGTATTCAGATATGTCAGCGAATTTTTTGCATTATTCGGATTTACATAAAAAACATAATTCGGGTCGAGGGCCTCTGGCACTGAATAGGTGTAGCCAATCATAAAACTCAGGTTCAGATTTCTCGAAAGATCCCCTTCCCCGGCAAGGGATGCATCAATACCATATATTCTGGCAGGTCCTGTATTGAAAAATTTAAACCCGACATCTTTGCTTGGATTTGGGTTGAAACCCCAATAACCAAAGTTGAATTCGACGTAATTTTTATAATTTTCATAAAATCCGGCGACGTCAAACATGCCCGCAAATTTACCAAACTTAAACAACTGCTTAAATCCAAGTTCATACGAAATGCTGGATTCAGGCGACAGTCCTGGATTGGGATAAAATCCGAAATTCCCGGAAGTGGTGGTAATATACCGCTCCCCGATGCTGGGAACACGATAACCCTGCCCGACAGAAAGCCTTACATAGCTTGACTTTGAAGCCTGAAGATTAAGCCCGGCCCGGAAAACTGGTTTGCTTTCGGTCAGCTCAGCCAAATGATAATATTCGTATCTTCCACCCACCAGAACAGACAACCGTTTGAAAAACTTTTTCTCCAACTGGGCATAAACCGCAAAATTTTCGGCAGTATATGTCCCGTTTTCACCCAGACTGGTTGTTCCATCCGGAGCCAGTTTGCCGGAAAAAACTTTTCCGAAGGCATAAGAATAGATATTCATAATACCTGTAACCAACATCAGATCGCCTGCTTTTTTGAATTTATGGGTGTATTGATATTCATTAAAGACGGTAATACTTAGTGAACTTTGATTATACAATCCATCCGTTTTCAGATAATAGACGCGGTTTTTCAATGAATGAACATCGCCATTCTTTGCATAATATTTAAGGAATGGATCTACATAAAAAGTAAATGTTTTAAAACGGGACAACGATCCCGGGAAAGACCGGTAGATATTGGTATCAGAATCATACCAGAAATAGGTTTCAGCATTTTCCTGGAACATAAAGTTTCCATTTACCCCGTAGGAAAGTCCTTCAACTTTCTTCGACCGCACCCGTGTATTGAAATAAAATTTCACCCGGTTATTATACTGACCTTTGTTGAATACGGTATCAGCCACTTTACCTTCAGGTGTTCCCCCGATGTACCCCTGGTCCTTATAATAGCTCACGCCACCGGATAAGTCGATGTTATCAAACTTTTGTGAATGGGTGAGGGTAATACCATAGACCAGTGGGTTCATACCGCTCCATGGAGTGGCATACTTGCGTTCAGGTTTGCTGTATACGCCAAGGAAGGTAGTAATCTTTGTGGCAGGTATCTCTTTGGGCCATGCTGTTCTTACATTAATGGCCCCATTGATGGCGGATGAACCGAAAACAACTGAAGAGGCACCTTTCACAACCTCAATCTGGTCAACATCATCAATAGGTAGCAATGCCCAGTCGGGACGACCTGCATCACCGCGGAGCAGTGGTATTTCATCCACCATGACCATCACACGCGATCCAAGTCCGGAGCTGAACCCGCTTCCCGCCCGGATCTGTGGTTCATTGTTCACGATGGTAATTCCCGGCATCTTGTCAATCGCCTTGTCAGCGCTGGGTAAATTGCCGATTTCGATGCTTTTCGCTTTAATAACTTCAATAGAAGAGATGGATTCCTGGATTTTCTGCGCATACTTTGAAGCAGAAACCACAACCGTACTCAACTCCTGCGAAATATTGGTCAGGTTCAGGTCAAGGGTATAGGTTTTCTGTCCATCGAGATGAATATGCTTTTCCATCTTTTCATAACCCACAGAGGAGATAAAAAGATCATAATCACCTTTGGGTAATTCAAGGCGGTAAGACCCGTTACTGTCTGAAAAAGTTCCGGTGGACTGCCCCTTTACCCCAATGTTTACGTATGGCAATGGATCAGAAGTTTTTTCATCCGTCACCTTCCCTTTGACCACTGAAAGCTGGGCAATGGTCACCGAAGGAAGGAATGATAAAAAAAGGATAAGTATAAATAGAGATAGCGTTTGTTTCATTTAAATGAATTTAACTGGCAAAATTACAAAATAAATTGTAATATCCACCTATATTTTCGTTTATGAAATTGCTCCAAAATTGATATTCAACACTTTATAACTGTGAGATGGGGAAGGAATCAATGGCCCGAGTTCAAGGCGTGGCCACTTTTCATCAACCGAATGAATGGTTTTTTCATCCATCACGGTCACATTGGGCCAATCGCGTTGAAAGTCATCAAATTCTCTGCTTTTCCGGGTGGCATCGATGAAAAGGGTTTTAACTTTAATTCCGGGTTCAGATTCAATGTGGAAACAATCACGGATGGGATCAATGTTATTGGCAGAAATCCAGACTATTTGCGACAGTGAATTCAGATCGAGCAGACTGTCAACGAAAAGGACAAATTTCACGTTTCCAATTTGCCTGTTTTTCAGGAGATCTGTCGCCAGAAGGCGGATTTGATGCTTCCTTGATTTCTTGACGGAAATAATCAACAATGAAATCCCCTCTGATACAAAATCCTGGCGGATTGCAGCGATTTCAGGAAATGAAGATTGTATCTCCTCTGCCGGGACCGCTTCCATTGAAAGGGAGGGGGGGGCAGTACTGTCAAATTCCTGTGATAACTTTTTGGTAGCATCTATTCCCATTTTACTGCCATAAGCATACCGGCTGCTGGCGTGATCAAGAATATCAACGGGTCCGCGAAGAAAATGAATATCTTCAACCGGATCAACGTATTCAGATATTTTCCGGGCCAGGGCATCGTAATCGGTGAGACTGACCGCTGAATCGGCCACTACCATGATCTTATTGAACATCATTTGTCCGGCCCCCCAAAGCGCACTCATGATTTTAGGAGCCTGGCCGGGATAGTGTTTATTGATACTCACCAACGTGATGTTGTGGAAAACGCCTTCTACAGGCATGTGCATATCTGTCACTTCCGGAGCTACGGTCATTCGGATGGGCATCAGAAAAATCCGCTCAGTGGCCTTGCCAATCCAGCCATCTTCCTGTGGCGGTATCCCGACAATGGTTGTCGGATAAATGGCATTTTTCCGATGGGTAATACAAGTTACATGGAACCTTGGAAAGTAATCGGCCAGGGAATAGTAACCCGTATGATCACCAAAAGGACCTTCAAGGATCAGTTCTTCCGCGGGATCAACATAGCCCTCGATCACAAAATCAACATCAGCAGGAACTTCCAGACTGTTGGTCAAACATTTTACGAGTTCGACTTTTTTCCTGCGCAGAAAACCTGCCAGCAGGTATTCATCCAGATTTTCAGGTAAGGGGGCTGTAGCTGCATAAGTATAAACCGGATCACCGCCCAAAGTCACTGTAACCGGCATCTTTCTGCCCATCTCTTTCCATTGATGATAATGACGCGCCGATCCTTTGTGCAAGTGCCAGTGCATGCCCGTCATATCAGGCGAAAACACCTGCATGCGGTACATGCCAAGATTCCTGATCCCCGTTACCGGATCAACTGTGTGGACTCCGGGCAATGTGATAAACGGCCCGCCATCAGCCGGCCAGCATGTAAGCACAGGGATCTGTGAAAGGTCAGGGTTTTTCATCACTACTTCCTGGCACTCACCGCGTCTGTTGACCGATTTTGGCATCCAGGAAGCGACTTCCTTCAAGGTTGGAAGCAATTTCAGTTTATCCATTAAACTTGCCTTTGGCCCAAGGAACTCCTTCATCAGCCTGGCGAGGTTTGCCTCAATTTCCTCCAGGCTATTCACTCCCAAAGCCATGCAAATCCTCCGGTCAGAAGCAAAAGCATTGATAAGTAAGGGAAATTGGGTTCCGGTATTTTCAAACAAAAGGGCTTTGCCACCGTTTTTCACCATCCTGTCGGCCACCTCCGCAATTTCAAGGTTGGGCGACACAAACTCCCTGATGCGGACCAGTTCCCCTGCCGATTCAAGCGCTGAAACAAAATGGTTGAGGGATCTATAGGACATGAAAGATTTACGAATTATGGGTTAGGGGTGACACGTGACGCGTAACAGGTGACACGTGACAGGTGACAAGGGACTGGTGATACGTGATGGCTAAACATACTTTTCTCAATTCATCACATTATAACATCATCAAATCATCACATCATCACATTATCACATTATCACATTATCACATTCTCTCAGCCACCGAATTTCGTCGGCTTTTTATCTTTGTATTTCGAAGGGCATTTCAGTAACAGGCTTTTTGCCATGAACTGATCGCCTTTCATTGAACCAATGATGACGACCTTTTCCGATTTCTCAAAATCCTGAGGCTTGGCATTGTTGTAAATAACCTTTTTCTCAACCCCTTTGTCATCGATCAGATAGAAGGTAAACTGGTTGGCATTTTTTTGTGCATCATATTCAAATGGCTTTGCCATGTTGAGCTTACCAATGATATGCAACTCTTTGCCCTGCTTCCGGCTTGCTTCGGTAAAATCGGAATAGGTACTCGAATCAGTCATGGTTGAAATGACAACTGCGACAGCAACAACCAGGATCAGTATAATAACAATATGTATGGTTTTCATTTCTTCTCAGCTAATGATTTTTCGTCAATCTCTTTCTCCAGTTTTCTGAGTTTCTTGTCGATGGTGAACATATACACAAAAATCCCAACCAGGATAAATGCCAGCACCGCAACAACTACAAATATTTTTCCGTACGATTCCATATAAAATAATTAAACCACGATAGCCAAAATTTTATGCATTTTCAATTCTCAATTCTCAATTGCAATTTCCTGATCCTCACTCTGATATTCATGATCCAAACCCCAAGCAGGATCCAGCCAGCCATTGCCGGATAAAAAACAATTCGCATCGACGGGTCAAGGTTCATTGGTAAAACCGGTGGGGAATCTTTTCCGGGATGAATGCTTTCTCCTGCCAGCCGTGGAAGTACCATAACGAATACAATCCAAAGGAAGAAGGCAAAGATGTTATATACAGCTCCGACTTTGGCTCGCTTGTGAACATCATCAATGGAACCACGAAGGATCATGTATGCCAGATAAATGAAAATCCCGACTGCTGCTCCATTCAGCTTGGGATCTTTCACCCAGGGTGACCCCCAGGTAAAGTTTGCCCAGATCATCCCGGTGAAAATACCCAGAAATCCGAACATAAGTCCCACATTCACTGCCTCGACAGCTATAATATCCTCGGTTTCATCAAATTTTCGTAAGTATCTCAGGCTGTAAATAAACCCGGTGATCAGCATGGAGAGCATACCAAACCACATCCCGACATGATAAAACAAATTACGCATCGTCTCATGGATCATCGTATCAGGAACATCAACGATAAAACCGACAATAATGGCATATAACAGTAATATCCCGGATAAATATTTCCACCAATCCCGCTTTAACATTGATTGAATGATTGAGTGATTGAATGATTGAATAATTCTTCACAAAAGCTTGTTACCATCAATTCGTAATTCGTAATTCGTAAATCGTAAATTTTTAGTCCCTCCAAAGGTACGGAAATAACAAATAGGCCAGGGCAACCACTGCGCCATTGATGGTAATCAGAATGATCAGAAATCCCGACAAACCCGACCAATCCATGCTACTCATTGCTGCCCGCGAAACTTTCATTAGGGTGGCAAGCAAAGGCAGGATGATCGGAAAGCTCAGGATGGCCATCAGCGAAAAATTATGGCTGGCCCGTGAAGCTATGGCAGCCACCATTGTAAGCACAGATGACAGGCCAAAGCTTCCAAGCAATAAGGTCAACAGAAACAATGGGATGTTTACCACCTGATTGCCCATCAGGAGCAGAAAAAATCCGAAAGCCAGGATTGACAGGATGGCCATCAGAAACAGATTATACAATATTTTAGAAAGTACGATGGCCTGCGGACTGGCAATGGTATAGTAATAAAGATGTCGGGCAGCGTTTTCCTGCATAAAACTTTTCGAGATGCCATTTACTGCTACAAAAAGCAAAATGATCCAGAACAATGAGTTCCAGGTTTCTGCGGTGATCGCGTTTTCAAATGCCAGGTAGGTAACAAAAATTGTTGAAACCAGGTAAAGCAGGATGCCGTTCAGCACATACTTCTGCTTCAGTTCAAGCATGACCTCTTTTCCAACCAGGTATTTAATTTCAGAGTAAAGCATGAATGGGGCTAATGGGGTGCAAAGATAAAAAAACCCTGCGGGATGCCCGCAGGGTTTTTCAATAAAAACAAGGTTGTTGTCTTATTCAACAATCATTTTCTGTGTGAATTTCTGACCGTTAACCAATACGGTAATGAAATAAACACCTGAAGTAAGATTTCTTGCATCAATGCTGAATTGCTGTGCACCGGCGCTCATGCTGCCTTTGTTCAGCGACATAACCTGCTGTCCAACAAGGTTGGTAACGCTAACAGTTACGTTTGCATTCTGTGAAAGGGTCAAAGAAACCTTTGCGATATCTTTGATTGGGTTTGGATAAACATTCACAGTAGCAAGTGCATTGCTTTTCTCTCCCATACCAATCGGGCATGGATCGGCAACAACAGGAATGGTAAAGTCACCCTGTACATAAGAGAAATCAGGAATATACTTAAATGTAGCATCCAGCGCTGCATCTGCAAACCATTGGGTACAGATTGGAAGAGTGAATTTGTTGTTATCCGTAAAAACAATCGGAGAGGTACATTGCCAGTAAGCTTCCTGTGTAATGTCGCAGAGGAAAGTAACGTTATTTGGCTGGTCGGTTCCGTTATCAGCGGTGATTTTGTTGGTGATGAGGTCGAATCCGCGGGCATAAACATCGGGGTTCTGGTTATTGGTTTCACCATCGATACGGGTATCATTCCAGGTAAAGAACATTTTATCTCCGTTTTTGTTTCTGGAAATATAAGTCCGGTTATCACTGGTGTAAGTAGCCCATGTTCCACGGAAAGTTTTCAGTGTTCCCATGAAAACAGCCTGCCAGGATGCGCCATCATTTACTGAATAGATGTCATAAACATTCAGAAGACTGTCAACTCCGGTGGAAATTGAACCTCCGCCCGGTGCATAACCAACCACAACGCCAATGTGCGGATTGCCCCATTTATCAACACTCAGGGAGTGATCGAAAGCACAGGTGTAAGGAATTTCATCACGTGTAGGATACGGAGGTCCTACGAAGAAATTCTGGATAAAATAATCGCTGAAATGATTTTTAATACCGGCGATACCATTCGGGCCATCAAGTTGCACAACGATCGGATCACTCCAGGTCAGACCACCATCGGTTGATTTCCTGAGAATAGGAGCATAAGCAGAGTCAACCAGCGGGGTTGAGCCAACCAACTGGCCTAATACAGACATCCAAACTTTTTGACCATCAGGTGATGCAGCGATTTTGTTATCGGCAATATTCTGGTTGTCAACAGTTGGGAAAGGAATTGAAGTGTAGGTGTAATCGAAATCTTTGGTGGCGGTATTCCAAACGCCACGGCCATAAATAACATTTCCCATGTACACAACTGAACCTGACTCAACATTGTTGTCGCCATCAAGCACATGCGCAATTCCGTTGCCGGTCACTGAAAAACCGTCAGGAATATAGGTATAAGGGGGTGGGTTGTACCATTTCAAACGTTTGGTGGTATCTGCAAAGTTAACCAGGTTGGCTCTGCCAATGGTATAACCGCCAAAACCACTCACAACCAGGTTGGCGAAATTAGGCCCGAAAAATGCGCAATATGCATTTGCAAGGGTGGTATTGCCTGTTGGATTGTAGATAGCGGCGCATGGGTATCTGCTGGCATCATAATAATAAGGTGAGGCAACCATTTTGGCAGCAGTAACCAGAATCTGGTTATTCCAGTCAGCCTGGGTGGCTCCATTGTTAACACCAAGATCCATTGCATAATAACCGGACAAACTCGGAGGAGTTGCGCCTGGACCTGCTCTGTGGAAATTGATTAAAACATTCAGGTCATCATCAGCCCAAACCATTGGTCTTGTTCCGCTGGAATAACCAAGTACGTTGGCAGAAGTACCAAGCGTAAGAACACTGACGATGTTTGTGTTGCTTGCATTTTTCAAACCCTGGAATTTGGATTTGAATGGTGAAATTGTGGTGGCCTCCACAGGCTCTTTGATAACCACCTGTTCCTGGGAGTAGTTTTTAACAAAAACACCCTTGCTAACCTGGGGTTTTTGAGCTACTACAGCCAGGCCAATCATAAGCGCGAGACTAATTAGTAAAACTTTTTTCATGGTTTTTGGTTTTTGGTTTGACAATTAATGAATGATTACAAATATTGAATTAATCTTTTCAGAATTACAAAAGTATTACATTTAATGATATCATGCAATAGTTTTTTAAAATTTAACTTTTTACAATCGATAATTTGCTGTGGCCGAAATCAGGAATAAAACCACTAAGGCACTGAGGACACAAAGGGCCACTAAGGTATTTTCTAAGTGTTCCTGAGTGTTCTTAGTGCCTTAGTGGTTTAAATTTTATTGCCGCATCGCTTTTTCCTTTGTATCTACAGGTATAATGGTCGATCGTTGAAATTCCGCATCATCCGAAAATATTTTCCGGTAGGTGATATGCCTTTTTGCAAAGGTTGCTCCGACCGATTCATGCAACGCCCTCATCTTGGGGTTAAAATCTCCCACCCAGGAGAGTTCAAGTTCTGTGATGTGCGGCTTGTGTTTCATCTTCTCGTTGAGATGCCAGAAAATTCCGGATTCAACCCCATACCGCTGATATTTTGGTTTAACCCCCATGATCACAATACGGGTGCGGGTAATGGTTTTGCGATACTTTAGCCATAAAAACTTTAATTTATTCCAGGGATGCAATTTCCCGTGAAGGTGTTTCAGAATCTGGTTCACATCGGGAAACTGGATCAGAAAAGCGATCGGTTCATTGTCGTGATAAACGTACCATATCATCTCAGGGTCAAGGAACGACTTTGCTTTTTCCAACCCTTTTTTCAGTGTGGAAATATCCATCGGGGTAAAATTCTCATGGAATTTCCAGGCATCATCATATACCTCTTTCATATCGAGGATAAACTTATCAGCTTCAGCATAATTAAAATGACGGAAAGAAAGTTCAGGTTTCCGCATGCACCATTCAGCTATTTTCCAGAAACGTTCGGGAAAGGGTTTGGTGAGATCCAGGTGATTGGAGACCTGCTCGAAATAAAATTTGAATCCGTAGGCTTCAAAAAAGGATTTATAATAAGGAGGGTTATAAGCCATCCCAAATCCCGGGTGGATAAATCCCTCAACAAGTAAACCCCAGTTCACATCATTTTCGCCAAAATTCACAGGGCCATCCATGGCCTGCATCTCTCGCGCCAACAACCAGTCTCGCGATTGATTAAACAGCATAAACGCTGCATCCTGATTGTCGATGCATTCAAAAAAACCCATGCCACCCGTCGGCTGCTGAAAGGTAAATGCCTTCTTTTTATTGATGAATGCAGCCACACGGCCAATAACCATTCCATCGTCATTGACCAGGATCCACCGGATCGCCTCACCATGTTTAAAAAAACCGTTCTGCGCCGGGTCAAACACAGCCTCCACTTCCGAATCAAGAGGCCTTACATAATACGGGTCACCCTTATAAATACATTCTACCAAATCCAGGAACTGCCTGCGTGTCTTCTTATCTGTTACTTCAATTAATTTCATCCCGATAGAAATTATTAAAAAAAAAAAAAACCACTGAGGCACTGAGATCACTAAGAAACACTTAGATAAAAACTTAAAGAACCTAAGTGGTCTTAGTGCCTTGGTGGTGAGCATTGTTTTATAACAGACAAAATTACAACTATAACCTTTGCGTTATTAATTATCTTTGCATCGTTCATCATTTTGTGCATGAAAAAACTGGATCTCTTTATATTAAAATCTTACCTGGGCCCCCTTGTAATGACCTTTTTCATTGCACTGTTCATTCTGCTGATGCAGTTTGTGTGGAAATACATTGATGATTTAGTGGGTAAGGGACTCGAATGGTACATCATTGTCAAACTGTTGTTTTATGCATCTTCTACCTTTGTCCCGCTTGCATTGCCATTATCCATTTTGCTTTCATCGCTGATGATGTTCGGTAACCTTGGGGAACATTATGAATTGGTCACCATGAAGGCCGCCGGGATCAGCCTGAGCCGGATTATGCGGCCGCTCATCGTTGTATCAATCTTTATCAGTGCACTTGCGTTTTATTTTTCAAATGTGGTTTTACCTACCGCCAACCTGAAGTTCCTGTCATTGTTATATGATGTCAGGGAGAAAAAACTGGCATTTAATCTGAAGGAAGGTGTTTTTTATCCCGGCATTGAAGGATTCGTAATCAGGGTAGGAAAAAAAGAGCAGGACGGGAACACCATCAGGGATATCATGGTGTATGATCATACAAAACGAATTGGAAATGTATCACTTACAACAGCTGAATGGGGGAAGATGGAACTTTCACCGGATAAAAAGTTTTTAGTTTTCAGGCTCTACAACGGCACCAATTATGAAGAACGGATCGATTTACGGAACAATGAGGCTACCCGGCCCTTCCAGCGAACGGAATTTACGGAACAATACCAGATGTTTGACCTTTCGGCGTTCCAGTTAACCCGTACGGATGAAAATCTTTTCAAGAAAAACTACGAAATGCAGAATGTCAAACAGTTGAAACATTCAATCGACTCCATTACTGTACAGCTTGAATCAGACCGTGAATCCTTCGAGCTGAGTTACATGAACAACCTGAAATTTTATAACACACTGAAGGATAAAAAATGGCATATAATCGATCCGGTTACCAAATTCAACCCTTCTGTGATTTATAACTTCAAAGCAAGGGAGCGTTATGGAATTATGGAAACTGCAGTCAATGCGGCCAAAAGTTCCAGGGAAAATTTAACCACCAGCAAGGAATCCATCTACGGTAAAAGCAAATTGATTTTTAAACATCAGATAGTATATCATAAAAAATTCGCCTTTTCAATAGCCTGTTTTCTGCTGTTTTTTATTGGTGCACCCCTCGGGGCGATCATTCGCAAAGGCGGCCTGGGCATGCCTGCCGTTATTTCCACCCTGTTTTTTATCCTCTTCTGGGTTATCTCTTTTGTTGGCGAAAAATATGCTGCTGAAGGGGTTGTTGCACCATGGCAGGGCATTTGGTTTTCATCAGCCGTTCTGATGCCGATCGGAATTTTCCTGACCATCAAAGCAACGAATGATGCCTCTTTGTTCGATGCCGATGCCTGGGCAAACTTTTTCAAAAAACTTTTTAAGGTTCAGGATCGACGGCTATGAGAATCCTCTTCCTGTGTAATAAATCACCCTGGCCGCCCAAAGAAGGCGGTCCGATGGCAATGAATATGCTCATTGAAGGTTTATCCGGGGCCGGACATCAGGTAAAGGTACTTGCGGTGAACTCTTTCAAATACAACATTTCCGCCAATGACATTCCTGAAGCATACCATGAAAAAACCGGAATCGAACTCATCGATGTCGATCTGCGGTTGAAACCCCTTGATGCCTTTTTCAATCTGTTTACCAGTGAATCATACCATGTAAAACGTTTTATTTCAAAGTCTTTCAGGAAACGGATTGTTGCTGTCCTTCAATCCGGAGAATTTGATGTGGTCCAGCTGGAAACATTGTTCATGTGCCCGTATATCAGCACTATCAGGAAACACAGTACAGCCCGAATCGTGCTGAGGGCGCATAACATCGAGCACCTTATCTGGGAGCGGATTGCAGAAGAAACAAAAAATCCGCTTAAAAAATGGTACACCCGTCGCCTGGCACGAACGCTGAGAATATTTGAAGAAACCGCCGTGTTAGATGTTGATGGTATTGTGGCAATTACACCAAATGATGCTGAATATTTCGATGGATTGGTCAGACAAGAGAAATTAGAAATTGGAAATTGGAAATTCGAATTTCCAATTTCCAATTTCCAATTTCCAACGCTCAAATCCCCCCGTGTCATTGATCTCCCCTTTGGCCTCAACCCCGGATCATACCTCAACCTGCCCGGCCCGCTTGAATTCCCATCCCTTTTTTCCCTCGGGTCGATGAACTGGATTCCCAACCAGGATGGTATCCGCTGGTTTCTTCGCGATGTTTGGCCCGACATTCACAATCAGTTCCCTGATCTGAAATATTACCTGGCCGGACGTGAAATGCCGCAATGGATGCGTTCATTGGATGTGCCCAATGTGATCGTACTCGGCGAGGTGGAAAATTCCCGGGATTTTTTGGCTTCAAAAGCCATTATGATTGTCCCTCTTTTTTCGGGCAGTGGCATCAGGGTAAAGATCATCGAAGGAATGGCAGCTGGTAAAACCATCATATCAACCAGCATCGGGGCAGAAGGAATACGATGCACCCATCTCGAAAATATCCTTATTGCCGATGCCCCCTGCGAATTTTTTGAGATGATCTCCATTTGTGTTACTGAATCTGCCTTGTGTGCAAAAATCGGGAAACAGGCCCGTAAACTGATCGGGAAGGAATATAATACATTGTTTTTGATTCAAAAATTGATTGCTTTTTATCAACAACTTTCGGAATAACCCGGTTTTTTCATACTTTTGCCTGCTTCAAGCTATCTTCATGCGATTGTTTTTTATTTTACCCCGGGTTCCGTATCCCACTGAAAAAGGCGATAAGCTTAGGGCTTTTCATCAGATCAAGCAGCTTTCAAAGCATCATGAGATCATCCTGTGTGCCCTGAACGATGGTGATCTTCATGAAGATGCCATCCCTGTATTGAAAAAATATGTGAAAGCCCTTCATATTATTCCCATCCCGAAAATTTCCATTGCTTTCAACCTTATTAAAACGTTGTTCTCCAGGAAACCTCTTCAGGTTGGTTATTTTTACAATAAATCTTCTGCTGCTAAAGTCCACAAACTCATTAATGAGTATAAACCGGACCATATTTTTTGTCAGCTGATTCGTGTCGCTGAGTATGTTATTGGGATTCCGATTCCCAAAACCCTTGATTACCAGGATGTCTTTTCAAAAGGAGTTGAACGTAGAATAGACACCTCCCCATTTTATCTCAAACCATTTCTCCGTATCGAATATAACAGGTTGCTGCGTTACGAACACGACGCTTTTGAAGCCTTTGACAACAAAATCATCATCTCGGCACCCGACCGTGACCTGATTCCCCATCCCAGACGTGGTGAAATTGTAGTTGTTGCCAATGGGGTGGATACCGATTTTTTCAAACCCACGGAAACCCAAAAGGATTACGACCTTGTTTTCACAGGCAATATGGGATACCCTCCCAATATAAAAAGTGCTGAATTCCTGGTTAATGAAATTCTGCCGCAAGTTTTTCCGCATAAACCTGGTCTGAACCTGCTCATTGCCGGTGCAAATCCCCATCTGCGGGTCATGGTACTCAAATCATCGCAGGTAAATGTAAGTGGCTGGGTACCTGATATGCGTGATTGTTATGCCCGCGCCCGTATCTTCATCGCCCCCATGCAGATCGGGACCGGCCTCCAAAACAAACTCCTGGAAGCCATGGCAATGAAAATTCCCTGTATCACCTCACCCCTGGCTTTTCAGGCACTCAATGCCCGTGATGGGGAAGATATCCTTGTCGCTCAAACACCCCAGGAATACGCTGCTCATATTATGATGTTGCTGAATAATCCGGAAAAAGCCAATGAAATAGCCCAGAACGGATATGATTTTGTTCATCGCAATTTCAACTGGGAAACAGAAACCGAAAAAATAAACAAACTGATAACCAAACAATAAACCTTCCAGGTTTATAAAACCTGAAAGGTTTCACAATTTCACAATTTCACCATTTCACTCTTTCACTATTTCGCTATTTAACTTATGTCCGACGACAAAAAAATAATTTTCAGCATGGTGGGTGTCACCAAAACCTATCCACCCCAAAAACAGGTTCTGAAAAACATCTACCTTTCATTCTTCTATGGTGCGAAAATCGGCATCATCGGATTGAATGGTTCAGGAAAATCAACCCTCCTGAAGATCATTGCCGGCGTTGAAAAATCTTTCCTGGGGGAAGTGGTATTCTCACCTGGCTATTCGATTGGGTACCTGGAGCAGGATCCTCAGTTCGATGACACGAAAACAGTCCGGGAGATTGTAGAAGAGGGTGCCAGGGAGGTAGTTAGCCTTTTGAAGGAATATGAGGCAGTTAATAATAAATTTGGTGAGCCCCTTTCCGACGATGAAATGGACAAACTGATCAAGCGCCAGGGTGAACTCACTGAACTGCTGGATCAGCATGGTGCCTGGGACCTTGACAGTAAACTGGAACGGGCCATGGATGCGCTGCGGTGTCCGGATCCGGACTCTTCGGTAAAAAATCTTTCAGGCGGTGAACGCCGGCGCATCGCGCTTTGCCGGCTTTTACTTCAAGAACCGGATATTCTGCTTCTTGATGAACCAACCAACCACCTGGATGCAGAATCGGTTCAATGGCTCGAAATGCACCTTCAGCAATACAAAGGGACTGTTATTGCCATTACACACGACCGGTATTTCCTCGATAACGTTGCGGGCTGGATTCTTGAACTCGACCGGGGCGAAGGAATCCCCTGGCAGGGAAATTACACTTCCTGGCTGGAACAGAAATCAAACAGACTGGCCCAGGAGGAAAAAACAGAAAGCAAAAGGCGCAAAACCCTTGAAAGGGAACTCGACTGGGTGCGTATGTCACCAAAAGCCCGCCAGGCAAAAGGAAAAGCACGTTTGAATGCCTACGAAAAAATGATGAGCGAAGATGTGCGGGAAAAGGAAGAACGATTAGAATTGTATATTCCCAACGGTCCTCGGCTTGGCACCATGGTGATCGAAGCCATCGGGGTGTCAAAATCTTTCGGTGACAAACTCCTTTTTGAAGGATTAAGCTTTTCATTGCCCCCGGCAGGAATTGTCGGGGTGATAGGTCCGAACGGGGCTGGCAAAACCACCCTGTTCAGAATGATCATGGGTGCCGAAAAATCAGACACGGGTTCTTTCAAAGTTGGTGAAACCGTCAAACTTGGTTATGTCGACCAGAGCCATACCTCCATTGATCCTGAAAAAACAGTATTTCAGGTAATTTCAGCCGGGGCGGAAAATATGCAGATCGGCGGGCGTACCATGAGCGCCAGGGCATACGTTGCACGGTTTAACTTCAGTGGTGCCGATCAGGAAAAAAAATGTGGTGCCCTGTCGGGCGGTGAGCGGAACCGACTTCACCTTGCACTGACCTTGAAAGAAGAAGCCAACGTACTGCTGCTGGATGAACCAACCAACGACATCGATGTCAATACCTTACGCGCATTGGAAGAAGGCCTTGAGAATTTTGCCGGATGTGCCGTGATCATCTCGCACGACCGATGGTTTCTCGACCGCATTGCCACCCACATCCTGGCATTTGAAGGCGATTCGCAAATGTATTTCTTCGAAGGCTCCTATTCTGATTATGAAGAGAATAAGAAAAAACGCATGGGCGATGATGTACCTCACCGGATAAAATATAAGAAGCTTAAAGGATAACCGGAATTTTTTTATTCTGTCCCCACCATTTTAAGCAGTTCCGGAGATGTTTTTACTCCGTTCGCTTTCATCCGCTGAATTTGTGCCACAGCTTTGTCTTTCTGTCCCAGTTGCATATAAAGTAATACCAGGTTATTATTTGCCTGGCTGTCAGCAGGGTCCAATTCGATCACCTTCAACAGGTTGATGGCGGCGCTATCCAACAGGTTCTCAAAAAAACAGGCTTGAGCGATCAGGAAATAGGCACTGGGATTATTATTTCCCGAGATTCTTAATCCTTCCGACATGAATTTCCTTGCATTTTTGTAATCCTTTTGCTCATAAGCGATCTGACCCAGAAAAAAATAATTATCGGGTATTTTCACCTTTGATATAGCCAACTCCTTTTTCAAATGCCTTTCTGCATCTGCATAATTTTTATTCTTGAACGAGACCTTTCCGAGGTAGAGGTTAATATCCTTCATGGTTGAGTCAATGGCGTAGGCTTCCCGAAATAATTTTTCCTGCAATGCATCGTCCTTCACCCAGGTGGCCGTCATCATTTTTGAATATGCATTCTGTGGCGTTTCAACAACTGCCCTGTTCCAATAGGCCAGCGGATTTTTAAAATAGCCAACCCGGCTAAAACTCATCGCTCCGAAAAGCAGGATGATGGTCCCAAATAGAACATCCCTGTAAATTCCTTTCAATTTACCGGAAAATAAAAAAGTCTGGCTCAGCAAAAGCAGAATCCCAACCATCGGGATGTATAAACGGTGTTCATATACCAGGTCATTGAAAGTTCTGGGGACAGCCAGTACCGGAAGCAGAAAAAGTAAAAACCACCCGATTCCGAGGATGGTCAAAGGTTTAAAATAGCTTTTGGAAAAAATAAGCAATGCGATGATCATACCCACAGAGAGGAGTCCCCAAATGATGGATATTTCATCAATCTGAGGATGTACCGACAGGTTGACCGGAAGAAATATTTTGCCAAGGTATTGCAAGAATGCAGGCATCCGGCTCATTCCGGACTCGAGCATCTCCCTGAAAGGGAGTTTGTTTCCGGATTGTTTTACAGTGGATTCCATAAAAAACCAGAAAAATATCGCCATTGCCCATCCAATTCCCAGTGGATAAAGTTGTTTCCAGGGTATCCTGAATACCCTTGTGAGAAGAAAAAAGGCAAGAATCGGTATAATGATGGCAGTTTCCTTGGTAAACAGGGCCAGGAGAAAAAACAGCATCTGGAGAACAAAATCCTGCCACCTTCGCAATTGGGCAAAGTCAATGGTGAAGAGCATCCCCGCCAAAAGAAAAATCATGAGCATCATGTCATTTCGCCCGGGAATCCAGGCTACCGCCTGGCTAAGTGCCGGATGTACCGCAAACAGCAGCGCAAGGATCAGCGATGTTGTTTCATCCAGCTTTATTTTTTTAAAAAACAGGAAAAGCAGCACTACCGACAGAATATGGAAAAGAAGATTCGTAACATGATATCCTGTGGCATTTTCTCCGAAAATATGGTACTCCACAATCATGTCAACCAGAAAAAGAGGGCGGTAATAGTCGTATTGGCTCTTGTCGGCGGGTTGAAAAAGTCCTCGCTCAAAAGAGGTAAAAAGATTGGAGGCATTTTGGTTATATTCCCTGTTATCAAGGATGAAAGTGGTGTCATCCAGGCAAGTATATTGGAGTGTTACCACATTGAGATAGACGGCAAAAGGGACTAATACCAAAAGTGCGAGGCGATATTTTCTCAAAAATGATTGCTTTTCCTCCCGGGAGGATGCTTTCTTTTTCACTGAAATGGTTGTCTTTCCTGTGGATTTCATGAAATGTCGCTATTTTAAATCTTACTCGATGATCATCAGAGGGTCAAAATTAGTGCTTTTTTATCCATGGTTTGGAAATGGTATTCGTTTTTATCCGAATTTTGGTTTTTGGAAAAATTCAGCGTACGAAACAACGATTTGAATAATGATAAAAATTAATCAGCCACTTCTGGATCAGATTTCGGAACAGGCGAAGGCATCCAGGCGCCGCCGCATGAACCACAATTTTCACGGGGATTATTCAGATTCGCTGCAACGATTGCTCAATGCCATGGAACCACTATCCTATATCCAGCCACATAAGCATGAAGATCCGGATAAACGGGAAGTTTTTTTTGCCCTGCGCGGAAGAATTTTAGTCATAGAATTTGATGATCTGGGAAATATCAGCGACCATATTCTCCTGGATCCCTTAAACGGCTCCTATGGCACCGAGATCCCTGAGCGCACCTATCATACCATTGTTGCACTCGATCAGGATACAGTCGCATACGAATTCAAAGACGGGCCCTATGCAGCGATTGATGATAAAAATTTTGCACCCTGGGCTCCGGCAGAATCTGAGGCTGGATGCACGGAATATCTTTACCGGTTGTTAAACTTATTATCTTTGCAAAAACCAATGTGAATGTCTTCACAAAAACCAACCATCCCCAAAGGAACACGTGATTTCCCGCCCACCGAAATGGTACGGCGGAATTATATTTTTGATACCATACGGAATGTTTTTCAGGTCTTTGGATATCAGCCTATTGAGACACCAGCCATGGAAAACCTCTCTACGCTGATGGGAAAATACGGAGACGAGGGTGACAAACTTCTTTTTAAAATTCTCAACTCCGGCAACTACCTCGATGGCATACCCGATGCAGAATCGGGAATGCGGGATGCAGGATCGCGGTTGCAACACCTTACAAAACATATTGCAGAAAAAGGTCTCCGGTATGACCTTACAGTTCCATTCGCCCGTTTTGTGGTACAGCACCAGAATGAGTTGATCTTTCCTTTCAAAAGATACCAGATTCAACCTGTATGGCGTGCCGATCGGCCGCAGAAGGGCCGCTATCGTGAATTTTTCCAGTGCGATGTCGATGTTATCGGAAGCAATTCTCTCTTGTACGAAGTTGAACTGGCTCAAATAGCTGATGCCATCTTTTCAAAACTTGGCATCCGGGTTATGATTCATATCAACAACCGGAAGGTGCTTGCGGGAATCGCCGAAGCCATCGGAGCCCCTGATAAACTCACCGACATTACGGTGGCCATGGATAAACTGGATAAAACCGGGATCGACAAAGTGAATGATGAACTGATCCAAAGAGGTATTACCTACGAATCTGTTGAAAAGCTTCAGCCCATCCTCACCCTGGAAGGAAAGATCAAGGATAAGTTCAAGACACTGACCGGATTATTCAAAGATTCCGAAATCGGCCGCAAGGGACTCGAGGAGATGCATACTGTTCTGCAATTTCTTAAAGACCTCGGCCTGAACAATAAATTTGATTTCGATATTACACTCGCCCGCGGCCTCAGTTATTACACAGGAACCATCATGGAAGTAAAAGCCCTGGATGTGCCCATGGGCAGCATCTGCGGAGGCGGGCGCTATGATGACCTCACCGGGATTTTTGGATTGCCGGGCATGTCGGGCGTGGGCATTTCTTTCGGCGCCGACCGGATTTATGATGTGATGAACGAACTCACCCTCTTTCCGCAAACGATACAGGCTTCTACCCGCGTATTGTTTATTAATTTCGGGACGGAGGAAGAAAAATATTGCCTGACACTCCTGGCAAACTTACGGCAGGCAGGTATCCCATCAGAAATCTACCCCGATGCCGCAAAAATTAAAAAGCAGATGGAATATGCCAACCGTAAAAACATTCCATTTGTGATCCTGGTTGGCAAGAATGAAATCGAAACCAGCCTGTTAACGTTCAAGGATATGCGTTCGGGCGAGCAGAAGTCCATTTCATTTGATGAAATCAAAAACCTTTTATCGTGATGAAGAAAAATTTAAAACGAACCTGGACGACGGCAAGGCTCTCCGCCCGAAGCATGCTTATCGGAGCAGAGTGAAATGGCGAAATATTCACTCGCCCACTTGTCCACTTGTCCACTTTTTCTAACTTACAATTCACGAACATAAAATTCACAACAAATGACACTAATTATAAAAGGTGCAGGCCTGACGATCGAAGACGTAGTCAGAGTTGCCCGCCACAATGAAAAAGTAGCACTCGATCCTCAGGCGATCGAACGAATTCATAAATGCCGCGCCATGCTTGAGCGGAAAATCCTGGCCCATGAAATCATGTACGGCGTAAATACCGGGATCGGGGAATTTTCAGAAATGGTACTGAACGATGACCAGGTCAAAGAATTCCAAAAATACCTCATATATAATCATGCTGCCGGTATCGGCGAACCTATGCCCATCGATTGGGTAAGGGGTGCGATGCTTGGGCGTATCAATGTTCATGCTCATGGAAATTCAGGTTCCCGGCTGGAGATTACCCAAACCCTTGTTGACATGCTTAATAAAGGTGTCACCCCCATGGTTTGCAAGAAAGGGTCGGTTGGTGCATGTGGCGACCTTGCCCCCATGTCGCAGATCGCCCTGTTGATGATGGGTGAAGGTGAAGCTTATTACCAGGGAAAGCTAATGTCGGGAAAAGAGGCACTGGATGCTGCCGGAATAGCGGTGCCCGGCCTGCAGGCCCGCGACGGACTGGCTACCATAAACGGATCGAATGTACTAACCGCCATGAGCGCATTATTCCTGTTCGATGCCAACAACTGGCTGAAACAGGCCGAAATTGCCGCATCCATGTCGCTCGAAGCAATGAAGGCAAACATGCGCCCCTACAGTCCGAAACTCCACGAAATCAGAGGATTCAAAGGAGCTGTGCGCAGTGCCGCTGCCATCCTGAAGTGTGTAACCGGTGGAGATCTTGCCGAAGGAAAAGTAAAATGCAAAGTGCAGGATGCCTATTCCATGCGTTCAACCCCTCAGGTAATCGGTGCGGCTCATGATGCGCTTGCTTATGCGCGTTCGCAGGTGGAAATCGAGTTAAACGGAGTAGGTGATAACCCCATCTTCTTCCCCGATGAAAACTTGCAGCTCTCTGGTGCCAATTTTCAGGGTTCACCTGTGTCAGTTCCTATGGATATGGCCGGCTATGTGGTTACCATGGTCAGTGTGATGAGTGAACGCCGGATGAACAGGCTCAACAATCCTGCCCTCAGCGTTGGTCTGCCTGCCTTTCTGACCAAAGGAGCTGGTATGTTCAGCGGACTGATGCTCAGCCAATATACTGCCGATATGCAGATTGTGGAACAACGTATCCTCTCTGCGCCGGCATCCATTCAGTCGATCCCCGCTGCCGCCGACCAGGAGGACTTTGTTTCCATGGGCATGAATACTGCCCTGAAGAATTTCCAGATCCTCGACAATGCTTATGGCATTCTTGGAATCGAACTCATGGCAGCTGCACAGGCGCTGGATTTCAGGGAATACACATTTGGTAAAGGCGTATCAAAAGCCAAAGAGGTAATCAGGAAATATGTTGCATTCCTGGAAGTTGACCGGCCTCTCTATCCCGATCACAATGCCATGAAGGAACTTGTGAAATCATGCGAGATACTGGATGAAGTAGAAAAAGTTGTTGGAAAACTTGAATAAATCTTTAAAATATGTTACTAATTTTCTCCTTGCCGTTTGAGCCGTTTTTATTAGCTCTCATCGTGCCCATCATCTTTTTGGGCCTCATGGCAGCGGTCATCGAAATTGTGGGTGCCTGGTTCATGTTCCAGAAAGCCGGGGAGCCCGGCTGGGCTGCCATAATCCCGGTTTACAACTATCTGATAGCGATAAAAATAGCAGGATTGCCATGGTGGTATCTCCTTTTAATGCTTATCCCAGTCATCAACCTTTTTATTTACATTATCATCCTGAATGGATTGGCAAAAAATTTCGGGAAGGGTACCGGATTCACCATCGGACTGTTTTTTCTCCGGTTTATCTTTATTCCGATCCTTGGATTTGGAAATGCAACCTATCAGGGTGACAAATCAAAATTTGGAGCCTGACCATGGAAGAACTTACTCAATCATCGCCGCCCGGCACCAAACCACAAAGGCCGACACTGCTGACTGTTTTATGTATACTTACATTTATCAGCAGCGGAATGAATATGTTCTCGGGACTGGTCATTGCCGGATTTTACGACACTTTTGTCATGGTTGCCCAGGAATTCGCCAAAAAATTCAACATTCCGGGAATCGACTTGCTGCTTGAAACCAAACCACTCTATTTTCTGGTCTCTGCCGCTTTTTATGCCGGGTCCCTGGCCGGTGCCATCCTGATGATGCAGCTCAAAAAAATTGGGTTTCATGTCTACACCATTTTTCAGATTCTTCTGATCCTTGCACCAATGTATTTCATGCATCTGTCGAGCCCCGGGTTTCCAGAACTGGTTTTCTCCGGCTTGTTTATCCTTCTTTATAGCAGGAACCTCAAAATCATGTCATGACGGTTAAAGAAGATCATACACCTGACCGGGCGCCGGAATCAGTGCCAGTGCGAACACGCCCTCTGGTTCTTACACTCCTTTGCCTGATTTCATTCGTTTATTTTGGTTTACTGTCACTACTTTTTATGGCAGGGCTCTTTAATTCTGCCTGGATTACTTCAGTAACCAATCAATACCTTTCACCCGCAGATTTAACAAAAGTTCAAACATTGTTCTTTTTCGGTGCAGGTTTTATTTTACATGGATTTGGGTTTACAGGTGTGCTACTGATATGGAACCTGCGTAGGAAGGGATATTATTTCCTCGGAATTTCCTGTTTACTGATTGCCACATACCAGCTGCTTAATCCATTGACTGCCATATCATCTACGGCAACCTATATCATTTTACTTCTGCTCTTCGGTCTTTTTTCAAGCGCTTTCATTGATTTTGCAGATATTTTCCGGTCCCGTTTAACAATGCCGGAGTTTTAATTCCAACTGCCAAAATAGATGACCGCGTTAAAAAAAAGTTAAAAAAATATTAATTTATTGTTAAATCTTGTTGGTTTCATTAAAAGTATTACGTAAAATTGCACCGTAGTAGAGTTCTTAGAAAAATTTATCACTTAAAACTTGCCGATCAACCATTTGCTTACTTATGAATTTTATTACATCACTGATTATTCACACATTTACTAACAAAAATTAAACTGTATGAGAAAATTTACGATTTTCCTTGCCCTTATGCTTTTCATAGGGTTGCAAGTTGCTCATGCCCAACGAACTATTTCGGGCAAGGTCACAGATTCTGGTGATGGCATCGGTATTCCGGGTGCCACCGTACTCGTTAAAGGCACCGCTGTTGGCGCAATTACCGATATTGACGGTAAGTTCACGCTCAATGTGCCAAAGGATAAAGATGTTATCCTTGTTTCCTACGTAGGAATGGTGACCCAGGAAATTACTCTTGGCACAGATAACGTGGTTAATGTTGTATTGGTTGCCAGCGTTCAGGAACTTGAAGGAGTTGTTGTTACGGCACTCGGCATCCCACGTGAAAAAAAATCACTTGGTTATGCAACACAAGAAGTTAAAGGCGACCAGCTTAGCTTGACCAAGACGGATAACTTCGTCAATTCACTGTCTGGAAGAGTTGCCGGGGTACAGGTTAAAACAACCACCAACCTTGGTGGTTCAACCAATGTCTTATTAAGAGGTAGCAAATCTTTAACAGGTAATAACCAGGCTCTTTTTGTTATTGACGGAGTTCCTGTCAACAATGATGTGTCGAACTCAACAAGCCAGGCCCAGGCCGGTACAGGTTACGACTATGGCAATGCCGCATCTGACATCAATCCTGAGGATATTGAGAATATCAACGTATTGAAAGGATCAGCAGCCACTGCATTATATGGTTCGCGTGCTGCCAACGGTGTGATCATGATCACTACAAAAAAAGGCGCCAAAGGTCCCGGAAACGAAAGAAAAGGTATTGGCGTTTCCTTTAACACCAGCGCTTCAATGGGTTTTGTTGACAAAACCACCTTCGTTGACTATCAGAAAGATTACGGCGGAGGCTATGGAAAATATTACGATGGACCAGGCAGCTACTGGTATATGCGCTATGTGAATGCCGGAACGGGACAGATCACAGTCGACTCGACACCGGGAAGTGTCCTGACCAAATGGGCAGTAACCTCGGAAGATGCTTCTTATGGTGCTAAGTTTGATGGCAGTCCCACCTATCAATGGGATGCCGTTGATCCTCAGTCACCAAATTATCTTAAAGCTACCCCATGGAGTGCGGCTGCAAACGGTCCCATCACCTTTTTTGAAAAACCGGTAACTTTTACCAATACTCTTGCCATTGAAAACACTTTCAAAGGAGGAAATTACAGGGTATCCTATACAAACTTCACCCAAAACGGATTGTTGCCAAACAGCAAACTCGTTAAAAACAATGTAGCCCTGAATGCCACCTGGAATGTAAACGACAGATTAACTGTGACAGGTTACGGCAACTATTCCATCAACAAAGGAACAGGTCGTAATTCAACAGGTTACAATGATAACATCATGGGTTCTTTCCGTCAATGGTATCAGGTCAATGTTGACATTAAACAACAGAAGGAAATGTACGACCTCACCAAGCGCAATTTAACCTGGAATTACGCCGACCCAACTGATGCTAATCCTATCTATTGGGATAACCCATATTGGACCCGCTATCAGAATTACGAAAGCGACGGGAGAAATCGTTTCATCGGAAACGCATCTTTGAATTATAAAGTTGCTGACTGGTTAAACATTTTTGGTCGTTTTTCGGTTGACACTTACTCAGAATTACAGGAAGAAAGAAGAGCTGTTGGTAGCGTTGCCGGTACTTTTGGTATTGGAACCGGAGCTGACGGCAGTGTCGGCAGAAGCGATCAGCAATCAGGCTACATGAGAAGAGATATTAACTTCAGCGAATTCAATTATGACCTGATGGCCAATTTCAACAAGGACCTTTCAAAATCATTTAACCTGAAAGGTGTTTTAGGGATGAACATCAGAAAAACAAATTACAGCCGGTTGATCTCCTCTACAAATGGTGGTTTATCCATTGCAGAACTCTATTCATTGCAAAACAGTGCAGGTCCTCTGCCACTTTCCAAGGAATTGGCTTCACAGGTGAAGGTTGTTGGCATTTATGCCAGTGCTTCATTGGGATATAAAAACTTCCTGTACCTTGATGCAACGGTCAGACGCGATCAATCCTCCACTTTACCCAAGGATAACAATTCATACTATTATCCCTCCGTTGCAGGTAGTTTCATCTTTTCAAGTCTTGCTCCAGAAGCAAAATGGCTCTCCTTCGGAAAAGTCAGGTTAAATTATGCCATGGTTGGAAACAGCCCGAATTTTGATCAGCTTGTTGACAACTACCTGGTGTTAACCCCTTTCAACAATTTGACCACAGCCGTTCCAACGACTCAGAAAAACCCCAACCTTAAACCGGAAACTACCAAAAGTTTAGAAGGTGGTTTGGAAATGTACTTTATCGGCAGAAGACTTGGCTTTGACCTGGCTTTGTATAAAACCAACACCATCAATCAAATCCTCCCGCTTCCTGTTTCTACCAGTACAGGTTATAACGTGAAAATCATCAATGCCGGTGAAATCCAGAACTCCGGAGTAGAATTGGCCCTTCACGCAACCCCATGTAAAAACAAAAACTTCAGATGGGATATCACATTGAACTGGTCGAAAAACTACAATAAAGTTGTGAGCCTGTTCGAAGGTGTTCAGAACCTGCAATTAGGCAGATTCCAGGGTGGAGTTACCATCAATGCAAAGGTTGGACAACCTTATGGCGTTATATATGGAACTGATTATGTTTATGATGCAGACGGCAAGAAAGGGGTCAATGGAGCCAATGGAGCTTACCTGAGAACCGTTACTTCCGATCAGGTAATCGGAAATGTAAACCCCGACTGGCAAGGTGGTTTGTTAAATACCCTGACCTATAAAAACTGGGCTTTCGGTTTCTTAATCGATGTTCAGTCAGGTGGCGACATCTTCTCACTCGATATGTATTACGGACTGGCAACAGGTTTGTATGCTGAAACTTCTTATTTAAACGACCTCGGTAACCCTGTCAGGGATGCCATCGCTTACAAAACTCCTGGTGACCCCACAAGCGGCTATGCTTCCACCAGCGGTGGTTTTATCAACGAAGGTGTTAAAGGTGCAATCAAATACACCCCGGACGGAAAAGCTTATTTCGAATCAAGCGGAGTAGCTAACACAACCAGACTGGCTGCCTCCAATTATGGTGCTTTCGGATATTCAAGACTTCCGAACAGCGCATTCGTATATGATGCCAGCTATGTTAAATTACGTCAGGTTTCTCTTTCTTACACCATCCCTTCCACCGTGTTGAAAAAGACTTTCATCACCGGTATAACCTTGACAGCCGTGGCCTCAAACCTATGGATTATCTTTAAAAACCTGCCGTATGCAGATCCTGAATCAGGATTGGGCGCAGGTAACCTCCAGGGATACACAACAGGATCGCTGCCTTCAACCCGTGATTTTAGCTTAAACTTAAAACTCACCTTCTAAATAAAACAATATGAAAAATATATTTGCAATATTCCTGACCCTCTTGTTGTTTTCGTCTTGTTCGAAACTCGAAGAGTTGAATGTTAATGTCAAAGATCCAACCAAGGTTCCCGGAGAATCATTGTTTACCGGTGCTCAGAAGAGTATCTGCAACCAAATGGTTACACCCAATGTTAACGCCAACATCTTCCGTATGTTTGTTCAGCAATGGACCGAAACCACCTACATCGATGAAGCCAATTATGATATCACAACCCGGCCGATCCCTGCAACACACTGGAATATCATTTACAGAGATGTTCTGATGAATTTGAAGGAATCAGCCAAAGTGCTCGCTGCTTCAGGCGACCTGCCAGGCGATGACCCCGCTGTTCTGAAAAATAAACTTGCCATCGTTGAAGTAATGACTGTTTACGGCTACAGTGTACTGGTTGAAACCTTTGGAAATGTTCCTTACACCGATGCATTAAACCAAACCATTTTATTGCCGAAATATGATGACGGACTTGTTATTTACAAGGATCTTCTTGTCCGGCTGTCAGCAGCAATCCTTAAAATGGATCAGGGCCAGAATAGTTTTGGCAGTTATGATAACATGTTTGGTGGCAATATGCCAAAGTGGTATAAATTTGCCAACTCCCTGAAGTTGAGAATGGGTATGCTCCTTTCTGATGTTGATGCCACAACCGCCAAAGCTGCAGTTGAAGAGGCCGCTCCATTCGTAATCAAATCAAATTTCGATAATGCAACAATGAGTTATTTGCTTGATCAGCCCAATAACAATCCTATCAATGAAAATCTGGTCCTGAGTGGCAGGAATGACTTTGTTGCCGCAAATACCTTTGTTGATGTCATGAACGACCTCAACGATCCGCGCAGGGCATTATATTTCACGATGGTTGGCGATGTTTATGTTGGCGGAATTTATGGTGCCTCCAACGATTTCACCAAATTTTCACATGTGAACCCGACGATTACCGAGGCACAATTCCCGGTTACCCTGTTCAATCTTTCGGAAGTGGAGTTTTTATTAGCCGAAGGTGCCGAACGTGGATTTAATGTTGGAGGAACTGCTGAAACACACTACGATCAGGCTATCGTTGCTTCGATCACAGAATGGGGTGGCACAGAAGCTGATGCCATCACATACCTGGCTCAGCCAAAAGTGAAGTACGCAACTGCAACCGGAACATGGAAACAGAAAATCGGTACACAAAAATGGATCGGACTCTATAACCGTGGTTTTGAAAGCTGGACAGCTTACCGGATGTTAGACTATCCTGTGCTGATTGCCCCTCCCACTGCAGACACTGAACTTCCTCTGCGTTTGACCTACCCGACAACAGAACAAACCTTAAATGGGGTTAACCGTTCTGCTGCGGCTACTGCCATCGGAGGTGACGTTGTCACAACCAAACTTTTCTGGGATAAAAATTAACATTATTCCTTTAAATCGAGTAGGTAGGGGGATTGCTCCCCCGCCCTCTCACACCACCGGGCATACTTTCGTACACGGCGGTTTCTTTAAATTGGTTAACCGTTCGTAATTCAATGTAAGATTGTACAAGCCTTGCTCTTCAAACCATCGATTG